>NZ_CP027762.1:2299701-2602141 GCF_003852315.1 Pseudomonas sp. LBUM920
AGGCCATCGAAAAGAGCCTGGGGACTGCGCTGTTTGTGCAGCACGCACAGGGTTACGAGTTGACGCCGTCTGGCGAAGCCCTGCTCAAACACGCTGAGGCCATGGAAAACGTCGCGTTGCTGGCCGAAGACGAACTCACCCATTGCGCCGCGCCCCTGGGCAAGATCCGCCTCGGCGTGGCTGAAGGGTTGGGCGTGATGTTTCTTGCCAGCCGCATGGGCGGGCTGTTTGAGCGTTACCCAGGCTTGGAAGTCGAACTGGTGGCCGTGCCGCGCTTTGTCAGCATTCTGAACCGGGAAGCGGAAATCAGCATTCACCTCGAACGCCCCAGCGTCGACCAGCTTGTCACGCGCAAACTCACCGACTACCGCCTCGCGCTGTATGCCAGCCGCGCGTATCTGGACCGCAACCCGCCGATTGAAAAGCGCGAAGACCTGGCCGTACATGCGTGGATCGACTACGTGGATGACTTGCTGTTCAGCCAGGAACTCAAATTCCTCAGCAGCTTCTGCCGCAACCCCAAAGTGGTGTTCCACAGCACCAGCGTGATCGCCCAGCACCAGGCGGCGCGCTCGGGGTTGGGCATCGCTGTGTTGCCGTGCTTTATGGCGGCGGGTGATCCGGACCTGGTGGCGTTGTTGCCGACGGAGGGCATTCAGCGCAGCTACTGGATCAGCTCACGCCGGGAGCTGCACAAGTCGGTGCGGCTGCGGGTGTTGTGGGATTACGTGGTGGAGTTGTGCGCAAGGGAGCAGGGGTTGCTGCTTGGCGAATCCAACTGAAGCAACCGGATCACACCTGTGGGGAGCAGCGCTTGCCTGCAACCCGGCATCCCTCTGATGGCATGAGATCCACGTGTGGGCGCTGGCTTGCCTGCGATGCAAACACCTCGGTCGATCAGGCATGACCAGTGGATGCCATCACAGGCAAGCCAGTGCCCACATTGGATTTGCGTTTACGCTGCCTTCATAGCTTTACCACCTGATGCACCTGTTCGGCACACGTGCGCGCCTCGTCAATCATTTTGCCAAACGCTTCGCTCGCGACCTCGGCGTGAGTCAGCCAACGCGTTTTCTGGCTCAGGCGATAGTGATAACGCAGCCCGTCGTCCGTGCGCGTGCCGTCCAGGTCCAGGTCGTACCAGGGCGAGCGCACCTGGCAGCCGGGGATGGCTTTTTCCATCTTCGCGCCAGTCAGCGTGAAGCTGTAGTCGTAGGTCTGCGGGTTGCCCAGGTACAGGTCGGCCTGTTGATTGTGACGGCGGTAGTTGATGAAACCCTCCCAGCGCCCGTTGAGTGACTCATCGGTATAGACGTAGTCATTCGCGAGTTTTTCCAGGGCACGCTGGTCGTTCAGGGTAGCGTGAACCGCGTAGCCGTCGTGCACCACAAAGGCCGTGGGTTGGCGGGTGATCTGGCAGTCGCTGATCTCGTTGCCAAAGTGCGCGCAGAGGTTCTGGTCGGTGGCAGTGGTGCCTTGTTGGCGGTCATCCACGCTCATTTGCATCAGCGGCAGGCGGCTGAAGGTGATGGTCGCCTGGGTGGCACCATTGCCGTGTTTGTCGAAGTGCACCTGTTTGTCCAGACGCAGGGCGGTTTCGGGGCGTTCCAGCGGGATCTGTTCTTCGCGCACTTGGCCCTGAGCATTGTTGACCAGCACCCAGCGGTCCTGGATGTCGGGCAAGGTCTGGCCTGGGGCGAACACCGGGTTGGTCGGGTCGAGCCACCAGACCTGGCCGTCCACTTCGGCGCGCACGATCGCATGGTTCGGTGCATTGGTGCCGGGAATCAACAAGGCATATGCCACGTCGCCGCGGCTGACCCAGGCGGTTTCAGCCTTGATGCCGCTGGCCTTGAGCATCGCCGTCAGCAGGATCGCGAGGTCCTTGCAATCGCCATAACCGTGCTGCTCGATTTCCGCCAGGTTGAACGGCACGTAGCCGCGCTCTGTAGCGCGCCAGTCGCCCAGGTAGCGGTAGTGATCGTTGATGTGCTGCATCAGCGCGGCCACCTGTTCTGCCGGCGCCAGGCCGCCGACTGCAGCCACTGCCGCGGCGGCTTGCGCAGGCAGCCTGGCGGCAAGTATCTGGTTGTAACGCTGGGCAAAATCACCGAAATACGCCTGGCGATCCACGGTGCTGCCCACTTCCAGGCGCGGAATGCGCTGTAGCGCAGCGCTGGACGATTCGTTGATGTAGTTGAGGTAGGTCGGGGCGTTTTGCTCCACCTCCAACGTCTTGCCGTTGGCCGACGGGGTTACGGTGAAACCATCGAACAGTTCACTGCGCCACTGGATCGGCCGTTCGGCGGTAAAGCGCGCCTTGACGTGGTCGCGACGGAACGCGCTGGGGCCGAAGGTGAGGGCATAGTGAAACTGACTCACCAGCGGTTTGGCCGCGCGATGTTCGCGCACGGTGAAGCGAATCTGTGTGCCCACGCGCAGGTTCGGGAAGGCCAGGGAGGTCTGCTTGTCACGGCTGAAACCCTGGTCCGGGTTGGGCGCGGTGCGGGTGTCGATTTGCGTGGCGTCCAGCGCCACCGGCTTGGCACCTGGCTGGGTGGAGTGCGCGCTGATCACCTCAAAGGTGTCGCCTTCGGAGTAATCGAAGTCAATGCGCGAGAGCATTTCGCGGCCGTTGGGTTTGAGGATCGTGTAGTGCTGGGTGGTGGTGCAGTCGGTGCTGGCGTCGCGGTTGAAGTGGCAATGCAGCTCGGTGTCACTGGCCAGCGGCGCTTCGACCATGGGTTGGAGTGCGGCGTTAACAGGATGGGTAACCAGCCCCAGGCTGATGACAATCAAACAGCGGTGAAACGAAAAACGGTGCAAACGGTACATTGGCGCCTCGGGTGACACATTGAAACAACTACCCAACGGGCAGTGAGAAGGCGCCGGATGATAATGGATCGCAACAACAAAGGCCAGGATTGTTCGACAATTTATCTGGCTGAAAGGCCCGTGCTAGAGCCTTTTGCTTGATTTGGGTCAGGGTTTTAGCAGTTCAAACTCCGCGCTGCCGAGTTGCTCGCCATTGACCAGCACATGCACCCGATGCGTGCCTGGGTAGTGCTTGCGCGTGGTCAGCTCACGAATAGGGTGTTCGCGCCGAATGCTGTGGTGTTCGCGCGCGCCCAAGGTGAATGCCTTGAGCTTGAACACCTTGGCCGCACTGTGGCCGGCGCTTTTCACATAGTCGATGGCGTAATCCACCACCAGTTTTTGGGGCGCGGCAGCGGTGGATTCGAGGCTCAATGACAGCGTGATGCGTTCGCCCAGGTTGATCACGGCTGGCGTGACGGCCAGGTGATGAATCTTCACCTCGGCCTTGGCCCCGGCGCCGATGATCGTCAATGCGCGGGTGTTGCCTTGCTTGATCAGGTTGCGTAAGGCGTGGCGGGCGATCCAGGCGGTGTGCGGGTTGTCCAGGTTCCAGCCTTCGATCAGGCCGAGTACCCATTCCGGATGGTCCTTGGTGATGTCGTTGAGGTGGTTGGCCACCGACTTGCGCACGTACAGGCTGCTGTCGGCGTTGAGGTTGTCGAGAATCGACGCGCACAGCGCGGGGTTGGCCTGCACCTCGGCCAGGCGAAAAGACCACGGCAGGCGAGGGCGCGAGCCTTCGCTGGCCAGGCGGCGCACGTGTTCGTTGGCATCCAGCGACCATTGCTGCATGACCGCCAGGGTGCGCTGGAAGTCGTTCAGCAAGAAAGGGCGGATGGCAAATTCGGCAGAGCCAAAAGTGGTGAAGTACTTGAGCGCGGCCATGGACCGCCTGAAGTCACCCTGGCCGTAAGTTGCCACGTAGTGCGGCAGGCACAGGCACACAAACGCGCTGTTCAGGCGCGGCGCAAGGGCGTAAAGCAGCTTGAGCGTTTGCGCGTAATCCAGCGCTATCACGGCGTGCAGGCTGTCGCTGACCCGCGCCACGCGCTGCATCACTGACAACTCGGCAAGCCCGGCCTTGGCGTGCTTGAGAAAACCCTTGGCGTCGAACGCCGGGTACACCGCCGACATCTCTTGGGCGATGTGCTGCAGGCGTTCGGCGTTGAAGATTTCCTTGAGGGCTGGCGCGCTTTGCTCGGGCATCGGTGCTTCCTGAGTGTTAGAGAAACCAGCGGTATTCCCGCGCGTTGATCTCTTGTTGAAAAGCCAGATGGTCCTGGCGTTTGTTCTCGCAATACACGTCGACAAATTCTGCGCCCAGCTTATCGCGCACAACCGGCTGATGTTGCATGGCGCGCACGGCGTCGAGCATCTCAAGAGGAAAGTCGGTGCCGCTGAGGCGGTCTTCGTTCAAGGGCGCGATGGGTTCTTGCCTGGCTTCAAGGCCATGCTCAAGCCCTGCCAGGATCGCCGCCAGAACCAGATACGGGTTGGCATCCGCACTGGCCAGGCGGTGCTCGATACGCAGGTTGCGCGGGTCTGATTGGGGAATGCGCACGCACGCATCGCGGTCTTCAAAGCCCCAGCTGGCGCGGGTCGCCGCGTTGACCGTGCCACCCAGGCGGCGGAAGGCGTTGTGGTTGGGCGAGAAAATCGGCATGCAGTGCGGCAGCAATTCCAGGCACCCGGCCACGGCATGGCGCAGCGGTTGCTGCTGGTGCGCGGCGAGCAGGTTATTGCCCGCCGCGTCGTAGAGGCTGACATGCACATGCATGCCGCTGCCGGGAAATTGCAGGTAAGGCTTGGCCATGAAGCTGGCACGGTAACCGTGCTTGAGCGCCACGCCACGCGTGCTGCGGCAGAACAGGGCGGCCCAGTCGGCGGCGCGCAGGCCGTCATCGAGGTGACCAAAATTGATTTCGAACTGGCCCGGGCCGATTTCGGCGGTGATCACCGTAATATCGATGCCTTGGTCCTTGGCGGTTTGCGCCATGTCGTCGAGCACCTCGCTGAAGCGCGACAGCCGTTCGATATGCAAGTTGGGCTGGTCATCGGCGTCCTCGCTCAGCGGGTCGCGGGCGAATTGCGGCAGGCCGTTGTCGAGTTTTTTGTCGAACAGGTAGAACTCCAATTCGAAGGCCACCACCGGATGAATGCCCTTGTGCTGCAGGCGTTCGAGCACCTTGGCCAGCACTTCGCGCGGTTCGAACTCGATGGGCGCCTCGGTGCCGTCCGAGGTGATCAGCATCTGCCCCAGCGGCTGCGACTCCCAACTCACCGGCTTGAGCGTGCCTGGCACCAGACGGCGGTTGGCGTCCGGATCGCCGTCGTGGAAGCAATAATCACCAATCTTGAACAGCCCGCCCTGCGCGCCGAGCAGCACGGCATTTTGCGGCAGCTTCAGCGGGCTGCCTGCGGCGACCTTTTCCAGCATGTCCACCGGGTAGCGCTTGCCGTAGAAATGCCCCGGAATGTCCAGGGCGATCAGGTCGACGTAACGCACCTCGGGGTGGTTCTGGCGAAAGGTCCGTACTTCGGCCAGCAACGTGGAAGACTGGTTTTTCACGGGTGTTGCTCCTAGTTGTAAACCCACAGCACGCGGGCGGGCAGGTCAGTCAGGTTGGCGTAACGGCAATGGGCGAAACTGGCCAGGTGGAAGCTGTCGCCAGGGCCGAGGGTGACCGAATCCGGTTGGCCTTCCACCCACAGCGTCAACTCGCCCTCCAGCACAAACCCGGCCTGCTCGGCGCGGTCGCTCATGGTGTGTTCACCGCTGTTGGCGCCGGGTGCGAGCAGGCTGTCGAGCATCGAAAAGGCGCCGTTCATGCTCGGCGAGACCAGGATGTCGGTGATGCCGTTGGCGTAGTACACCGTGCGTCGCTCGTTGGGGCGTGTGACCCAATCCACCGCCTTGGGTTTGGGCAGGCTGTAGAAGTACGTGGTGGGCACGTCAAGGGCATGGCTGATGGCGGTCAAGTCGGCCACGGTCGGGCGCGACAGGCCACGTTCGACCTGAGACAGAAAACCCACCGAGCGCTCGATTTTTTGCGCAAGTTGCGCCAGGGTGAGTTTCTTGTGTTTGCGCAGGTCGTGGATCAGCGCGGCCAGGGTGGCGAGTTCTTGTTGTTGGTTCATGAAATTTATGTCGAGAAATTTCATGAAAAATTACAGGATTAATTTCATGGGGGCAAGGCTGATGGAACTTGAAGCGCATCTGTTTTCGTTAGAGCAAGCGCTGCAGCAGAGCTCTATACGCAGCGATGCCGCGCAGCTTGAACGTTTGCTGGCGGATGACTTTGTCGAATTTGGCGCCAGTGGCAATGTCTGGGGCAGTAAGGCCCAAGTGATTGCCGGGTTGCAGGATGAGGCTTTCAGTGCGCGCCGCATGACGGAGTTTGCGGTGAAAGCACTCAGTGACGGGGTGGCGCTGGTGACTTATCGCGGTTACCGCGAAGGCGTCGGGCAATCGTTGCGCAGTTCAGTGTGGCGGCAGGAAGAAGGGCAGTGGCGGATGGTGTTCCATCAAGGCACGCCGGTGTAACCCCTCGCCACAAGGATTGAAGGCGGGCTGAATGATTCCGTGCGCTCGCGGTCCGAACCTGGGTACGCATCATTCATTGAAGGAGCACCCATGAAGTCCAAAACCCTAGCTGCTTGCCTGTTGCTGACCGCGGGCCTGTCCACCGCCAGCTTTGTCGTGCAGGCCGGTGATACCCCGCAGGAAACGGTGAAGCCTTCGAGTATCAACGCGCGCGATTTGAAAGAAGGCGACCGCGCCCCGGACATGCTGATGCGCAAGGAATCGGCGGTCAGCGACTGGAAGAAACGCGGCCTCAAGCAACCCGAAGAAGACAGCCAATGGGCGCGCGTGGGTGACAAGTTCGTGCTGCTCAAAACCACCAACGGCACGATTCTCGAGATCACGCCCGTCAAGAAATGACCGGTCTTTTTTGCCTGGTCTTGCGTTAAGGTAACCGACCCCCACAGGTCGCGTTACCTCAAACGGATGAGAGCAGGATGCTTGCCACCATCAGAAACTACCCGCGCACCGTTAACCTGTTGCTGTCCGCCACGTTACTGCTGACGTTGGCCAAGGCTATTACCTTTCCCTACCTGGTGATTTACCTCACCCGTCACTTCGGCCTCGACATTACTCAGGTCGGCTTGGTGATCGGCAGTTCGCTGATTGTCGGCTCATTGCTCAGCGTGTATGGCGGCTTTCTGGTGGACCGCGTGAACAGCTACAGGCTGTTGTTGGGCTTGAGCGCGCTGTTTGTGCTGGGGTTTATCGGCACCGTCGTGGCTCAGGGCATCTGGCTGTTCTACGGCTGCCTGATCCTGATCAACCTGGCCTATGCGGTCATCGACATCGCCATCAAGGCCGGCTTCGCCAGCTTGCTGCCCGAAGACGCGCGCAGCGAAGTGTTTTCCATCAAATACACCCTGACCAATGTCGGCTATGCCGTCGGCCCGTTCTTTGGCGCAATGGTGGCCAAGGTGGATATCAGCTTGCCTTTCGTCCTCTCGGCGCTCCTGGGCCTGGGGTTTTTCCTGCTGTACTGGCGCTGGGGTGATCGCAGCCTGGCCAGCGTCGATGCCACGCACAAACCGCTGGCGTTTCTCGCCGTCGGTCGTGTGCTGCTGAGCGACCATCGCCTGGTGTGTTTCACCTTTGGTGGCGTGCTCAGTGCAGTGGTGTTCGGTCAGTTCACGGCGTATCTGTCGCAGTACCTGGTGACAACCACCACCGCGCAATATACCTACACCGTGATCAGCGCCGTGCTCACCACCAACGCCGCACTGGTGATTGCCTTGCAGTATGTGATTGGCCGGCGCATCTCGCACCGCCACCTGAGCCAGTGGCTCATCGCTGGCCTGGGCATGTTTATGCTGGGGGTGATCGGCTTTGCCCTGGCCACCAGCGTGCTGTGGTGGGTGCTGGCGATGGCGGTATTTACCGTGGGGGAGATTATCGTGTTTCCGGCCGAGTACATGTTTATCGACCGAATCGCCCCTGACCACCTGCGCGGCATGTATTACGGGGCACAGAACCTGTCCAACCTGGGCGCCGCGCTGGGGCCGGTGTTGTGCGGGCTGGTGTTGGCCAGCCTGCCGGCCCACTACATGTTTTACATGCTGGGGGCGTTTACCGTCGGTGGTGGGGTGTTCTATTTCATGGGTGCGTCGTTGAAGGCAAATCATCCAACGTGAGCTTGCCGACGTTGTTGCTTTGCAATTCGTAGCGCAGCTCTTCCACCATTTTTTCCACTTCCTGCGGGGTCTGCAGCCGGTTGGTGCTGATCCCGGTCACCACCAGGTCGACCCGACCGGTCTGGGCGTCGAACACCTTGAGGGTCAGTGAAGCGTCCCGGCACAAGGTGAACTCGCAGGTCAGCGGCGACAGGCCTTCTTCGATGCAATTGCGCAGTTGAGAAAGGGTGAACATCTTGCTCAGCCTCCTCAACGACGGCGCAGCAACAGGCCCACCAGCAGGCCTACACCGGCGACGACAGCGACGGTAGCCAGCGGTTTGTTGCGGGTGAAATCACTGACCGTATCCAGCGCATCGCCATAGGTCTGCTGCAGTTGCCCGGCGGCCTGGCGCGCAACGCCTTCGGCTTGCAAATGCTCATCACCGGTCAGGTCGCCAAGAAAACCCTGGGCCTTGCCTGCAACTTTCTCGACGGCGCCTTTGACTTGTTCGCTTTTCATAGTGCATTCCTTCAAGAGATCAAACCAATACGGCACGGGACTCAAAGCCCTGTGCCCACCCTTCAAGGTTAAGCACCTCGATCTACGCAAATAAGGCGAATTTGCACCGGTCCTACTAGTGCATTTGCACTTTATTTCTTGCTTTTTACGCGTAATTCCCCGGCGAACAGCCCGCGTTCACGGGCCCAGACAATCGCCGCACTGCGGCTGTGCACCCCCAGTTTGGAGTACACCGTGGCCACGTGGTTACGCACGGTGTTGGGCGCCAGTTTCAGGCGCGAGGCGATCTCCTTGTCGGCCAGGCCTTCGCAGATCAAACCCAGCACATCGCGTTCACGGGCCGTCAGGTCAGTGAAGGCCACGTTCGGCAAATTGGGGCTGTTGACACTCTTGGCGTTGGCCAGTTTTTCGATCAGCGTCTGGCTGAACCAGGAGGCGTCCTGCATCACTTCCTCGATGGCCGCCACCAGCTCCAGCTCCGAGCGTTTGCGTTCGGTGATGTTCATCATTACCAGCAAATAGCACGGCACATCCTGGATCAGCACCGTGTCGGCGGAGACCACGCAATCGATCACCTCGCTGCCTTTTTTGCGCACCTTGAGGTCCAGGCCGTCGAGGTTGCCGGCTTTTTCCAGGGTCGCAAACAGCTGCGCGCCTGCCTGGGGATTGTCGATGAAGTGAATGTCTTCGATGGTCTTGCCGATCAGCTCTTCACTGGTGTAGCCCGTGATGTTCATGAACGCTTCGTTGATATCCACCACCTGCCGGTTGGCGGCGCTGCACACCAGGGTCGGCACCGGCGTCAGGCGGAACGATTTGGCAAAGCGTTCCTCGCTCTGGCGCAGGGCAATTTCCGCCTTGCGCCTTGGCTCCAGGTCGGTAAAGGAAAACAGCATGCAGTCTTCCTCGTTCATGTCCAGCGGCTGGCCCGCGACGATCACCAGTTTGCTGCCGCCTTCGGGCAGGCGCAGCTCGGCCTGCATCTGCGGGATGGTTGCACCTTCACCCAGGCGCTGGATGGCCAGGTCCTTGCGCTCGGCCTGTTCCAGCACGTCCAGTTCATACACCGAGCGCCCGATGACCTGATCGCGGCTGTAGCCGGTCATTTCCAGAAACCCCTGGTTGACCTTGATATAGCGCAGGTCGCTCAAGCGGCAGATCACGGCGGGCGCCGGGTTGGCGTTGAAGGTTTTCTCGAAGCGCTGCTCGGCGCTGGCCCACTCGGTGGCATCGCTGAGGATCAGCACCAGCAGCTCCGGCTCACCCTGAGTGTCGGTCAGCACCAGGCTGCGCAAGCGGTGCACCCAGCTACGGTTTTCGTCGGCGGCGGGGGTGACTTCCACCACCACATCGCTGAACTCTTCACCGGCTGCCACGCGGCTGAGCGGGTAGCTGTCCAGCGGCAACGGATGGTTGTTGCGATAGCGCAGCGCGAACCGCTTGGCGTATTGCGCAGTATTGACCCCCAACGCCTCGATCTCGCTGACCCCGTGCATGGTCAACGCCGCTTCGTTGGCCCAGAGGATGGTCTGGTCAACCTCGGCCAGGATCACGCCGTCGGACAATCCGGAGATGATCTGCTGCAATTGGCGGCGGTTGGTTTCTTTGGCAAGAACGTCCTGGGTCATGGTCTCTCCGGAGTATGGGCGCATGGCAGTTACGACACTCGGGCTTGAGGATAGTGCAGAGAAATTGCCCGGCGCGGGGTGCGAATGCACCAGACGCCCTGGTGCATTTGCGCGAGGACGGCCGTCCCTGCGCTCGCCAGACTAAAACGGTCAATCACTCAAAGGATTAATCATGACCACTGTCTATGAAACCAATCGTTCACCGTTTCGCGTGTCCTGGAGCTCTGTGCTGGCCGGTAGTGCAATTGCCCTGGTGACCTACCTGGTGCTCAGCGTGCTGGGCACGGCCATCGGCGCCAGCGCGGTCGACCCGATGCAAGCCGGTAACCCGTTGCGTGGCTTCGGCACGGGCGCCGGGATCTGGCTGTTTGTGTCGACGCTGGTCGCCATTGCAGTCGGTGCATTTGTAGCGGGGCGTACCGCGCCGGATCGCGGCGGCCTGCATGGTGTGCTGACCTGGACACTGACCACGCTCTTCACCACCTGGCTGCTGGCGGCGCTGGCGTCAAGCGTGGTGGGCACGGCGGGCAATGTCGTCGGCAAAGGCCTGTCGGCTGCCGGCAGCGGCATCGCCGCCGCAGCGCCAGGCATCAGCGACAGCGTCAAGCAGCAGCTGGACGAGCAGGGCATCCACCTGGATTGGAACAGCCTGCAAGGCCAACTCGACACCTTGCTCAAGCAAAGTGGCAAGCCTGAACTGGACCCGGCCAACGTCGAGCAGAAAACCGACCAGGCTGCCGCCGATGGCAAGCAGACGGCCACGGATGCCGCGACCAACCCGGCCCAGGCCGGTGATCAGCTCAAGCAGTGGTTCGAGCGCGTGAAAGCCTCCGGTGAACCTGCGTTGAATGCGGCAGATAAAGACGCGCTGGTCAACATCGTTGCGGCCCGTACCGGCAAGAGCAAAGAGCAAGCCACGCAAATCGTCGACAACTATGCGCAGGCTTATCAGCAAGCCATGCAAAAGGTCGATGAGCTCAAGCAACAGGCCGAGCAGAAGGCCCGTGAAGCAGGCGAAGTCGCCGCCAAACAGCTCTCGCGTGCAGCCTGGAGCACCCTGGCCATGCTGCTGTTGGGTGCGGCCCTGAGCTTCTTCGTCGGCCGCACGGCGTTGACCACACGCCGCGTACCGTTGGCTTAACCGTGTCAGCGGCAGGGACGCCGCTTTCCACTGATCCCAAACATGCTAGTGTCAGCGCTCCATTCCCGTGCAGTGCCTGGCGATGCGTGATATCTACAGCGTCTTCAACGCCAACGACACCTATGAAACGTCGGCCCACGCCCATGACGCGTTCATGCTGATGGTGCCCGAGCGTGGTGTGTTGCGCTTCAAGGATGAAGACAGCGGGCGCAGCGCGGTGCTCAACCGCCAGTTCGTGTGCGTGCCGCCGCAGCGCAGCCATTCCTCCTCATCACTCACTGCCCGCCAGGGCCACCTGGCGTTGTACGTCGACCCTGACTACATGCGTTACGCGCTGCGCGATCTGGCCGGGGACGCCAACCGCCTGCTGCGTGCGCCCACCCTGGGCATCTGGCAAACCTCTGCGCCGCTGCACCCTCTGTTGCTGGCGAAGAAAGCCTTGAGCCAACCCGACCCCTTCGTTGATCGCCGCCGCCAACTGGCCCAGGTCGATCACTTGTTACTGCTCGAATGCCTGACGATTAGCCTCAGCCAGCCAAGCCTGCAACGCTCCTGCACAGAGCGCCATGGCGCCATGCTGGTACGTGACGTGAAAGCGTATGTCGAGGGCAATCTTGAGCAGGCGCCGGGGCTGGACGAATTGGCTGCGGTGTTTCATCTGTCGCGTCGGCACCTGACCCGCTTGTTTGCCTTGCACACTGGCGAGACGGTGCTGGCGTTCGCGCAGCGCTTGCGTGTGGAGCGCGCACAAACCCTGCTGCGGCATACGCGCATGTCGGTGCTGGAGATCGCCCACAGCGTCGGCTACGAATCACCGTCGCACCTGGCCCACGTGTTTCGGCGGGTGCTGGGCAGGTCGCCGGATGAGTGGCGGCGCGGCTGACATGCCTGGGTCACACTCGCCCCCTGTGGGAGCTGGCTTGCCTGCGATAGCATCACCGCGGTCTGACTGAACAACCGAGCTGCCTGCATCGCAGGCAAGCCAGCTGCCACAGTTGGTTCGGTTCCTTCAAATCGATTGCCAATTTTTCATGGCCCGATCCCGCGCATGATTCGGCCCGATCCCGTGCGCTACACGGCGGTCATCGGTTCATCCTGTGTTCTTCACCCACTCAAGGGAGAGGCGAAATGACGCCCGAGGTTCACCTGGTCAATGTATTTTGCGCCGCCCCGCACGGCGGCAACCCGGCGCCCACGGTGGTGCTGGCAGATGGCATGAGCGATGCGGACATGCAGCAGGTCGCCCGCGCCTATGGGCATGAATGTGGTTTTGTGTTCGCCGCCCCCGTGGGCAGCGACTTCGATTTTGCCCTGCGGTTCTGGGTGCCCAACCACGAAATGCAGATGTGCGGCCACGCCACGGTTGGCGCCATCTGGTTGCTGGACCGGCTCGGCCTGTTGCACAAGCAGCAACTGGCGCTCTGGACCTTGAGTGGGCGGGTCGATGCGCGCGTGATTGACGCAGGTACGCCACAGGTTCAGGTCGAAATCAGTCAGCCCAAGGGCCAGGTCGACACCCTGGGCGATGCCGATGTCGAAGCCGACATTCTCTCGGTGCTGGGCATCACCGCCAACGAACTGGCGCCGTTGCCGATTCAGAACGCCTGCACCAGCCGTGTGAAAACCCTGATCGCGCTCAAAAACGTGGCGGTGCTGGACAGCCTCAAGCCCGACTATCGCCGTATTGAGCAACTGTGCGAGCGCATCGGCTCCACCGGCCTGTACCCCTACGCGGCGTCCGATCTTGAAGGCCGACAGTTCGATGCACGGCAATTTCCCAAGTCTTCTGGCTACCCCGAAGACGCTGCTACCGGCATCGCCGCCGCCGCGCTGGCGTTTGGCCTGCTGGAAAATCAGCTGGTCAGCGCCGATGAGCGCCTGGTGCATATTCGCCAGGGCAGGGCGATGGGGCGGCCGTCGCAGATTTCCCTGCGGTTTCGCCGGGATGCGGCGGGGCAGGTTCAAGGGTGCTGGCTGGGTGGGCCGGTGGAATTTGCCCAGGCGCATTCATGAGCCTTCGGGGCTGCATCACTGCCTTGGGCCAGGTGCTGCCCGCTCCCACAGGTTATAGCGCCAAGCCGATAACCTATGTGCCTGAATGAATGCGTAAAATAGCGGCCTTTTACGCGAATCACGCAAAGGTGCCCCTTGAGCGCAGGCAAAGCCGTCGGACTGTTACTCCTCACCTCAATGCTGGTGGCGTGCGGCACCTCGCCGCCACGCACGCCGAATGATCTGTGCGGCATCTTCCGTGAAAAGGACGACTGGTACGACGCTGCCAAAGTCACGCAAAAGCGCTGGGGTGTGCCGATCCAGGTGCCGTTCGCGATCATGTACCAGGAGTCCGGTTTCCATCAGGACGCCCTGGCCCCGCGCAAATATTTGCTGTGGATCATTCCCTGGGGCCGCGTCTCTACCGCCGCCGGCTATGCCCAGGCCAAGGATGAAGTGTGGAACGACTACCGCAAAAGCACGGGCCGCAGCGGCGCCAGTCGCCAGGACTTCGACGACGCCATCGACTTTATCGGCTGGTACATGGACAAGACCTACACCATCAACGGCGTGTACAAATACGACGCCTACGGCCAGTACCTGAACTACCACGAGGGCTGGGGCGGTTACCGCCAGCGCACTTACGCCGCCAAAGCCTGGCTGCCGCCGGTGGCCAGCAAAGTGCAGGCGCGTTCGCAGATGTACGCGGCGCAATATGCAGGCTGCAAGAATGATTTGGGGCGAGGGTTCTGGAGCCGGTTCTGGCATTGGCTGTAAACAACGGCGCGACCCGGCCACTCGTTGAAGGCTCAACGATGTAGCCGTGGCGCGGGAACAAGCACGCTCGCCACTATCTATCTAACACCGCGCGTACCGGCCGCTCTCCATGCTGATGCCTCTTTCATCGCATGGAGCCACGACCAATGAGCACCGCCATTTCTGCCGCATCCGTTCCTTCTTTCAGCGAGATCAAGGGTTACCTCAACCAGATCGGCCATCACGTGTTTGAGCACCCGGCGCCGCTGTTGCCCGAGCAACCTGTCGGCGCCGAGCAGGCGTATTTGCAGCGTTTGCACCGCACGCTACGAAGCCACTTCGAGGCGCTCGCCACCGCGCTGCGCGCGTTGTATCAGCCCCTGGCAACCGCCGACCTGCAGCATGCCGACGGCAAGGCATTGCTGGCGCGTCTGCGGCGCGAGTTGAACGCTCAAGTGCACGCGGTGCAAGCGCGCAGCGTGATCAGTGGCAAAGGGCTGCGCAGTTTCCTCAGCGACGAAGCGGGCATTACCGCGTTGGAGCAGGAGGCGCAGCGTGACCTCAACGACCGGCTGCTGCACCCGCAGATGGCGCGCCAGATCACGCACATTTCACTGGGCCCGGCGTTTCGTCCCGGGCTGTATGCGCTGACTTTTACCTACCAGGCGCGGCGCATTGAGTTCGCCGGGGCGTTTGTGCTGACCACGCTCAATCATCCAGGCGTGAATTCGCTGACCGGCGGCGAATCGGTCGGCAACGTGCTGATGTTCAACCCGCTGCGCGGGATCGAATCTTTCAACTCGCTGGAAGAACTCGACCGTTACCTGCTGAACGCCATGGACAACGCGGCGTGGCGCAGCGAATTCATGGCGTTGCTGCCCAGACGCTACCAGTCCCTGGGCCCGGCCGGCATCTGGCCGCTGGCGCTGGAACCGATCGACGCGGAGCCGCTGTTCGAGCACACGGTTGACGCGTTGACGGCCAAGCGTGAGCAGGATATCGACTGGGCGCTCGACCTGGTGGAGAACCCGGGGCGCACGGCACGCGAGGTGGTCGCTGACCTCGATCAGGCCATCCAGGCGACGCTGCCCGACCTCGGCCCGCGCCTGGCGTTGCACGCCCAGCGCCTGCTTGACCGCTGCTTGCGCTACAGCGCCCCGGATTGGTACCGCAGCGCCAATACTGCGCAACGAACCCTTCTGGCCCAGTTGCTGGCCCGCTATAACCAGGCGCGCGCGACGATGCTCGACCTGCTGGGCCCGGCCGCCACGCCGCCGGCCCTGGCGCGTTATCAAGTGGTCGAGCACTTGGCCGACGAGCTGGACATCCACGACCTGGACCCGGATCTGCTGCAGGTCAGCACAGGGCGTAGCGTGGCGGGTGTGGGCGACTATGAGCAGCAGCTAAGCCTGACCCTGTTGGCCTTGCGCGGGTTGCACGAGGGCGATGATGCGCCGGGGTCGGACTTCCTCACCAGAACCACGTTGACCTATGACCAGACGCCGCTGGACGCTGAGTATCAGGACCTGACGCCGGCCTACCTGGCGAGTTTGCTGGGCCGCCTGCAACCGCGCCTGGCGTTTGCCGCCGTGCAGAAAGAAAGTCACGCCAGCCCGGTGGTCAAGCAGGCGATCGAATCGATGTTCGACCACCGGCTCAACGCCCTGGCGTACACGGCATTGTTACAAAACCATGTGAGCGAGGCCGACTACGCATTGATCCAGGCGCTGCGCGAGGGCTCCGGCGAGAACCTCAGTGCGGCTACCGTGTCGCTGCATGAGGCACAGCTCAATGGGGTGTGGCTGCTGCGCCAGACGGACGCGAAAGGTGCGGTCAAACGCTTGTTGCTGTGCACGCCCGAAGCCCCCAGCGCGACGCAGTTCCAGGCATTTGACTGCGAGGCCAGCTGCAAGGCGCACCTGCTTGGCTGGTGCACCCAGCCCGCCATGAAGGGGTATGTCATCCGTACACTGGCGTTGCGTTTTCGCCCGTCCATGCAACGGATTCTCACGGGCCTGAGCCTCAAGCCGCATGCGCAGGAGTACCACGAGGTCAGGTTCACCTTTGTTGCCGATTACGCCAGCGGTCTCAACGCCATGGCGCAACAGATGCTGGCTACGCTGGACGACGACCGCACATTCGCCACGCCGCTGTGGTTCAGTTCCGCCAGCCAGGCGCAGCGCCAGACCCTTACCAGCCTGGCGCAGGACGCCGAGGGCGCCTTGCGCACTTACACTGCCGATCCGCACGGCCAGGCGTTGTTCCCGACCTTTGCGACCTTTGTGCATGAGCAGGCCAAACTTCGCCTGAACGCGCTGCTCGGGCGTGCCGCGCAAGACGTCGACCCCAATACGGTCCACGTCCATTATCCCCAGGCGTTTCCCGGGCTTACGACGCCGGACTCCGTCACGTACACCCGATTGTTGCGCGACGGTTATCACGACAGCGTGGGGTTTCTGGACCCCAAGTTTGAAACCTCGGCGACCTTTACCGGCCCAGCCGGCGTCGACCTCAGGCGCTTGACGCCTGAAGCCGTATCGCGCTCGGTGCGGGGCGTGTGGATCGGCCAGCGCTATGTCGACCTGGTGCGCAACACCCTGCAAAGCCCCAGCAGCCCCGGCTATGTATTCCGACGTAACGCAACGCTGGCCATCAGCCAATTGCAGATGCGCAACGCTGCGCTCGAATCACGCCTGCAAGGCCACCTCTCCCAGGCTGACCTGGACTGGCTGAACACCTGCCTGCAGAGCCTGGGCAATACCTCGGCCCAGGTGCGCGAAAGTTACCAGGTGCACCGGCTGTTCGTGGACGGCGAATGGGTGATCGACACCTTCCTGTTCAAGCGCGGGCATGACCCGGTGCTGCTGTACACCCCGAATGCGCCGGATGGCGTCACCTTTCGCCATGCACGCCTGTTCAACCATGTGTTGAAACACGTGGATGGCATGGTCGGTTACCTCGCCGAGCGGGTGGGCACGCAGGCACAGGCCCGGGTGCGTGGGTTTCTGGAGAGCGCCAGAAAACAACTGCCGCAAATCCTGGATCGCAGCCATCCCAGCCCTGGCCGGTATGATCCGATCAGTCGTGAGACGGTGGTGATCAACCTGCGCCAGGCGCTGTACGACGCCAAGTTGCAGCGCAAGATAGACGACGTCGAGGCAACCTCCGTCAACCGTGCGCACATGATCATGGACCTGGTGTGGAGCGTTATCGAACCCCTCGTTGCCGTCGCCACCGCGCCTTACCCGGTGCTGAGCCTGAGCCTGGGCATGCTGCTGGCTTTCAAGGATGGGATGCTCGCGCTGCACGCGTATAACCAAGGGCAGATGGGTGAAGCCTTCGGGCACTACCTTGGCTACCTGCTCAACAGCGCCGGCGCGGTATTCACCGATTTGCGCCCGGCGCTGATCAGCCCGCTGGGCAAGCCGATACGTCCGCTGCGGCATACCGCGCCGCAGGAACAGGCGTTGTCGTTGATCAAGCAATTGGAGGCGCCAACGCCGGCCCTCGATGATCTGCAAGCGGTGATGTTCCAAGGCCAGGCGTTATGGACCCGCAAAACGCCCGACGCTCTGGGGCGTTTCCTGCTGCTCAGGCAGGATGCTGCAACCGGGCATTTGCAGTCCACTGGCAGGCTGGTCCAGCGTAATACTCAAGGCCAGTGGAGGCGTGCCGGTGTTACGGGCGGTGCCCCCAAATATGAAAAACTGCCCGTCGCCGCCAGCCCGCTGGAGCGTTACGAAACCCCGCAGGCGCTGTTGAAAGACCTTGAGCATGTGGTGACCCCTGGCGCCGTGGAGGCGGCCTTCGCGCGCATCGCCGACCCGTATGGCGAACAGGTCGCCAGGGATATCATGGGCAAGCAGCTGTTCCACCTGCGCGCGCCGTATGGCACGGCAGTGGACAACCTGACCCGTGACGCCAACGCTTACTTTGATGCCTTGGCCCCGATTGTGCCCCGAGCCGATGTACTGAGTGTTGAGCCTGACGCCCTGCATGAAGTCATCCTGCAAAAGCTGCTCAGTGAAAGCAAAGGGCTGGTGATTGGCGCGAGTGTGGATTCGATTGCCAGCAAGCAGTTCCTGATCGACACCCTGCAAACCTTGCATGAGCGTGGCGTGCGGCGTCTGTACATCGAGTACCTGCCCGCCGATGTGTTTCGGGTCAAGCTGCAAACACGCCACAGCGCCAAGGCGTCGAAGAGCATCGACACGCACCTCAAGAGCGTCGATAAAGCGTTGGGCATGCCCAAGGACAGCGCCTATTCCTATCAGGCGCTGGTGCAGGCGGCGTCTGACAACGGCATCGAGGTAAGGGCACTGGATGCGTCCACTTCCTACTATCTGGACGATGCGTTGGCGGGAGGCACCACCTCGGTGCTCACGCCTCGGGAGAACCGGCTGCGCAACTTCTATTCACACAAGGTGATCGCCGCCGACGTGGCGGCCCACCCTGACGACAGTTGGGTGGCGCTGGTGGATCACCGGCGCATGAGTACCCACGGGCAAGTCCCTGGCCTGGCCGATCTGCACAGCGCCGTGAGCCTGCGTGTCGAGGATGTCAGCGTTGGCACGCCGGTCGGGGTGTGGAAGGACACACCCGGCTCGATTCCCGACGATGCGTTGGCCAAGGCTGATTTCAGGATCACCCTGCAGACCGCTTACTCCCAGCCCCAGGCGCAGGCGTTGGCGCCCCCGGCGCAGCACGGTTACAGTGTGTTCGAAATGCCCTGCGCGCTGCGTGAAGCGTTGCGCACGCTGAAAGACTCGCCAAAGGGTCTGGATTCGCGGTACTTCCCCGGCAACCCAGCGCTTCGACCGGCCTACGCGGCCTTCCAACGGACTCGCGAACGTCTCGACGCGGCGGCCGGCGCGCACTTCAAAACCTATGTGCCGCCCGCCAGCGCGCCGCAGCCACAGCTGGCGCCGGGCCTCACCGTGCGGGAGTTCTTCGAGCGCGCCTACGCCCATTCAAACGGGGTATTGATCGGCGAGGCGCACAGCCTGCAATCGAGCAAGGCGCTGTTGATCAAGGAATTGAAGACCATGAAGGTCAAGACGCTCTATGTTGAGCACCTGCTGACGGACCTGCATCAGGCGGACCTTGATGCCTTGTACCAAGGCAGTCCGATGTCCAAGGCGCTCAAGGACTATCTGCGGATACAGGACCGTGGGCACATGCTGGGCTATAAAGGGCCGCACACTTACACCGCGGTGATCGAAACGGCCGCCAAGTACAAGATTCGCGTGCGTGCGCTGGATTGCTTCGCCAGTTACTGCGTCGATGGCATGCCGGATAAAGCGACGTCGCGCACGGCGATGTTCAGCTATTTTGCCAATGAGGTTATTACTCAGGATCAAGTTGCCCATGGCCCGCATCGCTGGGTGGCGTTGATGGGCAACACCCACACCGACACGTTCCTGGGCGTGCCTGGCCTGGCAAGGTTGCAGGGCGCCATCAGCCTGCATGTCAACGAAGTGGCGCCCAGCCAGCCTGTCGGCTTGCGGGTGGGAAAATGGGAGGCGGCCAACAAGCCCCTGCGCCCCGATGAATGGGTAGCCATGCGCAGTGATTTTGCCCTTGATGTCGCGGTGGCCGGCCGCACGCCGCCGGAGGCTTTCAAGCCCGCCGACCGCTCACGTCTGAGGCACACCGGGCATTTTTTGATCGAGCGTCCGACGCCCGACCAGACGCTGCTGGTGCATCGGTCGCGCAGCGGCGACATCGTCACCACGCCGATTCAGGTGGATGAGCGCGGGCACTTCTTTATTGATCGGTGGGCGCCGCTCCAACACGAGCGCTATCTTTATCAATTCCATTTGATCGAGGCGCTGCAACTCCACATGGGCTTGCGCCCGGCGCCTTGAGTGGCTGCGAGCGGGCAGGGGGCATTGCCGCCCGCACTTTGTTGGGCCGTGCGCAGGTGCTTGCCAAACGCCGGTGATTCTGGGAAAACGCCCACCTTCTGGTATTCAACGAGCACCCCATGAGCAACCAAGACCTTCAGATCACTGACATCCGCCTGGGCGACGGTAAAACCGTGGTCAAGGGCGCACTGATCACCACCCAATACACCGGCACCCTGGAAGACGGCACGGTGTTCGATTCGTCCTGGGAACGCGGCAAGCCGTTTCAGTGTGTGATCGGCACCGGACGCGTGATCAAAGGCTGGGACCAAGGCTTGATGGGCATGCGCGTTGGCGGTGTACGCACATTGTATGTACCGGCGCACCTGGCGTATGGCGAGCGTTCGATGGGCGCGCACATCAAACCCAACAGCAATTTGCGTTTTGAAATCGAGTTGCTGGAAGTGCTGACGCGCGATGACTGAGGGAAAATGAACATGGACGTTGATGTTGAGGCGCTGCCGGGCTGCTGCGTCGCGGGCATCCGGGTGGTCGAATTGCTGGGCAGCGATGCGGCTGAGCTGCAGCATTTTTTCGAACAGGCGCCGGCCTATTTCATCGCGGTCAATGGCGAGCCGGCCACGCCGACTGAAGCGCGCGAAGAACTGCAGGGTTATTTGCCGGCAGGGTGGCGCTGCAGCCGGATGTACTGGCTGGGTTATCGCGATGCGCAGGATCAGTTGGTCGCCGTGGTGAACATTGCCGCGGACTTGCTCGCTGCCGGGGTCTGGCATATCGGATTGCTGCTGGTGCATACGCGTTTGCACGGCACCGGGCTTGCGCGACAGTTGCATGCCGATCTCGAATCCTGGGCGGCGAGCAAAGGCGCCCAATGGCTGCGGCTGACGGTGGTGGTCGGCAACACCAGGGCCGAGCGGTTCTGGCCCAAGCTTGGGTATGTGCCGGTGCGTACCCGCGAGGGCATCACGATGGGGCGACAGGTGAATACAGTGTCGATTCAGGTCAAGGCATTGGCGGATGGCCGGATGGATGAATACCTGGAGAAGGTCGAGCGCGATCGGCCGGGTACGCCGTCATAACCGGTGTACATAAACCTGGTGCACAGGGGCCATTTCACTCTCATCTTTGATCGGGGTGACGCTTGAAGAATGGTTCCTGAACTCACCCTGAAGAAGCGGCCTGTTCGTCATCGGTAAACTTTCCTACGGTTTACTCACGCGAAAACGCGGCGTAAACTCCGCGCGTTTTCATCAATAGCGGAGACCCTCAGTGGGTACTTGTTCGAGTGACAGTTGTCGGCCGGTTTCAGTAACCGGCATATCCTTGGCAAGATAACGCGCATTCTTCCTGTGCCGTTGTCTCGCCTGAAAAAAGCGAGAAGCGGCATTCCGGCAGCGGCCAGTCCTGGCAACTGCCTGCATCCCTCTCATCGACGCTGACCAGCACCTGAAAACATTCAGGCTGCTACGGACGCGCCTGCCTTTTACGGTGGGCGGGCCAAGCTGACTGTGCCGGTCAAACCGGCGCGGCGCAGACGGTCGTACCTGCACGAAGGTTTCCTCGCGCAGGAGTTACACCATGCATCTCATACGGCTCAGGGCGTTCTTCGCCGGCTTGCTGCGGACCGGGCCTGTCGCTCGTGCGAGGGTGTCAGCACCCGTAATGCCACTGCCTTGCGCGTGCAGTACGGTGTCAATGAGGTCGAGCACGAGCAGGCCGCTGGTGTGGCGAGTACCCGTGTGGCGCCCATTCAACCGGCTGCCGACCCGGACGCTGATCGTGCGCATGATCCGCACCTCGAACATCCCGTTTCTGCACAGTCGCTGACCCAGGCGGGGAAGGGTTTCTATATCTGTAAGTTTGGCTGGCAATAAACAGGGAGGATTTCCTATGCAAGCAATCAACAACATCAACCTCAATTCCTTGGTCGATACGGTCGTCAGCCTCAGCGCGGCGTTTATCCTCGGTGGCTTGATCGGCTTCGAGCGTCAGTACCGCCAACGCACGGCGGGTTTGCGCACCAATGTGCTGGTGGCCGTGGGCGCGGCGATTTTTGTCGACATGGCCAACCGGCTGGGCGGCGCGGAAGGCGCGGTTCGGGTGGTCGCGTATGTGGTCTCGGGCATCGGCTTTCTGGGCGCTGGCGTGATCATGCGCGAAGAAGGCAACGTGCGCGGTCTCAACACTGCCGCCACTCTCTGGGCCTCGGCAGCCGTGGGTGCTTGTGCGGGCGCCGACCTGATCCTCGAAGCGTTGCTGGGCACGCTGTTTGTGCTGGCGGCCAACACGCTGCTGCGCCCGATCGTCAACAACATCAACCGTCAGCCTCTGGACGTGGTGTCGGCAGAGGTGACCAACATCCTCTATGTCATCGCGCGGCGCAGCCAGCAACAGGCGGTCATGGTGTTGCTCGAAGCCGAGCTGGCGCGCTGCAACTACCCGGCGAGCGACGTTGACGTTCGGCCATTTGGCAGTGAGGAAGTGGAGATCGAGGCCACCCTGGTCGCCACCTCGGTAGACGGCGACGAACTGGATGCGCTGGTAGCGCGTATTTCCACATCGACCCTGGTGGTGCAGGCCTTCTGGAGCCCGAGTACCACTGATTGACCGGCGCGCCTCACGCATGACCAGGCGCTGGCTTGGTCATGTTTCGTGAGGAAAAGTCCTACATACGCTTGGGACTATCCCTTCCGATGAAACGTCATTTCGTTGCTAAGGTTGCGCGCTTGCAGCTAGCCGGCGGCATCGGTTTGGCTGTACGTGTTCGGCCGGTTTCAATCGAAGGGACCAGGAACAGCCTGGTTATTGTCCTGAGTAGGTGCAGCACCGCTGGTCGGCACTGTCATTTCTCACAGGTACCTGTGTCCCGTGTCATGTGTAAGGGTACTTATCCTCTCAGGGGAGTTTTATGACTAAAGCGCTAATAGTTGATGATCATCCGTTTATCCGTAAAACCGTCCGGCACCTGCTGACACTGGAAGGGTTCACCGAAATCGATGAAGCGGGCAACGGTGCGGACGCTGTGCAGAAGGCCAGAGAGGGGCGTCCGGCGTTGATCATTCTTGATTTGGCCATCCCGAAGCTGGGGGGGCTTGAGGTGATCAGCCGGGTCAAGGCGTTGGGGCTGCCGTGCAAGATTCTGGTACTGACTTCGTACCTTCCGGAGTTTTTTTCGGCGCGTTGCATGCGTGCCGGGGCCATGGGGTTCGTGGCCAAGACCGGTGAGCTCGATGAGCTGCAAAAGGCTATCAAAGCGGTGATGTCCAACTACAGTTGCTTCCCCAGCTTGCCGAGCAGTTCGGTGCGCCGTGACGATCTGCAGTCCACGGAACAGGAACTGGTGCAAGCCCTGTCAGATCGCGAGTTGGCGGTGTTGCAGATGCTGGCCCTGGGCTTGGGCAATAACGAAATTGCCAATCAGATGTTACTCAGCCACAAGACCATCAGCACCTATAAAACGCGACTCAAGGAGAAGCTGCGCATGTCGTCTGTGGTCCACATGGCCAAGTTTGCACAGCGTAATCATCTGATCTGATTCGACATGATCCTTGCGCCGATGCGACGGTTCATCATTGCGCTGTTGATGGGCGTGCTGCCGATGATGGCCAGTGCCCTTGATCAGCCGCAAAACCTGCGCCTGCTGGGGCACTCCAGCCTCAATGGCCACTCCGTAACGCTGGGCGAAGCCGACTGGCAGTGGTTGCGGGGGCGGCGTGTGTTGTTGATGGGCGTTTCCGCGCCCGACTACGGGCCCTTCGAACTGACCAACAACAACGACGAAATCGAAGGCATCACGGCGGACTATGCCGGGTTGCTCGCCCAGGCGCTGAATATCAGCATTGAAGTGCGGCGCTACGACACTCGCGATGAGGTGCTCGAAGCCCTTAAGCAAGGCGCCATTGACCTGCTTGGGACGTCCAATGGTTTTGAGGCGGGCGACCCGCAACTGGTGCTTTCGCGTTCTTACGCCAATGACCAGCCGGTGCTGGTTACCCGCACCGGCGACAGCCAATCCCTGAGTGTCGGCCTCGCAGGCAAGCGCATCGCCATGCTCTATCACTACATGCCGCCCGACGTGGTTGAGGCTTTTTACCCCAAGGCCCACGTGGAGCTGTTTCCGTCTATTTTCGAAGCCATTGGCGCCGTCGCGTTCGGTCGCGCCGATGTCTACCTGGGCGACGCCATCTCTGCCAATTACCAGATCAACCGCAACCACTTGAACAATGTGCAAATGGCGGATTTTTCCACGCTGGAATCCAACTCCTTCGCCTTTGCCGTGCTCCGGGACAACACGCGCTTGCTGCGCATCGTCAACACTGCGCTGAGGGCCATCCCGGCGAACGAACAGATGGAAATATTGCGTCGCTGGAACGGTGACAACCTGGGCCTGCTCGGTGCCGAGCGGTTGCACTTGAGCACCAGTGAGCAGCGTTGGCTGGAGAAACACCCGCGGGTCAGGGTAGTGGCGTCCGAGCAGATGCTGCCGTTGGCGTCCTTCACCGCACAAGGGCGACTGGAGGGGTTGAGTGCCGATGTACTGTCGCGGATCAGCCTGCGTACCGGCTTGAAGTTCGATGTCGTGTCCGGCGGCTCGATGCCTCAGCAGATTGACGCGGTCAGTACAGGCCGCGCCGACATGATGGCGGTGGTAACGCCCAGTATCGAAGGCTCTGATCAGGTGCGCTTTACCCGACCCTACCTGACCAACCCCGTGGTGCTGGTCACCCGCAATGACGACCCCGGCACGATGACTCTGGAGGACATGGTCGGCAAACGCCTCGCGATCAGCAGTGGC
Organism: Pseudomonas sp. LBUM920; assembly: GCF_003852315.1. Taxonomy (NCBI): domain Bacteria; kingdom Pseudomonadati; phylum Pseudomonadota; class Gammaproteobacteria; order Pseudomonadales; family Pseudomonadaceae; genus Pseudomonas; species Pseudomonas edsoni (SeqCode). Next base: position 2,324,473 of record NZ_CP027762.1, read on the forward strand.
AATGCCGTGCGCGACGTCATCAACCGCGATTACCCGGGGATTAACTTTGTGACGGCGCGAAACCCCACCGAAGCCATGGCGCTGGTGGCCAGCGGCGCTGCCGAAGGGGCAGTCAACTCATTGATCAATGCGCGTTACCTGATCGCCCAGCAGTACCGCGACCGCTTGCGCGTGACCAGTACCGTCGGCGCCGAGCCGGCACGCATGACGTTCGGCGTCAATCGCGGCCAGCTGGAGCTGTACTCGATACTCGACAAAGCGTTGCTGAGTATCCCTCCGCAGGAGATGGATGAGCTGGTCAGCCAATGGCGCACGGATGTGATCATTGAAGACCATTGGTTGCGTCACCGCAGCGCGATCATTCAAGGCTTTGGCCTGGCGGCGTTGTTGCTGCTGATCACCTCCGGCTGGGCGATTTACCTGCGCAGCCTGATCCGCAAGCGCGCTCAGGCGGAACGGGCGTTGAGCGACCAGATGCGTTTTATGGGCGTATTGATCGACGGCACGCCCTATCCCATTTACGTGCGCGACCGCCAGGGCCGGCTGATGGCGTGCAACAGCGCTTACCTGGACGTGTTCGGCTTCAAGGCCGAGGCAGTGATCGGCAAGACCGTGATAGAAGCCGACAGCGGCAACCCTGCGCAGTCGCGGTCCTTCCATGAGGATTACCTGCGGTTGATGGCGCGCGGCGAGCCGCAGATCAATGACCGGCTACTCACGTTGCCGAGTGGCAAGGTGCTGACCATTTACCACTGGATGCTGCCGTACCGTGATGGGGACGAAAACGTGGTGGGCATGATTGCCGGCTGGGTGGATGTGAGCGAACGCCAACGGCTATTGGGCCAGTTGCAGGAGGCCAAGGAAGACGCCGATGCCGCCAACCGCGCCAAGACCACGTTTCTGGCAACCATGAGCCATGAGATTCGCACACCGATGAACGCGGTGATCGGCATGATTGAACTGGCGCTCGCCAACGCCGAACAGGGGCGCGTCGACCGCGATGCCCTGGAGGTCGCCTCGGTTGCGTCGCGTGGCATGCTGGAGTTGATTGGCGATATTCTGGACATTTCCCGGATCGAATCCGGTCACTTGTCCCTGACCCTGGCGCCGGCCAATCTGCATGAATTGCTCACCTCGGTGGCGCGGGTGTTCGAGGGGCTGGCGCGAACCAAAGGCCTGGCGTTGCAGGTGGAACTCGACCCGCTGATTGATTATCCGGTGTTGATCGACTCCTTGCGGTTCAAGCAGGTGGTGTCCAACCTGCTGAGCAATGCGATCAAGTTCACGGCCCAGGGCCAGGTACGTCTGGGCGGGCGCAGCGCATCGGGGTCTGACACTGGCCATCTGGACCTCGTGTTATGGGTGGAAGACACCGGCATTGGCATCAGCAGTGAAGACCAGCAGCGTCTGTTCAACCCGTTTTTCCAGGGCAGCAACACCGAACAATCAGCGCGCAGCGGCTCGGGGCTTGGGCTGGTGATCAGCCGCAGCCTGTGTGAAATGCTGGGCGGCACGCTGCAGTTGAGCAGTGTGCCCGGGCAGGGCACGCGCGTGGACATGACGTTGACGTTGGCCAGGGCCACCGCAGCGCCAGTCGAGCGTGCCGGGCCGGCGCCAGTGGCCCGACCGGGCCGCGTACTGAGCATTTTGGTGGTCGACGACTACCCGGCCAATCGCTTGCTGCTGGCGCGCCAATTGCGCTTTCTGGGGCATCGCATCACCCTGGCCGAAGACGGTGTGCAAGGGCTTGAATGCTGGCAAGCCGAGCACCCGGATGTAGTGATCACCGATTGCAACATGCCCCTCAAGAATGGCTACACCTTGGCGCGTGATATCCGCGCGCAGGAGCGTGCGCAAGGTTTGGTGCCTTGCTTGCTGCTGGGCTTTACCGCTAACGCGCAACCGGAGGAAACCGAGCGCTGCCGACAGGCAGGCATGGATACGTGTTTGTTCAAACCCGCAGGTCTTGAGGACTTGCGCTCGGCACTGGCTGCGCTTGCGACCAGCCCAGGGGTATCAGACGTTGAGCAGGCATTTGATTTGAGCGCCCTGATCACGCTGACGGGGGACGATGACGCGGCGCTCCATGAACTGTTGATACCCTTGCTCGAAAGCCTTGAGGCAGACCGCGTACTGCTGCCGGTGCTGCACCGCCAATTGAATTTTCACGAACTGCATGACCTCGCCCACCGCGCCAAGGGCGGCGCACGGCTGGTCAAGGCGCAGACGCTGATAACCCGTTGCGAAACGCTCGAGGAGGTGTGTCAACGCCAGGAGGGCGACGCACTGGGCATGGCGGTTGAAGCGGTAGGCGAAGCCCTCGACGATCTGCATCGGCGGCTGAGCAGTTTTACGCTCGGCGCTGAGCGCGGTTGATGGCCGTTCAGTGGATTTGGGAGAACTCCTACATCAAGGGGGAACATACCTGATTTTGTCTTCGGGATATGTCTGGAAAATGGGCCACGCTCACTGACGAGCACAGCCTGCCCAGGGGTTTGCCATGCCGAACAAAGCACTGACCATCCTGATTGCCGATGAACAGCACCTGCAACGGCTGTACATCGAAAAAATGCTCAACCAACTGGGGTACCACCGGATTGTTCCGGTGCAAACCCTTGAAGAAGTGGAGGTTCTTACCGCCATCCCGGCCGAGCCATTCGACGTACTGATCATTAATGCGGGGTTGGCGGCCCAGGCCGGCGAGCCGCAGCCCCAGGTGCGCCATGTACTGGTTTATGACCATCAGGACCTGGATATTCCAGGCGGCGTACCGCCGACGCTGCTGGTCCGGCTGCCCGGCATGCCGGACACCGTCAACCTTGAGCACTTCATGGACATCATCGACCCGCCCGAGGCCCACCGGGGCCTGCGGGTATTGCCGTGGCTGCGGGAGCTATCCCGCACGCCGGCGGCCGGGGTTTAGTCCCATTTCGGGGCGATGCCTTTAGGGCTGGTCAGGCGATGGCCGCGCTCCAGACCGGCGATCTGCGCCATGTCGGCGGCGCTCAGGGTCAATTGCAGGGCCTTGAGGTTGCTGTCCAGATTGGCGCGCTTGGTTGACGACGGAATCACCGCATAGCCCAATTGCATGGCCCACGCGAGGGTCACTTGCGCCGCAGTGGCTTGGTGGCGTTCGGCGATCTGCTGGATTACCGGGTCTTTGAGCACTTCGCCGTAGGCCAGGGTCATGTACGACGTAATCTGGATACCGTGGGCGGTGGCGAAATCCACCACCTTCTGGTTTTGCAGGTAGGGGTGCAGTTCGACCTGGTTGGTGGCGATGTTTTCGGCGCCCACCGCAGCAATCGCCTGCTTCATCAGGTCGATGGTGAAGTTGGAAATCCCGATCTGGCGCGTCAGGCCCAGGCGCTTGGCTTCCAGCAACTGGCCCATGAATTGGGCGACAGGCACCTGGTCTTCCGGCGACGGCCAGTGGATCAGGGTCAGGTCCAGGTAGTCGGTCTTCAGTTTGCGCAGGCTTTCACGCAGGCTGGGAATCAACTGGCCCTCGGCGAAATTGGCGATCCAGATCTTGCTGGTGATGAACAGTTCATCACGTGGCACGCCGCTGGCGGCAATGGCTTGGCCGACATCCGCTTCATTCTCGTAGATCTGCGCGGTATCGATGACCCGGTAGCCCAGTTCCAGGCCCGTGCTCACAGAGTCGATTACCACTTGGCCTTGCAGGCGGAAGGTGCCAAGGCCGAAGGCGGGAACGTTTTGCGTAGGGATAGACATCTGTAACTCCTGAAGGGGGGTGAACAATGGAGTCGAGTATCCACCCGACGTTCCTTTGGAAAAACCGCCGATCCCGAAAAGGACTCTTTACCAGAAGTCACGAGTCTCGCCGCGATAAAAAATGCGGCTTCACTTGCCACAGGTGGGCGCCGCACGGTATTCCAGAACACCCATTGTCAGCCCGGAACATGCCATGACCCAACACTTGACCGAATACGCCGACGCCAGCCCCGAGGTGCGCGCGGTGTATGACGACATCATGCAGACGCGCAAGGTTGACCAGGTGAATAACTTCTGGAAATGCCTGGCCGCCCACCCGCCGACCCTGCGCCGCACCTGGGAAAGCCTCAAGGAAATCATGGCCCCCGGCGCACTGGACCCGCTGACCAAGGAGTTGCTCTACGTGGCCGTCAGCGTGACCAACAATTGCCCCTATTGCATCGCCTCCCACACGGCCGCCGCGCGCAAGGCCGGTATGACGGACGCGATGTTCGGCGAGTTGCAGGCGGTGGTTGGCATGGCCAATCAAACCAACCGCCTGGCCACCGGTTATCGCGTGCCGGTCGATGAGGTATTCAAGTGGCCGTGACATTGCTCAGCGGTCGAACCACGCCAGCAATACCGTCACGTTATCCCGCCCGGCGTATTCGCGGGTGAGGTCGATCAGGCGTTGGCACGCGGTTTCCAGCGTGTCGCGACGGGCCATGGCGAGGACCTGAAGCATTTCCTGGTGGGGCACGCAGCCGTGCAAGCCGTCGCTGCACAGCATCATCAGATCACCCGGTTGCACGGGTTGCACACGCACTTGCGGCTCCACCCGTGGTGCGGGGCCAACGGCTTGCAGCAACAGATTACGCGCGGGCAGCCGGTCGACCTTGCCGGCTTCGAGGGCTTGCTGGTACCAGGTCTGATCGCGGGTCAGCAGGCTCAACTCGCCGTCGCGGTAGCGGTACAGGCGGCTGTCGCCCACGTGAAATATCAGCAGCGGCCCTTCACCCTGTGGGCGCCACACGCCGGTGAGGGTGGTGCCCATGCCGCTGCCTTCGCTCATGTGACGGGCCACGTTTTGCTGGTAGACGCAGTGGTTCACCTGATCAATGGCGTTGTGCAGCAGGCTGGCGGCTTGCATGTCCGGGTCCGACCAGGTGGCGTCCGGGTCGGCGCCGTCATTGACCACCTCGACACTGTGAGCCTTGAGCGCCTGGCGCAAACGGGTGAGTGCCTCGGCGCTGGCCAACGCACCCGCTTCGTGACCGCCCATGCCGTCAGCCACGGCCAGCAGCCCCATGGCCGGCTCAATCAGGAAGTTGTCTTCATTGCGCTGGCGCACCGAACCGACATCACTGACCCCATAAGCAACCGCAGAGGCCAGACAATGAGGCCCGCAGGCGCTGAGTGGAGAATCGGTCATGGAAGGGGCTCGAAGCTGTTGAGGAACGCCAGGCGCTGGGCCTCGCTCTCGATGTGCTCGGCCAGCTGTTGCAGGAACGGCTGGCGCAGTGAGGTGGCGCGCAGGGCGCGGCTGACCACGATGCGAGCAATGGGGCCGATCAGCACGGCCAGGCGTTTCTCCGCCATGTGTGAGAGGGCCGGGTCAATAGGCTCCGGCATTGCTTCGGTGACGCTGGTGACGGTTGCGGGCAACTCGACAGCGGTGGGTTCGCTGACGGGCTCGACGGCTGTCGGTGGGTTGAGCCGCAAGAACAATGACTGGCTGGCGCGGGTGAATTGCTCGCGGCCGCGCTCGGACGGAATGTGCGGCAGCAGCGCCGCGCAAATCGCGTCGAAATCGTCCGCGCCATTCAGGCTTTTACGCACCAGAAAGCGCGCCAGTGGCCCGATCTGATGGGACAGCAGCGACTCCAGCTCAGGCATCACCGCGAGCTTCCACGGGGTGAGCGTCTCCACGGCTTGCGTCATGGCGACCGTGGCGCTGGGCAGGTGGTTGACGCCACTGCTCAGCGGCGGGTTCGGCCGCATCAGCACGGTGCGATCGTCGTCGATCTTGGCGTTGATCCAGGTGCCCGTGGTGGTGCCCGGCAAGGCTTCCAGGTCGTCAAGAAATGCCTGTGCCGAGGGGTAGCGTTCGGCGGGGCGTTTGGCCAGCGCGCGCACGATCACGCTGTCCAGCGCCGGGTCCAGCGCCAGGTTCAGGCTCGATGGCGCCACCGGGGTCTGGTTGAGAATTTGCTGCATGACCATGGTCGCCGAGCCCGAGAACGGGCGCTCGCCGGTGAGCAATTGGTACAGCACAATGCCGGCGGAAAACACATCGGAACGCCCGTCAATCACGTCGCCGCAGAACTGCTCAGGTGACATGTAGCTGGGCGTGCCGATCATCGAGCCGGTCTGGGTCAGCGTGGAGGAATCCAGACGAGCCACGCCGAAGTCGGTGACCTTGACCTTGCCTTCGGCCGTGATCAGCAGGTTGGCGGGCTTGATGTCGCGGTGCACCACGCCTTTGGAGTGGGCGTATTCCAATGCCGACAGCAACTGGCGCATCCAGCCGAGGCTGTGGCTCAGGTCGCGCGGCGTTGGCGCCGCCAGCAACGTATTGAGGGGTGTGCCTTCAACGAACTCCATGGCGATGTACGCCGAGCCTTCGTCCTCGCCGTAGTCGTACACGCCGACGATGTTGGGGTGCATCAGCCGGCCGGCCGCCTGGGCTTCGTTCTTGAAGCGGCTGACCAACTCGGCGTGCTGGCTGTCACCGAACAGTTCCTTGCGGATCGTCTTGAGTGCCACGGTGCGGGCGATGTTCGGATCGTACGCCTTGTATACCGTGCCCATCGCGCCTTTGCCGAGCACGCTGTCGATGCGGTATTTGCCCAGTTGTTCAAGCATGATCGCGGACCTATTCCTCTAGCATCTTCATGGCGCTGACAAGGCTTGTGCGCATACGGCCGAACGACTGGCCCAGGCGCGCCAGTTCGTCGTTGCCGCTGACGTCCATCTGCGGCACATCGGTGTCGCCCAGGCTGACCCGGTCGGCCAGCGCCGACATCTGCCGCAGGCGCCGGGTGACAAACAGGTGCACCGCCACGTTCAACGCCACAAACAACACCGCAAAAATCCCCAGCATCGACACCATGTAGCTGTGCAGCAGGCTCCTGGCGCGTTGCAGCGGCAAGTCGAGTGGCACCGTGACCAATTGCGCACCAATGGTGTCGTTGAGCTTCCAGCCAAAACCGTTAACCGCGCCGTAGATATCGACCATGGTTTTCGGCGCGGCGTCCGGGGTGCTGTGACATGCCAGGCAGGCACCGTCCTTGATCTGAATCGGCCGCGCGATGTACAGCGAGGCGCCTTTGCCGTCGTTGCGTTCACCGACCATTTCGGCAGTTTGCGGCTGACCGCGCAGCGAGTTGATCAGGGTTTTTTCCCAGTCATTTGCCAGGTCGCGAGGGTTGGTCGGGTTGAGGGTGGCTTCCTTGTAGGCGTAGTCCGGGTAGGACTTGAGCAGCTCCTGCAAGTGCGAAATGGCCGCGAAATCCGGCACCGATTGCGCCACGAACTGAAATTTCAGGCGGTTCTCCAACAGCGGCACTATCTGCTCGGCGGTGTAGGTGCTGGCCGCAGAAGCCGAGCGCATCAGCATGCGCGCGGTTTCCAGGGTTTCGCGGCGTGCGCTTTGCTGGAGCATGTAGTGAGTGGAGAGGCTGGTGGCGATAAAACCTAAGATAAACACCGCCAGGAACACCACGTTGAATTTAACCGCGAGCGACAATTTCATAAGGACCTTCGGGTAACGGCGTGGTGAGGATCAGTGCGCATTCCTGCGGCGTTCCAGGCGCAACAGTTCCAGCTCCCACGCCAGTACGCCGCCTCGGTTGGTTTTCACCGCCTGCAAAAATGCCGGGTCGTTGAGGCGCGGGGCAAAGCGGCTGGCGAGCATCTGCTGGCTAAGGTTCAGCGGGCTGACCACCCAGGGGGCGATGTCTTCGTAGGTCACCTCACGCTGTTTTTTCAGCTCGGGCGCCTTGGGTGTTTTCTTGCCCAGGGGCACCAGCGGGTCGAGGAACTGCGGGGGCAGGGCGTCGATAAAAGCTTGCTCGGGGCGTGGCACGATCCTGAGCGGTGCGTCACCGACCCTTTGGGCGAAATCTTCGTGGCCGAGGGTGACATCGCGATCGGCCTTGCTGTGGCTATCGAGTTCGCTGACCACTTGGCTGCCGTCTTCGACAAAGATCTCGGTCTGGCGCTTACCGACATGAATCACGCTGGCGCTGTGGGTCAGGGTGAACGCCAATCCGCCGGTGGTCACCGCCAGGTTCGCGTGATTGTTACCCGCGACCGGTTGCAGTTTCAGCCAGCCATCGAGCACGTTGATTTGCGCCGCTTTGCTGTTGGTGGCGATGAGAATGCGCGTGTTTGGCCCCAATGCCAGGTCAGCCGCCGCGAGACCTTCGATCTGTATGCCGGCGGCGCCGGTTTGCACAATATCGCCACCTTGCAGGCGCGTACCGGGGCCCACGGTGTAGAGGCTGGTGGCGCGAATCAGCGTCAGCGGTTTTTCCGCGTAGGCGATCACGCCGATGTTGGCTGGCGCGGCCTGCACCAGCGGTAGCTGGGCCAGGCTGGCGAGCAAAAGGGCTATCGAAAGTTTTTTCACGTGGGCGCCATCTGTCGAGCTGCTGGGGGCTGGCACCGATGCTGTTGTGTGCAGCCGGTGTTCGTGCGTGCGCAAGGCGTCGCAGGGCCGAAGGCTACCGGCTGAAGAGGCGTATGAAGAAGACAATTATCTGCATGGAAAAGGCTGATTTCGATTAAGCGAAATCATGGAATAAAGCCTGCGAGGCGGGTGTTCTTCTCATGGTTTCCCGTGATTCGAACGGCGTTTGCGCTGGACCGGCAACACGCCCGCAACTTCCTCTGCCCGGAGCCCCTATGACTACCCAATGCATGAACGCGTTTTCGTCCACCAAGACTTTCCTGCAACAGAACTTCATGACGGCCAAGCGCATTCCCTCGGGGATAGTGGCCGGCCTCACGGTATTTGACGTCAACGACCACAAGGCCGGCGGTTATCGGCTGGCGACCCTGGATAAGCCGGGCGAGTACGGCAAGGTCGAGCGTCCGCTGATGGCGCATTGGGTGCCCCAGGGCAGTTTTTGCGACATCCCCGCCAACCCCGGTGCGACCGGGTATGTGTTCACGCCGGACTTCAGCGGGTGCTCGATCCTGATCGATCATATCGATGACACCACCTACCGCGTGTTCCACGTGCAGGGCGGCAGCGATTACCTGAACAAGGAATACCTGAACCGTTTTGACGGGCACGGGCTGGGCTTCGCGACGGCCATGACGTTTGACGATTATGGCGAGGATGCTTATCCGCGCGGGTTCGCTTTCATGAAGTTCGAAGAAGGGCGCTGGTGGATTTACTTCCAGCGTCAAAACGGTGTGGGGCTCAATTTCGCCTACGGCAAGTTCCAGATGAATGGCGCGCAGACCGTGCGTGGCGGCGGGCGGATACCGGTGCCCAACCTCAAGCGCGAGTCACCGCGCCATGGCGTGGTGCACAGCGGTAAGGCGCTTGCCATGCCCACCAGCCAGCGCGCGGAGTTGAAGGTCGAGGTCTGGTAGGCGAGGCGTTTTTACCCGGTTTGAAAAATAGTCGGGAATAAACACTTGGGGTCGGATGTTCATCCTGCAGAGGCTGATAACCAGCCACGTTCGGCCACTGACGGATTTTTTGATGACGAACCCGACCCTTTTCGACTCCTCTCTCGGCAGGCGCAAAATGAGCAGCACCGACTCCGCTATCGCGGCGCGCCGCAATCGCCTGTTACTGATGGTGCTGCAGGTCATCGGCCTGATTGTGCTGGTGATTTGCGCGATCGATGCCCAACGGGCCCAGGCCCAGGACTTGCCGGAGCCAGCGGCTGGCACGGCGAAAAACGTGCTGATGACCGTGCAGGCCAGCGGCGTGCAGATCTACACCTGCACCAAGGACAGCAGCGGCCAATTGACCTGGCAGTTCCGCGAGCCGCTGGCCACGCTGATGATCAACGGCAAGACCGTTGGCCGACACTTCGTGGGGCCAACGTGGCAACTGGATGATCGCAGTGCGGTGGTCGGCAAAGTCATCGCTCAGGCGCCTGGCGCTCGTGCAACCGATATCCCCTTGTTGCGTCTTGATGTGGTGACGCACCTGGGCGAGGGCGGACTCGCGCACGTGGTGGCGGTGGAGCGCTTGCACACCTTGGGCGGTGTGTTCAGCGGCAGCTGCGCGCAGGCCGGCCAATTGCACGTCGAGCCCTACAGCGCCGATTACCGCTTTCTGGGCCAGTAGCTTCATACCGCACCGTTTATCAGCGCAAGCGGCTCAAAACGTTGGCGGCGTAATCACCCAGATGACTCGCGTCTCGACCTTGCCCGGGTTGCCATAGCGATGCGGTTCGCTGCTGGCAAAGCTGAAGCTGTCACCGGCATCCAGCACAAAATGCCGATCGCCCACCCATAGCTCAAACTGCCCGCTCAACACATAGCCCGCTTCCTCGCCTTCATGGCTGTAGCTCTGCTGGCTGTAGGCGCCGGGCGGAAAGCTCGATTGCAGCATTTCCAGTTGATGGTTGGGCAACGGTGTCAGCAATTGGTCGACGATGCCATCTTCATAGCGAATGCTCTGGCGATTGTCCTGGCGCACCACATAGCCTTCATCCGCCTCGGCGGGCATGCTCTGACTGGCGAAAAACCATTGGATCGTTACCCCGAGGCTGCGGGCGATGTTGAACAGCGCCGGGATCGACGGATACGCAAGATTTCGCTCCAACTGGCTGAGGTAGCCGGCGGTCAACGCGCTGCTGCGAGCCAGTTCGGTCAGTGTCATGCCACGCGCCTTGCGCAAACCACGGATGCGCGTGCCGAGAAACAGTTGCTGCGGTTCGTCGTTCAAAGGTTCCATGCGACCTTGAGTCCTTCGTAAATCGCCTCTTCGGCGGTGCGCGGTGCGAGGCAGTCGCCGATGCGCTCAAAGGGCACTCGCCCCGCCAGTTCTGCGCCCAGAGTGTCCACTGGCTGATGCCCCTGGCACAACACCAGGCTGTCGATATTTTCCAGCAGCATCGGCTCGCCACTGGCGGTGTGTTGCAGGTAGACGGTGTTGTCGTCGCAGCCGTACAGACGCGCATAGGGGATGATCGGGATGCCCAGTCGATGCAGCTCTCCCGCGAGTTGATCGCGGACGTACAGCGGCAGGTTTTCCCCGCAGTGGGTGCCGTTCACCGCCAATTGCACGTGATGGCCGGCGCGTACCAGGCGTTCGGCAATACCGGGCCCGATCCAGTCGCAACGCCAGTCGACTACCACCACCGAACGCCCCAGCGTGACCTGATCGCGCAACACCTGCCAGGCGTCCACCACCTGCAACGCTCCACCTTGCTCGAAGGCCGGCCAATAGGGCTCGGCGCCGGTGGCGATGATGACGTGATCGGGTTGCGTTTGTTCCACCAGCGCACGGTCGACGCGGGTATTGCGCACCACGCGAACACCCGCCAGCGCCATCTCGCGTTGCAGGTTGGTGCTGGCGCCACCGAATTCACTGCGCCGAGGCAGCAACTGCGCCAACAGCACCTGCCCGCCCAATTGCGCACTGGCCTCATACAACGTTACGTCATGGCCGCGTTGCGCGGCCACGGCCGCCGCTTTCATGCCGGCCGGGCCACCGCCGACCACCATGATGCGTTTGCGCGTCAACGCCGGCTGCAGGCGACTGAAGCTCAGTTCGCGCCCGGTTTCAGGATGCTGGATACAGGAAATCGGCAAACCCTTGTGAAAGTGCCCGATGCACGCCTGGTTGCAGGCGATGCATGCGCGCACATCTTCGACGCGGCCTTCGAGGGTTTTGGCGGGCATCAGCGGGTCGCAAATCAAGGCGCGGGTCATGCCGCACACATCGGCCTGGCCGCGCGCCAGGATCAACTCGGCCTCCTGAGGCTGATTGATCCGCCCGGTGACAAACAACGCAATCGACAGGCTGGCCTTGAACCTGGCGGCTTCGTCCGCGAGGTACGCGGCAGCAATGGCCATGGGCGGCACGATATGGATCGCACCGCCCGTTGACGCCGACGTGCCGGCGACGATGTGCACATAGTCCAGTTGAGTTTGCAGGCATAGCACGGCTTCCAGGGATTCGCTTTCGGTGAGCCCTTCGGCATCGCGCTCGTCAGCGCAAATACGCAGGCCGATGATGAAATGCTCATCGGTCGCTGCTCGTACCGCCGCAAGCACTTCCCTCAAAAACCTCAGACGTTGCTCAAGCGCGCCGTTGTATTGATCGGTACGCCGGTTAACCCGTGGGTTGAGAAACTGCGCCGGCAGGTAGCCATGGCTGGCAACCACTTCCACCCCGTCAATCCCCGCCTGATGCAAGCGCCTGGCCGCTGCTGCGTAGCCGGTGACGATCTCCTCGATCATCGCGTGATCCAGCGCCCGAGGCATCACCCGAAACCGCTCGTTGGGCACCCCCGACGCGGAGTACGCCACTGCCAGCAAACCGTCTGCCGACTCCATGATTTCGCGGCCCGGATGAAAGATCTGCGACAGCACCACAGTGCCGTGGGCATGGCAGGTCTGGGCCAATTCGCGGTAGCCCTCGATGCAGGCGTCGTCGGTGGCCATCAGCACATGCGAGGTGTACCGCGCGCTGTCATGCACCCCGGCCACCTGCAGCACAATCAGCCCCACGCCGCCTTCGGCTCGCGCACGGTGATAGGCGATCAACTGCGCGTTGACTCGGTTGTCGGTGGGCATCGAGGTGTCATGCCCGCTGGACATGATGCGGTTTTTCAGGCGTTTTCCGCGCAGCTGCAACGGCGCGAACAGGTGAGCAAAGGCGGGGTGCGACATGGTGCGGATACTCCAGGCGCTGTTATTGTTATTTTTCTATAGGAGGCGAGCGCCAGTAAAAAATCAACTTGTTTTTTTACTGGCGCCTGGCTTAGCGTCGCCTTCACCAACCGCGTGCCTGGAGAATAAAAATGACTGACTCCGCCGAGAAGCAACTGCGCGAAGAACTCGCCGCCTGCTATCGCCTGATCGCGCACTACCGCATGAGCGACTTGATCTTCACCCACATCTCGGTGCGCATTCCCGGGCCTGAGCATCACTTCCTGATCAACCCTTACGGGCTGATGTTCGATGAAATCACTGCCTCCAGTCTGGTCAAGATCGGCCTGGATGGCCGCGCGGTGGAGCCGTCGGCCTATGCGGTGAACCCGGCTGGTTTTGTCATCCACAGCGCCATCCACGGTGCGCGCGAAGACGCCCAGTGCGTGCTGCACACCCACACCCGTGCGGGCTGCGCCGTGGCGGCGCTGGCGTGCGGGTTATTGCCGGTCAACCAGATCTCGATGGAGTTCTACGGCAAGGTCGCCTACCACGATTATGAAGGCGTTGCCCTGGACATGGCCGAGCAGCGCCGGCTGGTGCACGACCTGGGCGACAAGCCGGTGCTGATGCTGCGCAACCATGGTTTGCTGACGGTGGGCGAGACGGTCAGCCAGGCGTTCCTGCGCATGTACTACCTGGAAAAGGCCTGCGATATCCAGATTGCCGCCCAGGCTTGCGGCGCATTGATCCTGCCGCCCGCCGAGGTCTGCGCCCACACCGAGCAGCAATTCAACAACCCCGGTCGCGCGCTGCAGGAAGGCGAATTGACCGATCCGGACGCCACGCAGTTGGCATGGGCGGCGTTGCTGCGGAGGCTCGATCGCGTGTCGCCCGGTTACAGGGACTGATGTAGAGTCGTGCAGCCGACTCAACCGAAGGACATCGCCCCATGACCCAGGAATCCCGTTTTTCCAGGATGGAACCGCAATTGCGCAAGGCCAATCTGGTCCAGGCAACGCTGACGTGCCTCAAGCGCGACGGTTTCCAGGGGGCATCGATCCGTAAGATCAGCGCCGAGGCCGGGGTGTCGGTCGGGCTGATCAGCCACCACTATTCGGGCAAGGATGAGCTGGTGGCCGAGGCTTACCGCACGATCACCGGCCAAGTCATGAGCCTGCTGCGCGAGACCATGGCCAAGGCGCCGCCCGAGCCTCGCGAGCGCCTGTCGGCGTTGTTCCGGGGGTCGTTTTCGCCTGAATTGCTCGACCCGCAACTGCTCGATGCGTGGCTGGTGTTCTGGGGCGCGGTGAAAACGGCGCCCGCGATCAACCAGGCCCACGAACACTCCTACGGCGAGTACCGCACCATCATGCGCTGCGCCCTGACCGACATGGCCAGGGAAGAGGGCTGGCAGCAGTTCGACGCCGACCTTGCCGCCATCGCCCTCAGCGCCTTGCTCGACGGTTTGTGGCTGGAGTCGGGGCTCAACCCCGGCACCTTCACACCGGAGCAGGGCATCCAGATTTGCGAGGCGTGGGTCGATGGCCTGCAAAGCGGCGGTCGCCAGCGTTACCTGCTCAAACCCTGAGCCACTCTCGCCGCCTGAACGCAAGGTTCAGGCGGCTATTTCCCGTCTGAAAATATTTGCAGTTTGCCGATTGCCTCCTTGCTGAACACTCGTTTAGTATCTCGCCATGTCGCACCCCTCACGCCAATTAAAATAATTCGAGGAAGCCATGACTACCGATTCGCCCGTGCTCACCGATGTGCAAGCAGGCGTTGCCTGGATCACCCTCAACCGTGGTCCCCAGCGCAATGCCCTGGATATCCCAACCCTCAAGCACCTGCATGCCTTGCTCGACACCTTCAACCGCGACCCCGCCGTGCGCGTGGTGGTGTTGACCGGCAGCGGCCGCAGCTTCTGCGCCGGCGCCGACCTGGCGGAGTGGGCCGAAGCCGAATCGCGTGGCGCCCTGGAAACCTACGGCTGGACCGAAACCGCCCACGCCCTGATGACCCGCCTGCACACCCTCGACAAACCCACGATTGCCGCGATCAACGGCACGGCGGTCGGCGCCGGCATGGACCTGACCTTGTGCTGCGACTTGCGCATCGCCGCCCAATCGGCGCGCTTCAAGGCCGGCTACACCAGCATGGCTTACTCGCCGGACGCCGGTGCCAGCTGGCACCTGCCGCGCTTGATCGGCAGCGAGCAAGCCAAGCGCCTGCTGTTTCTCGATGAGCTGTGGAGTGCCGACCGCGCACTGGCCGCCGGCCTGGTCGGTGAGGTGGTCGCCGACGAGCACCTGCACGCCCACGCCATGGCGCTGGCCTCCCGCCTGGCCAATGGCCCGACCTTCGCGTTCGCCCAAACCAAGACGCTGATCCGCGAAGGCGCCGCCCGCAGCCTGCCCGAGCAATTGCACGCCGAACTGGCGGCTGGCCTGTTGTGCGGGCGCAGTGTCGATGGCGCCGAAGCCCTGCGCGCGTCCATGCAAAAGCGTTCACCGAATTTCTGCGGCCAATAACAACAACATCCCGAGCAGGTAGCGCCATGAATTTCCAACTCAGCCAAGAACAAGACATGTTGGTGGACGCCGTACGCAGCTTTGTCGCCAAGGAGTTGCTGCCCCATGAAGAGGCGGTGGACCGTGCCGATGAGGTGTCGCCCGAGCTTGCCGCGCAGATCCGTGACAAGGCGATTGCCGCCGGTTTCTATGCCTTCAACATGCCCGAAGAGGTGGGCGGTGGCGGCCTGGACTACCTGTCCCAGGCACTGATCGAGCGGGAGCTGTCCAAAGTCTCGTGGGCACTGCACGTGTTCGTTGCGCGGCCTTCGAAAATTCTCATGGCGTGCACCGGCGCGCAGATCGAGGACTACCTGTTGCCGTGCGTGCAGGGCAAGAAAATCGACTGCTTCGCGCTGACCGAGCCGGGTGCCGGTTCTGACGCCAACGCCATCAAGACCCGCGCCGTGCGCAGCGGCGATGACTTCGTCATCAACGGCAGCAAGCACTTCATCAGCCACGCCGGCCACGCCGATTTCGCCATCGTCTTTGCGGTGACCGACACCTATGAGCACAACGGCCGTCAGCGCAATGCGGTGACCTCGTTTCTGGTCGATCGCGGCACGCCCGGCATGACCATCCGCCGTGGCCCCAAGTGCGTGAGCAACCGTGGTTATCACACCTATGAAATGTTCTTCGACGACTGCCGCGTGCCCGCGTCCAAGGTGCTCGGCGAAGTCGGCAAAGGCTGGGACGTGGCCAATGCCTGGCTCACCGCCGGGCGCGTGATGGTCGCCGCCAACTGCGTCGGCCAGGCTCAGCGCGCGCTGGATGTGTCGCTGCAATGGGCCGCCGACCGCAAGCAGTTCGGCCAGCCCATCGGCACCTACCAGGGCGTGAGTTTCAAACTCGCCGACATGGCCACGCAGATTCGCGCCGCCGAGCTGCTGACCCTGCACACCGCCTGGAAGATGGACCAGGGCAGCATGACCGACGGCGAGGCCGGCATGGCCAAGTTGTTTGCCAGCGAAACCCTGGGCAACGTCGCTGATGAAGCCGTGCAGATTTTCGGTGGCATGGGCTTGATGGACGAAGGGCCGGTGGAGCGCATCTGGCGCAACGCACGCATCGAACGGATCTGGGAAGGTACCTCGGAAATCCAGCGCCATATCATCGCCCGTGAACTGCTGCGGCCGCTGTTGCGCTGATCGGCGCGGAGAACGCTTATGTCCCAGGCTATTCGCGACAACCTCAAGCGCCTGCTGGCGCCCCGGCACCTGGCCTTCGTCGGTGGGCGCAGCATGGCGCGCGCCCTCAAGCGCTGCGCCGACGGCGGTTTTACCGGGCCCATGTGGCTGGTCAACCCGCAGCACGACAGCCTCGACGGTATCCCGTGTGTGCGCCGCATCGCCGATTTGCCCTGCGGCCCGGATGCGGTATTTATCGCCACCAACCGTGAACTGACGCTGACCTGCGTGGCGGAACTCGCCGCCATCGGCACCGGCGGCGCGATTTGCTACGCCTCGGGTTTTGCCGAAACCGGGGCCACCGGCCTAGCCCTGCAACAGCAGTTGCTGAGGGCCGCGGGTGACATGGCATTGCTCGGCCCCAACTGCTACGGCCTGCTCGATTACCTGCACAGCTCGGCCCTGTGGCCGGTGGCCCATGGCGGCAAAGCGGTGCACAAGGGCGTGGCGGTGCTGACCCAGAGCGGCAACTTCGCCTACAACCTGTCGATGAGCGACCGCTCGCTGCCGGTGGCCTACATGGCGTCGGTGGGCAACCAGGCGCAACTGGGGGTGGCCGAACTGATGGACGTGTTGCTCGATGAGCCGCGCGTCACCGCCATCGGCCTGCACCTGGAAGGCTTGAAGAATGTGCCGGCGTTTGCTCGCGCGGCGCACAAGGCCCTGGAAAAAGGCATCCCGATCATCGCGCTGAAAACCGGCGTGTCGCAGATTGGCGCCGAGCTGGCGTTGAGTCATACCAGCTCGCTATCCGGTTCGGACGCGCTGTACGACAGCCTGTTTGCACGGCTGGGCGTGATTCGCGTCAGCGGCCCGGTGAGTTTTGTCGAAACCCTGAAAGCCGCCGCGTGCGGCCATCTGCCGGCGGGCAATCGCCTCATCGCGCTGGCTTGTTCCGGCGGCGATGCAGGGCTGATTGCCGACTATGCCGAGCGCAACCACCTGGCCCTGCCAGAACTGGACGAAGGCCAGCGCGGCGAGCTGGCGCAGGTGTTGCCCAGCTACGCCAACCTGGTCAACCCGCTGGATTTCACCACCGCCATCTGGGGCGACCGCGACGCACTCGGCAGCATGCTCGACACGGCCCTGCGTACCGACGCGGATGCGGCCATGCTGGTGCTGGATTACCCGGCTGAATTCACCGGCGAGCGCAAGGAATGTGACGTGCTGTTGGCGCTGTTCTGCGACGCGCTCGCGCGGCATGGCAAGACCGGCTTCGTCACCTCGGCCTTTCCCGAATTGCTGCCGGCCCATGCACGCGAGCGTCTGCATGCCCAAGGCATCGCCGCGCTGCAAGGCGTGGAGGACGCGTTCGCCGCGTGGGGCCGCATCGCCGACTACCAAAATAATCGTCGCGTGTTGCTCGAGCGCGGCGAATCGATCCTTGCGCCGCTGTGCCCGCAACCCCTTGAGAGCCAGGGTTTGGCGCTGGATGAGTGGGCGTCCAAACAAGCCTTGCGCGCCTTCGGCCTGAATACGCCGGCTGCTGTATTGAGCACGCCGGGGCGGGCAATCGTGGACGCCAAGCTGTTGGGCTACCCGTTGGTGCTCAAGGCCGTCAGCGCTGATTTGCCGCATAAAACCGAAGCGGGTGCCGTGGCGCTGAACCTCGAAGACGACGTGGCGCTGGCCACCGCACTCGAGCGCATGCGCGGGCAAATCGCCGCATACGCACCGGGTGTCGCCTTCGATCAATTGCTGCTGGAATCGATGGCAACCCAGCCGTTGGCGGAGCTGATCGTGGGCATCAAGCGTGAAAACGACTTCGGCCTGGCCTTGGTGATTGGCGCTGGCGGCATCCTCGTGGAGTTGCTCAAGGACAGCCGCAGCCTGTTGTTGCCGACCACCGACGGCGCGATTCGCAACGCGTTGCTCAGCCTGCGCAGCGCGGCGTTGCTGCAAGGCTTTCGTGGCCGTGAGGTGGCGGATATGGACGCGCTGGTCGCGGCCATCCGCGCGGTGGCCGACTACGCCTGCGCGAATGCCGGGCAGTTACTGGAACTGGATGTGAACCCATTGCTGGTCAGTGCCCGCGGCGCCACGGCGGTCGATGCATTGATTCGCCTAGGAGATGGTCATGCACGCTAAAACAATCACCGGCGGCCAAGCGCTGGTGCGGTTGCTCGCCAACTATGGCGTCGACACGGTATTCGGCATTCCCGGCGTGCACACGCTGGAGCTGTATCGCGGCTTGCCCGGCAGCGGCATTCGGCATGTGCTCACGCGCCATGAACAAGGCGCAGGTTTCATGGCCGACGGCTATGCGCGGGTCAGCGGCAAGCCGGGCGTGTGCTTTGTGATCACCGGCCCTGGGGTCACCAATGCGGCAACCGCAATCGGCCAGGCTTACGCCGACTCGATCCCGATGCTGGTGATTTCCAGCGTCAACCACACCGCCAGCCTCGGCAAGGGGTGGGGCAGCCTGCATGAAACCCAGGACCAGCGCGCAATCACCGCGCCAATCACGGCGTTTTCGGCGGTGGCGTCAAGCGCCGAGGATTTGCCCGAGCTGGTCGCCCGTGCCTACGCGGTGTTCGACAGCGAGCGTCCACGGCCGGTGCATATCTCGGTGCCGCTGGACGTGTTGGCGGCTCCGGTTGAAAGGGACTGGAGCAATGAGGTAGTACGCGGTTCAGGGCGTGGCGTGCCAATGGCCGAGGTGCTGGATCAGGCGGTGGCCAAGCTCGCTTCGGCCGAACGGCCAATGATCATTGCCGGCGGCGGCGCGCTGGCGGCGGGGGAGGCTTTGCAGCGCTTGAGCACGCAACTGGCGGCGCCGTTTTTTACCAGTGTCGCGGGCAAGGGTTTGGTGCCGGTCAATGACCCGCTGAATGCCGGTTCAACCCTGTGCGTCGAACCCGGCTGGCAACTGATCAGCGAGGCCGATGTGGTGCTGGCGGTCGGCACGGAAATGGCCGACACCGATTACTGGCGTGAGCGCTTGCCCATCACCGGTGAGCTGCTGCGCGTGGACATCGACCCACGCAAATTCAATGATTTTTACCCGTGCACGCTGGCGCTGCACGGCGATGCCAACAGCACTGTGCTGGCGTTGCTGGAGCGCTTGCCGACGGCGCCGCGAGACGCTGAAGCGGCAACCAAAAAAGTCGCCACATTGCTCCAGGCCGTTGAGCTGGGACACGGGCCCTTGCAGTCGATCCACCAAGCCATCCTCGACCGCATCGAGGCCGAACTGCCCGCCAATGCTTTTATCAGCACTGACATGACCCAACTCGCCTACACCGGCAACTATGCCTACCGCAGCCGCGCCCCGCGCAGCTGGCTGCACCCCACCGGCTACGGCACCTTGGGCTATGGCTTGCCGGCGGGCATCGGCGCCACGTTCGGCGCGCCTCTGCGGCCAGGGCTGGTGCTGGTGGGCGACGGCGGCTTCCTCTACACCGCCCAGGAATTGGCCACTGCCGTTGAAGAGCTGGACAGCCCACTGGTGGTGCTGCTGTGGAACAACGATGCCCTCGGGCAAATTCGCGATGACATGCTCAGCCTCGACATCGAGCCCATCGGCGTACTGCCGCGCAACCCGGATTTCGCGCTGTTCGCCCAGGCGTTCGGGTGCACCGTGAACCAGCCAAAGAACCTGGATGAATTGCAAACGGACTTGCGCAACGGCTTCAAACGCAATGGCGTGACCTTGATCGAGTTGAAACATGCCTATGCCTGTTGACCTTTAGAGGAGCAAGACCATGAGCGAAAACAACAACAAAATGACTCAAGCGATGCACCGACGGGACTTCCTCAAACACAGCGCCGTGGCCGGCGCGGTGGCGGCGGCGTTTTCCATGGGCCTGCCCTTGCATGCCTTCGGCGAAGACGCAGCGCCCAAACCGGGCGGCGTGCTGCGCCTGGGCCTGGCCGGCGGCAGCACCACCGATTCGCGCGATCCCGGCTCCTGGGTCGACACGTTTACCTTCGTCGGCTTCTCGGCGGTGTACAACACCCTGACTGAAATCGCCGTGGACGGCAGCGCAATCCCCGAACTGGCCGAGCGCTTTGAGTCCACCGCGGATGCGCGCGTGTGGACCTTTCACTTGCGCCAGGGCGTGACCTTCCACAATGGCAAAACCCTGAGCGCTGAAGACGTGGTGGTGTCGATCAATCATCACTTGAGCAAGGACTCCACGTCGGCGGCCAAGACGGTGCTCGGTGATGTCGCCAGCGTCAGCGCCAACGGCAACGACGCGGTGGTGTTCGAGCTGCATTCGGGCAACGCGGATTTTGCCTATGTGGTGGCCGATTACCATTTGGTGATCATGCCCGCCAAGGACGGCGCCGCCGATTGGCAGGCCGGTGTAGGCACCAGTGGCTATCGCCTGAAAAGCTTCGAACCGGGCGTGCGCATGGACCTGGAGCGCAACCCCGATTACTGGAAACCCGGCCGCGCCCACTTCGCCAGTGCCGAGTTGCTCGCCATCGCCGACGGCGCCGCGCGGGTCAATGCGCTGGTCACCGGGCAAGTCGATGTGATCAACAAGGTCGACCTGAAAACCGTGGCATTGCTCAAGCGCAACCCAGGCTTGGTGATTGAAGAAACCAAGGGCGCCCAGCACTACACCTTCCCGATGCTGTGCGACAGCAACGAGTTCAAGAACAACGACATTCGCATGGCCATGAAGCACGCGATCAACCGCGAAACCCTGCTGGCGTCGGTGCTGCATGGTTATGGCCTGGTGGGCAACGACCACCCGATCCAGCCGGGCAGCCGCTTTATCAACGCCGCACTGGAGCAGCGCGCCTACGACCCGGACAAGTCGCGCTTCTACTTGCGCAAGGCCGGGGTGGAGTCGCTCAAGGTGCGCCTGCAAGCTTCCGACGCGGCTTACACCGGCGCGGTGGACGCCTCGGTGCTGTTCAAGGAGCAGGCGCGCCAGGCCGGTATCGACATTGACGTGGTGCGCGAGCCGGCCGACGGCTACTTCTCCAATGTGTGGATGAAGCAGCCGTTCACCACCTCGTTTTGGTACAGCAGCCTGACCGCCGACCGCATGTTCAGCATCGGCTACGCCAAAGGCGCGGCGTGGAACGAAACCCACTGGGACAACGCGCGCTTCAACCAACTGCTCACGGCCGCGCGTGGCGAGATGAACGCGCCACTGCGCCAGGAGATGTACAACGAAATGCAGGCCCTGTGCCGGGACGATGGCGGCGCGATTGTGCCGCTGTTCGCCAGCTCTGTGGCGGCGCGTTCGAACCGCGTCAGCCATGGGCCGCTGACCGCGCCTTATGGTGAGTTGGATGGGCTGCGGCTGATTGAGCGCTGGTGGCAAGCCTAGAGCCCCTACTAAAAATGAAGATCAAATTGTGGGAGCGGGCTTGCTCGCGAAAGCGCTCTGTCAGTTGACGCATGTAGTGGCTGGCACACCGCTTTCGCGAGCAAGCCCGCTCCCACATAGGGTTTGTGGTGTTTCAGGAGCAATGCACCCATGAATAGTTTGTTGAAGCTCATCCTCCAACGTCTCGCCCTCGGCCTGCTGTCGTTGTTCGCGGTCTCGGTGATCATCTTTCTCGCCGTGGGCATGCTGCCGGGCGATATTGCCCAGGCCATGCTCGGCCAGTCGGCCACGCCGGAAACCGTGGCGGCGTTTCGCGCGCAGTTGGGCCTGGATTTGCCGCCGTTCACGCGCTTTGCGCAATGGCTGTTGCGCCTGCTGCACGGCGATCTGGGCGCTTCACTGGCCAACCAGCGGCCTATCGCCGAGCTGATCGGTGCGCGTCTGGGCAACACGCTGAGCCTGGCCGCCCTGGCGGCGCTGGTCTCGGTGCCCACCGCGCTGGTGCTGGGCATGTTGGCGGCGCTGTACCGCAACAGCTGGTTTGATCGCCTGCTCAACACCACGGCGTTGAGCGCCGTGTCGTTCCCGGAGTTCTTTGTCGCCT
Organism: Pseudomonas sp. LBUM920; assembly: GCF_003852315.1. Lineage (NCBI taxonomy): Bacteria > Pseudomonadati > Pseudomonadota > Gammaproteobacteria > Pseudomonadales > Pseudomonadaceae > Pseudomonas > Pseudomonas edsoni (SeqCode). The sequence continues at coordinate 2,346,692 of NZ_CP027762.1, forward strand.
ACCTGCTGATCCTGGTGTTTTCGGTGAAGCTCGGCTGGTTTCCCAGCCTGTCCAACCTGGCACCGGATGCGTCGTTCGCCACGATCCTTGAGCGCTCGGTGTTGCCGGTTGCCACACTGAGCCTGGTGGTGATCGCGCAGATGATGCGCATGACCCGTGCCTCTTTGATCAACCTGCTGGCCAGCCCCTACATCGAAATGGCCCGGCTCAAGGGCATTCGCCCGTCGCGGATTATCTGGCGCCACGCGTTGCCCAATGCACTGGCACCCATCGTCAACGTGGTGGCGCTCAACCTGGCGTACCTGGTGGTGGGCGTGGTGGTGGTCGAAGTGGTGTTTGTCTATCCGGGGCTGGGGCAATTGCTGGTGGACTCGGTGTCCAAGCGCGACATCCCGGTGGTGCAGGCGTGCAGCCTGATCTTTGCCGCCACCTACATCCTGCTCAATACCTCGGCGGATGTGCTGTCCATCGCCAGCAACCCACGCCTGATGCACCCAAAGGGGTAGACCATGAGCCTGTTGAGCCACGTGGCCAGGGCGCCGTTGAGCGCCAAGTTCGGCCTGCTGATTATTGTGTTGTACATCGCGGTGGCGCTGTTTGCGCCGCTGCTGGCGCCGTACGGCGAAACCCAGGTGGTGGGCGAGGGGTTCGCGCCCTGGAGCGGTCAGTTTTTACTGGGCACCGATAACCTCGGGCGCGATATGTTCAGCCGCCTCGTCTACGGCGCGCGCAATACCCTGGGCATCGCCTTCCTGACTACCACGCTGGCGTTCCTGCTGGGCGGTTTGAGCGGCTTGGTCGCCGCCATCAAGGGCGGCTGGATTGACCAGGGGCTGTCGCGGGTGGTGGATATTCTGATGGCAATCCCGCAGCTGATTTTTGCCTTGCTGATCCTCAGCGTGGTGGGCACCAACGCGACGTCGCTGGTGGTGGTGATTGCGCTGCTGGATTCGACGCGGGTGTTCCGCTTGTCTCGCGCGGTGGCGATGACCGTGGTGGTGCAGGATTTTGTCGAAGCCGCACGCCTGCGTGGCGAAGGCTTGTGGTGGCTGGTCAGCCGCGAAGTGCTGCCCAACGCTGCCGCGCCGTTGATTGCCGAATTCGGCCTGCGCTTTTGCTTTGTGTTCCTGTTTATCAGCGCGTTGTCGTTCCTGGGCCTGGGCATTCAACCGCCCACCGCCGACTGGGGCAGTATGGTGCGCGATAACGCGGTGTTGATCACCTTCGGCGACATCAGCCCGTTGCTGCCGGCGCTGGCGGTGGCCTTGATTACGGTCAGCGTGAATTTTGTCGTCGACTGGATGCTGCATACATCCAGCGGCCTGAAGGAGTATTGAGGATGGACAGGCCATTGCTGGAAATCCGCAACCTGCAGGTTGAAGGGCATTACGAAGACGCCTGGCACCCGCTGATCCAGGGCATCGACCTGACCTTGCAACGCGGCGAAGTGCTGGGGCTGATCGGCGAGTCGGGCGCGGGTAAATCCACCCTTGGCCTGGCGGCGATGGGGTACGCGCGCGACGGTTGCCGCATTGTCGGCGGCTCGGTGTGTTTTGACGGCATCGCGTTGCTGCAGGCCAAGCCTGAGGCCTTGCGCAAGCTGCGTGGTTTGCGCATCGCGTATGTGGCGCAAAGCGCGGCGGCGTCCTTCAACCCGGCGCACCGCCTGATCGATCAGCACGTGGAAACCGCGGTGATCAACGGCGGTATCAGCCGCGCCCAGGCCGAGCGCGAAGCGGTGGAGTTGTACCGCGTGCTGCGCTTGCCCAACCCCGAAACCATTGGCCAACGCTATCCGCATCAAGTGTCAGGTGGGCAATTGCAGCGGGTGATGACGGCGATGGCGATGGCCTGCCACCCGGACTTGATCATCTTCGACGAACCCACCACCGCCCTCGACGTCACCACCCAGATCGAAGTGCTGGCAGCCATTCGCGACGCGGTGAAAACCTTCGGCAGCGCCGCGCTGTATATCAGCCACGATTTGGCGGTGGTGGCGCAGATGGCCGATCGCATCATGGTGCTGCGCCACGGCAAGCGGGTCGAGGAAGCCGACACTCGCAGCATGCTCAGCCAGCCGCAGCAGGCGTACACCCAATCGCTGTGGGCGGTGCGCAGCTTTCGCACCGAGCCCAAGGCGCGCCCGGCCCAGGACGTGCCGCTGCTGGAGGTGCGCCAGGTGTGTGCCAGCTACGGGCATCAACCGGTGCTGCATGAGGTGTCGCTGCAGCTGCATCGCGGCCAGACCCTGGCGGTGATCGGCGAATCCGGCAGTGGCAAAAGCTCTACCGCGCGGCTGATTACCGGCCTGCTGCCCGCCACGGCGGGGCAGGTGTTGTACGACGGCGAGGCGCTGCCGGTGGATTTTCGGCGGCGCAGCAAGGAGCAGTTGCGGCGTATCCAGATGATCTACCAGATCCCCGACACGGCGCTGAACCCGCGCCAGCGCATCGTCGACATCATCGGCCGGCCACTGACGTTTTACCTGGGCCTTAAGGGCAAGGCGATGCGCGCGCGGGTGGCCGAGCTGCTGGAGATGATCGAGCTGGACCCGGCGGTGTTTATGGAGCGCCAACCGCGCGAGCTGTCCGGGGGGCAGAAGCAGCGCATCTGCATCGCCCGCGCGCTGGCCGCTGACCCGCAACTGATCATCTGCGACGAAGTCACCTCAGCCCTCGATCAACTCGTGGCCGAAGGCGTGCTGAAGTTGCTCAACCGCCTCCAGCAGCAACTGGGTGTGGCTTACCTGTTTATCACCCACGACGTCGCCACCGTGCGCGCGATTGCCGATGAGGTGGTGGTGATGCAGCGGGGCAGGGTGGTCGACCAGGGCAGCCGCAGCGCGATTTTTACCCCGCCTTACCAGGACTACACCGGCCTGCTGTTTTCATCGGAACCGGAAATGGACCCGGACTGGCTCGATCATTTGCTGGCCCAACGGGCGGCGCCCACCGTTTGAGGAATTCACATGAAGGTTTTGATTGTTCACGCCCATCCTGAACCGCAGTCCTTTACCGCCGCCTTGCGCGACCAGGCGGTCAGCACGCTGCAAGAGCAGGGGCATGCGGTGCAGGTCAGCGACTTGTACGCCATGCAGTGGAACCCCGTAGCGTCGGCGGCGGATTTTTCGACACGGGAGAATCCTGACTATCTGGTGTACGCCCTGGAGCAACGGCTGGGGGTGAAGAAGCAGTCGATCGCGGCGGATATCCAGGCTGAGTTGGACAAGTTGCTGTGGGCCGATTTGCTGATTCTTAACTTTCCGATCTTCTGGTTCTCGGCGCCGGCGATGCTCAAGGGCTGGATCGACCGGGTGCTGGTGTCGGGCGTGTGTTACGGCGGCAAGCGTTTTTACGATCAGGGCGGGCTGGCGGGCAAGCGGGCGCTGGTCACGGTGACCCTGGGCGGGCGTGAGCATATGTTTGGCGAAGGCGCTATTCACGGGCCGCTGGAGGAGATGTTGAAGCCGATTCTGCGCGGCACGCTGGCGTATGTCGGGTATGAAGTGCTGGCGCCGTTTGTGGCCTGGCATGTGCCGTATATCAGCGACGAGGCGCGGCGGGAGTTTCTGTTGGGGTATGCGCGGCGGTTGCAAGGCCTGGCGCAAGAGCAGCCTTTGATATTCCCGAAATTGGAACAATTCGATGAGGCGCTATACCCACTTTCCTGAGTCCAGCGCTGTTCAAGTGTGGGAGCTGGCTTGCCTGCGATTACGGCACATCAGCTAAAGGTCTGTAGCCTGATACACCGCTATCGCAGGCAAGCCAGCTCCCACATTTATGATCCGCTTCTGTCAGTTGGCTTTGTGCTGTTCCCGCAACCGGTCTGCCGCACTGCGCAACAACTGTTCGGTGCCGTCCCAGCCCAGGCAACCATCAGTCACCGACACGCCGTATTTCATCGATGCGCTCAACGGCTGGCAACCTTCGAACAGATGGCTTTCGAGCATCATGCCGATCAGCGAGGTGTCGCCTTGCAGGCGTTGTTCCAGCACGTCGTTGAACACGGCCGGCTGACGCAGCGGGTCTTTGCCGCTGTTGGCGTGGCTGCAATCGACCATGATCCGCGCCGCGACCTTGGACTTGGCCAAATCGTGTTTTACCTGCGCCACACTTTGCGCATCGTAGTTTGGCCCACGGTGACCGCCGCGCAGCACCAGGTGCGTGTCGGGGTTGCCCGGGGTCTGGATGATCGCCGGATGGCCCTGGCTGTCGACGCCGAAGTGGCGGTGCGGGTGTGACGCCGAGCGCATCGCGTCACAGGCAATCGCGACGCCGCCGTCGGTGCCGTTCTTGAAGCCGACCGGCATGCCCAGGCCGCTGGCCATTTCGCGGTGGATCTGCGACTCGGTGGTGCGTGCGCCAATGGCGACCCAACTGAGCAGGTCATCGAAGTAGCCGGCGGCCATGGGTTGCAGCAGCTCGGTGGCGACCGGCAGGCCCAGGCGCAGCATTTCACGCATCAGTTGGCGCGACAGGGTCAGGCCTGCGGCCATGTCATCGCTGCCGTCCAGGTGCGGGTCGTAGGCCAGGCCTTTCCAGCCGATGGTGGTGCGCGGTTTTTCCACGTAGGCGCGGATCACCAGCAGCATCTGGTCGCTGACTTCAAGCGCCAGTTTCTTCAGATTGCGCGCGTATTCCATGGCCGATTCGGGGTCGTGGATCGAGCACGGGCCGACAATCACCAGCAAACGGGCGTCTTCACCGTTGAGGATGGCGCGCACGGCTTGGCGATGGGCGTTGATCTGTTCGTTGAGGAAGGGGCTCAGTGGCAGCTGGTGCTTGAGTTCAAGCGAGCTGGGCAGGCGCTGGGTCAGGGCTTCATTGGCGCTGGACAGGTTGGCAACAGGCAAGGCGGCGGTGGCAGAGTTCATATTCAAGGCTTCCTGGGCAAGCGGCGGGCGATTCCCGCGCGCTCTGCCCTACTGGGGTGTTCGACAATTGGCCGTATTGGCTACGTGTGTTGGCTTGCCACCAATAGGTGACCGATCGGAGGCGGCAGGCTGTCCCGAACGGAGCTTGCTAAATCGCCATGCAGTGCAGGTGTCGTAGCGGTAATAGGTGGCGTAGTTCATGTCGTGAGTCCTTTTAGTGTTCGGTGTGAAGCAAAATAAGTAGGGGCTGAAAAAACAAAACCCCCGGTCGGGGAGCCGACCGGGGGTTAGATTTCTCTGGTAGGCGACCCCTTGAGTAATGGGCGCCGATTTCAGGTATCAGGCGCGCCAGTGGCTAAACCAATACCCAAAATAAAAGCTGACCAGTGCGCTCGAACCGTTCACGCGGGTAGCCGATACCGAGCGCGGGGCGCTGGCAGCAGGGCAAACCTGAGTGTGGGTGAGTTGCAACATGGTGTGTCTCCAAATGATGGGGGGAGCTTACTAGAGGCACGCGGGTGGATTCAATCAGTAATTTCTATCGCCTGAGGTACTTACGGCTATGGGGTGAGTGTCGATATGCTGCTGACACTTAGATATTGATGGCTTGGACGCGACCATGACTGCCTTGACCCTTGCTGCTGCTCAGACCACTTCAATCGCAGGCGATGTGCCGGCCAATATCCAGCGGCACTTGGCGTTTATGCAGGTGGCGGCGGAGCACGGTGTGCAGTTACTGGTGTTTCCAGAGCTGTCGTTGACCGGCTACGAGCCGGCGCTGGCCGCTGAACTGGCGATGGCGCCAGAGGATGCACGGCTTGCGCCATTGCGTGAGAAGGCGCAGGCGCTGCAATTGACGGCGGTGGTGGGGATGCCGATCCGTTTGGCGCCCGGGGCGGGCGTGTTGATCGGCGCGCTGGTGTTGGCGGCGGACGGGTCGCTGGCGGTCTACACCAAGCAGCATTTGCATGCGGGTGAAGACGTGGCGTTCGTCGCAGGGCAGGGCGGTGCCGCCCTCGAATGGGCGGATGATCGTATTGCGCTGGCGGTTTGCGCAGACTTTTCCCACGCCAGCCATCCACGTGAGGCCGCGCACGCCGGCGCCAATGTGTACGCCGCCGGCGTGTTGATCAGCGAGGGTGGCTACGCCGCAGACAGTGCGCTGCTCCAGGGGTATGCCGCCGAGCATCGCATGCTGGTGTTGATGGCCAACCATGGCGGGCCTTCAGGCGGCTGGGCCTGCGCAGGGCGCAGCGCCATCTGGGCCGCGGACGGCAGCGTGCTGGCCGCCGCACCGGGCACTGGCGACGCGTTGGTGCTTGCCCGCCGCGATGGCGGCCACTGGTCTGGCCACGTGGTTGCACTGTAAATGACGTTTCACCTGCGCGCCGCGACTGGCGATGACTTGCCATTCGCACGGAGGCTGACCTACCAAGCCATGGGCGGCTACTACCTGCAATACGGTCTTGTGTGGTCTGACTATGGCTTTGATGTGGGCTGGGGAAGCCGCGAGAACTGGATGATCTGCAAGGACGACGCAGTGCTGGGGTTTATCAGCCTGAGCCGTGACAACAATGCTCTGTACATTCGCGAATTGCACTTGTCCGAAAACTACCGCAAGCAGGGCGCAGGCAGCTGGGTACTCGAGCAGATGGCGCTCAAGGCGCGTGAACAGGGGCTGGGTCTTTTACGCTTGACGGTGTTCAAAACCAATCCGGCGCGCAGGTTGTATCAGCGCCTGGGGTTGAGCATCGTAGGGGAAGAGGGTTGCTTCTGGCGCATGGAGCGCGAGTGTCAGGCAGGTCCATCGGACTAAACAGGCACGTCTTGCCAATAGGCGCATACTACGGTCAGGAAACGATTTCCGGGTCGCGGTTCAGGGCCACGGGCTCATCCACGATAATCCCTTCTTTCATGCCCAACAGGACCGCCACCTTGTGGGCTTCCCCACGCCGTCCTTTTTTACGCCCGGCGAGCACTTGATAGGTCGTGGCCGGATCAACGCCGTGCTCACGGGCAAACGCTTGAACTGACTTTCCTTGATGTTCCAGCCAGGCCTTGGCTTGTGCAGCAGTGCGAATACCGGGCATAGTTCAAAACCGTTCAAGTTTGTTTAAAACGAGATGAGTGTGTCACCTCTTGGGGTGTGCCAGACAGGATCATACATCCAAATGAGTGGAATCGGTTCGCGTTTAAGGCAGGAAAGAGAACGTCTTGGCCTGTCACAGAAAGTTTTTGGTGAAATCGGCGGCGTTGAAGCAAATGCCCAGGGCAAATACGAAAGCGGTGGCCGCGCACCCAAGGCGGACTACCTGTCACGCGTGGCGCAGCGTGGTGTAGATGTTTTATATGTGCTGACGGGAAGTCCGACGCCTATCCAGCTGGAAAACCTCAGTCAGCTGGAAGAAAAAATCCTGGAAAACTACCGGGTGATGCTCAAGGAAGATCAGGACGCTATCCGCCGACTGACCTCCACACTGGCGGAACACTCCGTGTCGCAGAACGGAAAACACAAGTCGGCTCTCACGCAAAGCTGACCTTTTGCTCAGTAAAATCGGCTGTCTGGCGCAAGTCGGGCACCGATGGCGTGCGTAAACTCTATATATATGACGCTTGCAGCTAGGTCTGCGCCCTGGTTTTTTGCTAAGGTGTTCAGCAACCTATAAGACCATATCGCGAGGTGTCTGCTTGATTAGGGTGCTAGTAGTCGATGACCATGATCTCGTTCGTACAGGCATTACACGAATGCTGGCTGACATCGATGGCCTGCAAGTAGTCGGTCAGGCCGAGTCAGGGGAGGAGTCCCTGATCAAGGCCCGGGAGTTGAAACCCGATGTGGTTTTGATGGACGTCAAGATGCCTGGGATCGGCGGTCTTGGTGCCACTACCAAATTGTTGCGCAGCCATCCGGACATTAAAGTCGTGGTGGTGACCGTGTGTGAGGAAGACCCTTTTCCTACACGTCTGCTGCAGGCAGGCGCGGCCGGTTACCTGACCAAAGGTGCGGGCCTGGCGGAGATGGTGCAAGCCATTCGCCTGGTATTTGCCGGCCAGCGTTATATCAGCCCGCAGATTGCCCAACAGTTGGCTATCAAATCTTTCCAGCCCACCAGCGACTCGCCGTTTGATGCGCTGTCGGAGCGGGAAATCCAGATTGCCTTGATGATCGTCGGCTGCCAGAAAGTGCAGACGATTTCCGACAAGCTTTGCCTGTCGCCCAAAACCGTTAACACCTACCGCTATCGCATTTTCGAGAAGCTCGCCATCAGCAGTGATGTTGAATTGACCCTGCTCGCGGTGCGCCACGGCATGGTGGACGCCAGCGCCTGACATGACCACACCGTTTGATCCAAGTGCCTTTCTCTCAACCTGCAGTGGCCGTCCCGGCGTGTACCGCATGTTCGACAGCGAGGCACGCCTGCTTTACGTGGGCAAAGCCAAGAACCTGAAAAACCGTCTGGCGAGCTACTTTCGCAAGACCGGCTTGGCGACGAAAACCGCTGCCTTGGTGGCGCGTATCGCCCAGGTTGAAACCACCATCACCGCCAATGAAACCGAAGCGCTGTTGCTTGAGCAGACGCTGATCAAGGAATGGCGGCCGCCCTACAACATTCTGCTGCGTGACGATAAATCCTACCCCTATGTGTTTTTATCCGACGGCAATTTCCCGCGACTGAGCATTCACCGCGGCGCGAAGAAGCAGAAGGGCAAGTATTTCGGGCCGTACCCCAGCGCGGGTGCAATCCGCGAAAGCCTGAGCCTGCTGCAAAAGACCTTTTTTGTGCGCCAGTGCGAAGACAGTTTCTACAAGAACCGCACGCGGCCTTGCCTGCAGTACCAGATCAAGCGCTGCAAGGCGCCTTGTGTCGGCCTGGTTGATCCGGCGGAGTACGCCGAGGATGTGCGCCATTCGGTGATGTTCCTTGAAGGGCGCAGCAATGCGCTCACCGATGAGCTCTCCGGCGCCATGGAACAAGCTGCCAGCACGCTGGATTTCGAGCGGGCCGCCGAGTTGCGCGACCAGATCTCTCTATTGCGCCGTGTCCAGGACCAGCAAAGCATGGAGGGCGGCAACGGCGACGTCGATGTCATCGCCGCCTTCGTCAACCCGGGCGGCGCCTGTGTGCATTTGATCAGCGTGCGTGGCGGGCGAGTGCTGGGCAGCAAGAACTTCTTCCCGCAAACCGGGATCGACGAGGAAGTGGCTGAAGTCATGGCCGCCTTCCTCGGTCAGTACTACGTCAGCAGCCCCGAGCGCGATCTGCCCTCGGAGTTGATCGTCAACGTGGTGCATGAAGACTTCCCCACGCTGATCGAGGCCATCCACGAGCTGCGCGGCCGTGAGCTGGACATCAGCCACCGCGTGCGCGGTACCCGTGCCCGTTGGCAGCAACTGGCGGTCACAAACGCCGAGCAGGCCCTGAGTGCGCGTCTGGCCAATCGGCAGCATGTGGCCGCACGCTTTGACGCCTTGGCTGAAGTCCTTAACCTGGACGAGCCGCCGCAACGGCTGGAGTGTTACGACATCAGCCACTCCAGCGGCGAAGCCACTGTGGCGTCCTGTGTGGTGTTCGGGCCGGAAGGGCCGATCAAATCCGATTACCGGCGCTACAACATCGAAGGCGTTACCGCCGGCGATGACTACGCCGCGATGCACCAGGCCCTGACGCGACGCTTCAGCAAGTTGAAGGACGGAGAGGGCAAACTGCCGGATATCCTCCTGGTGGACGGCGGCAAGGGCCAGCTGTCCATGGCCCGTGACGTGCTCAACGAACTCGCCGTGCCCGACCTGATCCTGCTCGGCGTGGCCAAGGGCGCCACGCGCAAGGCCGGTTTCGAGACGTTGTACTTGAATGATGCCGCCCATGAGTTCACCTTGAAGGGCGACTCACCCGCGCTGCACCTGATTCAACAGATCCGTGACGAGGCCCACCGTTTTGCCATTACTGGCCACCGTGCCCGTCGCGGCAAAACCCGTCGAACCTCAACTCTGGAAGGGGTAGCGGGCGTTGGCCCGACACGCCGGCGCGACCTGCTAAAACATTTTGGTGGCTTGCAGGAGCTGTCCCGTGCCAGCATTGACGAAATAGCCAAAGCACCCGGTATCAGTAAAAAGCTCGCTGAGTTGATTTATGCAAACCTGCACAGCGAATAGAATGCCTTCTCACCTCGTAGCCAGTTGTGCCGATGAATATCCCTAATCTGATTACCGTTCTACGCGTCCTGCTCATTCCGATTTTCATTTTGTTGTTCTATTTGCCGTACGAATGGAGCTATGCCGCCTCCAGTTCAGTGTTTGCCTTTGCAGCCGCAACCGACTGGCTTGACGGCTACCTGGCACGTCGCCTGGAACAGAGCACGCCCTTTGGCGCGTTCCTTGATCCGGTGGCCGACAAGCTTATGGTGGCTGTCGCCCTGGTCCTGTTGGTGCAGGAGCACGGCAACCTGTGGCTGACGCTGCCGGCCGCGGTGATCATCGGCCGCGAGATCGTCGTCTCGGCCCTGCGCGAATGGATGGCCGAAATCGGCGCGCGCGCCCACGTGGCGGTCTCCAACATGGGCAAATGGAAAACCGCTGCGCAAATGCTCGCATTGGTGATCCTGCTGGCCAATCCATCGGACTTCTCCTTCTGGGTGCTCACGGGCTACGCCTTGCTGCTGATCGCCGCGGGCCTGACGTTGTGGTCCATGCTTCAGTATTTGCGTGCCGCCTGGCCACATCTGCGCACCACCGTTGAAAAGAAATAAAACTTTTTTGAATCAAGGGGTTGACGGGGGTTCTGGATTCTATAGAATGCACACCACCAAGACGCGGGAATAGCTCAGTTGGTAGAGCACGACCTTGCCAAGGTCGGGGTCGCGAGTTCGAGTCTCGTTTCCCGCTCCAAACACAAAGAAAAAGCCACTCAATAGAGTGGCTTTTTTTTGCCTGGGATTTACGCAATAGACGCTTCGGCGTCTTTTTTCGTTTGGCGCGTGGTCTGCCACCCTGGGTGCGGTTGAACTGCTGACGCCGGGAACGACCCACTGCGCCTGCAAGTCTATCTGTATCTACTCATCGGTAAGGTACAGCGCAATGGACAACACAATCACCGTGGATCAACTGGCGACCGCCGATCTTGGATCAATCAACGAGATATGGCTGGGCGAGACGCATACCCAGCTGTGCCTATGGCGCGGCGAACAAGTCTTCTCTCACGAAATGATGAGCGAGGGCACGCACGACCAGAATGTCCGACGCCTGTGCGTGCAGTTGGTCAATCCTCACGATCAGGCAGCAGTGGCCAGCGTTGAGGCAATTGTGCGCGAACGGTTGAAAAAGATGGGGAAGGAGGGCGAGTTTTATCCGGCTGAAGAGGCGGACACTCACCAGTAGTCAGTTTGAAGCCCAGAAGTGTCGGCCCGTCATGATGGGCCTCAGTACCTTAGATGAGGACCCATGGCTGGATAGGCTTGGCGATGTCCGTTAATTGGCCGCTGACGGCTGCGAACATTGCGAAAGCAGTCACTTACCCATGAGCAACATGCTGAACTTGTCATCCGGTGGCACGAGCAGTACACGAGCGCCACGGCGCAGTATTAGGGTAATTAACCCTTACGCCGAAATCATGCATCTGCGAACGCTAACTTCGCATCGATAACGATTAATCGTGAGTCAAACCAGATCCTGTCGTGGCGTGGAAATGGATCTTCCTCTGACAATCCTGAAAAGTTTAGGGTTGCTCACTCAATCGAGTAACACCCTGGAGCAGGCCAAGGACTATGGATATCGAATTTCGCGGTAATGGCATGCGTGAGAACCCGTCTGTAGGTACGTGCGATGAGTACGGTGTGAGTGGGCTGACCAGCGTTGAGGACCTGACCGAAGCGCGTCGCAGGATTGCTGAGCTACACCCAGGCTTTAAACCTCTGTTCTCGCTCGATGATCTGCACCAAGCCCGCTACACCTCGGGCCATGTGCGCAATAACCTGGGGATGGATGATGCAACGGAGCATGACATCGCTGGCCTGCCTCCTGAGTGCTTCGAGCAGGGTCTATACATAGGCTATCCGACGACGAAAGCGGAGTTCGCAATCTGCCTGCGCAATTTCACACGCCTGGTTGCGGGCACGTCTTTCGAAGATGCGTGCGCTCATGGTTTGACGCTGGATGAGCAGGCCCTGCAGGCGTGGATCGGTTACCAGAACAACCCGGTTGCTCTTCTAGAGCAACCCCTATCAGCGCTGCTGGTGCCCGTTGAGCAGTCTTGCCAGGCACTCGCGGCTTTTCCGAATGGCTATTTCACTTGCGATCTGGACCCTGCGAAAAACTGTGCAGTTGCGCGCCATTTCTCTGAAGCGCATGGCTATGAGTTGATGGGCGTGGGGGCCTCCTATCTGGGCTTCATTTGTGCGGCGCCGCTTGATATGTCGCGCGCTGACGCCGTTGCCAAAGACTTCTGTGCGCTCTACAACACGGGCATTGAAGACCTGCCTGCACGCATAAGCGCAGTCGCACAGGCGGTTTGCGGTCGGACGCATCTTTGGTTGCGTTACGTGGAATGAGCCTGGTGCACAGCTAAATCCCGGTCGATTAAAGACCTCCTGTCGGCTGGGGCCACGCACTATTTGACCGGCAACCCGACTCAACGGTTAACTGTACGCACATACAGTATTTGGCGTTTGCATCATGGTCACCCTTCTTGGGCCACTTTCCAGTAACGGCGTTCAGCTTCCTTTCTACTCGTACCGGGTGCCGGCAGGTTTTCCTTCGCCGGCCGCAGATCATCTTGAACAAAACGTCTCGCTCGATGAGCTTCTGGACCTGCGTGCGCCGCACATGTACCTGGTACGGATCGAAGGGGACAGCATGGTTGGCGCCGGTATTTTCCCCGGGGACCTGGCAATCGTCGACAGGTCTCTGGAGGTTGAGTCGGGCCACATCGTGATTGCAGCGGTCGATTGCGAGCCCGTGTGCAAGCGCCTCATCAAGGAGAGTGGCCAGATCGTTCTTAAGTCAGAGAACCCCAAATACCCTTCGCGGTACATGATGGAAGGTGAAGAGCTATTGGTGTGGGGCGTTGTCTTGTACAGCGTACGCAGCCATGAAAAAGCCTGAGCCGGTCTTTGCCCTGATCGACTGCAATTCCTTTTACGCCAGCTGCGAGCGTGTATTCAGGCCTGACCTTCGAAATACGCCTATCGTGGTGCTTAGCAATAACGACGGATGCGTAATCGCGAGAAGTGCCTGTGCCAAACCCTTCGTAAGAATGGGTGAGCCGTACTTCCAGATTAAGCAAAAACTGAAGCAGCACGGCATCGTCGCGTTCTCGTCGAATTATGCGCTCTACGGCGACATGAGCCAGCGCGTAATGACCGTCATCGAGTCGCTGGTACCGGCGGTGGAGGTCTACAGCATCGATGAGGCCTTCGCTGAACTGACTGGCGTGCAAGGTGATCTGGAAGGCCTTGGGCGTCGCATACGCACCCAGGTTTACCGCAGCACCGGTATTCCGGTCGGGGTGGGTATCGCAGGTACAAAAACCCTGAGCAAACTGGCCAATCATGCGGCCAAAAAATGGCAAGCGCAGAGTGGTGGGGTGGTCGATCTTCGCGATCAGACCAAGCGTGAATGGGTGCTGAAGAAGTGCCCCGTGTCTGACGTTTGGGGGGTAGGCCGCAAGATGACTCCGCACCTTCAAGCCATGGGTATCAATACGGCGTGGGATCTTTCGCGAGCTGACCCCACTGCGCTGCGTAAGAGGTTCAGTATCGTCGTCGAAAAGACAGCTCGCGAGCTTGCTGGCACCTCATGCCTGACGCTTGATGAGCCTGACCCGCCCAAGCAGGAAATTTGTTGCTCAAGAATGTTTGGCAACCGGCTGACTGAGATCGCGCCGATAAAGGAGGCCATTGCTACCTACATGATGAGGGCCACTGAGAAGCTTCGCGCTCAGAAATCACTCTGCAAACGCATTCGAGTGAGCATTCGCACAGGCATGTTCAACCCTGAGGAGGCGAAGTATGCCAACGGGGTACTGGTCGAGCTCCCATACCCGACCGACGATGTTCGCCTGATGACCAAGACTGCAGTTGACGCCGTGGAGCAAGTGTTCAGACCGGGCTTCAAGTACAGCAAAGCCGAGGTGCTTCTGGTTAACCTCTGCCAGAAAGGCGAATACACCGACGATCTTTTTTCCATCTCCCAACCTGAGGCTACGCAGAAGGTCATGGGCGTTCTGGATGCGATCAACGGCCGGTGGGGCAGGGGGACGTTGCGCTTGGCCGGCGTGCCTATCGACCCAGATTGGGGCATGCGAAGGGAGATGATGAGCCAAAGCTTCACGACCCGTGTCGATCAGCTTTGGACTGTTTACTGTCGGTAAGTACGCTTTAGGCACGGGAGTCTATTCTCTCAGTAACTGAACTCACTCTTTCTATGGGGTTGAGTTCATGACCCCGGACGTGTGTCGACAGGTTTACCCGTTCATGCAGGTGTCTTTTTTGGTGTAACGTAACAACACATCTAGAAGAGGTTTCCAATGTCTAAACTCGCAGAATTTCGTCAACTCGAAAAACACCTTGCTGAGCAACTCCAGGCGCTCGAAGCGCTGAAAGGCGACGCCGGCCTCAAGAAAGAAATTGAATTCGAAACCAAACTTCGCGATTTGCTCGCAAAGTATGGCTATAGCCTCAAAGACGTGATCAACCTGCTTGATCCACAATCCAAGGGCCGCGCTACTGCACCGGCGCCAAAAACGGGCACTCGCAAAGCTCGCCAGGTGAAGGTTTATAAAAACCCGAACACTGGAGAAACCATTGAAACCAAAGGTGGTAATCACAAAGGCTTGAAAGAGTGGAAGAGCAAGCACGGCGCTGACACAGTTGAGTCCTGGCTGACCAAGTAAACCCCGCGTGAACACAAAAAGGGCTTAAAGAGCCCTTTTTTTATTCAGGTCTTGGGTGATTTGCTGCGTCTGCAGCGCTCCGAGCAATAGCGAACTTCGTCCCAGCAACGGGCCCATTTCTTTCGCCATGTGAAAGGAAGCCCACAGGTAGCGCAGGTTTTGACGGGAAGCTCTGACTTTTTCAACAGGCGTCCTTGATATTAAGTGTGTATGCCCCTACTTGGTCAAACCGTGCAACGGTGGGCATCTTAACCCGCCGGTGTTTGTCTACCCAGCAGGTAAATTGGATTCGGCTGATTGCGCCAAGAGGCATATCAAGTGCAGATCAACAGGCTTGAAACTCAAGGCAATCGCTATCTTTTCACAAACTGACTTCGAGCGTCTTGCATAAGTCCTCCAAGACAAGAGGAGAGAGGTCGTGTCTAAGCTTCATCCAGAAAATCGTGAGAATAATTCGACATTCAAAAACTTTAAAATCCAGTGGGCTTTGATGAGCGCCTATGAACGCTTCGAGCAACTGGTGGTGCTGGCGCTGAGCCTGATCATAGCGCTGGTGATCGTTATCGCCGTGTTGCAGCTTTGCAGGAATGTAGTACCCCTTCTGATAGGGGGAGCCATTGATCCGCTGGATCACAACGCATTCCAAGCACTATTCGGCTCCATTTTCACGGTACTGATTGCCTTGGAGTTCAAGCATTCGATAGTACGGCCCGCCCTCAGGCGAAACAGCGTCGTGCAGGTGAGAACGGTACTGATGATTGCATTGCTGGCCCTGAGCCGAAAATTTGTCATCCTGGATTCGGCCGTCACTCCGGCTTCGACCATCGCGGCGCTAGGTTTCGCGACATTGGTACTGGGCCTGCTTTGCTGGCTTTTGCGGCACCGCGACCTGTCTGAGTAGCAAGCTACTGCCCCTGAGCCGCTGACGAATTCGCTCGCTGCAGGCGCGTTCTGCCGAGAGAAAATCGGTTCAGACCTGCGC
The DNA here is from genome assembly GCF_003852315.1 of Pseudomonas sp. LBUM920. Lineage (NCBI taxonomy): Bacteria > Pseudomonadati > Pseudomonadota > Gammaproteobacteria > Pseudomonadales > Pseudomonadaceae > Pseudomonas > Pseudomonas edsoni (SeqCode). The sequence continues at coordinate 2,362,434 of NZ_CP027762.1, forward strand.
CTGCCTGGGGCGGTGTGCACAGGGCTTAACCCGAGAATTTGAGTTGGAAAAATTTTTTTCGGGATGCCCTTGAAAATGTTTTGGGCGTACCTATTTTCAGTGTTACGCGATGCCGCAAACGGGTCGCGTCTTAAATCACTTGGAGAAAACTCAGGAGATTTTACTATGGCTACTACTCTTTCTTTGGCCCCTCTGTTTCGTCAGTCTGTGGGTTTTGATCGCTTCAACGACCTGTTTGAATCGGCGCTGCGTAGCGAGGCTGGTAATACCTATCCACCTCATAACGTCGAGAAACACGGTGATGATCAATACCGCATCGTGATTGCAGTGGCGGGTCTTACTGAGGAGGACATAGACATTCAGGTTGAAAACGGCGTACTGAACGTTTCCGGTGGAAAACGTGAAAGCGACGAGAAGGTGACTTACCTTCACCAGGGCATCGCGCAACGGGCCTTCCGCTTGTCCTTCCGGCTGGCTGACCATATCGAAGTGCAAGGTGCATCGCTCACCCATGGTCTGCTGGCAATCGAGCTGCTTCGAGTGATTCCCGAAGAAGCCAAGCCAAAACGCATCCAGATCGGTACGGCCAGCAAGCCAGAACAGCGTCAAGTAAGCCTGCAATAATTCCATTTGAGGCGCTCTTCGGAGCGCCTTTTTCTTATCAGCATTTAATGGGCGATGACGTCAGTGCTGATGCGGCGTGTTTGTCGGATCCGCTATCTGGAACACCTTGCCCTGACGCCACGCATCCGCGCCTGGCGCAACGGCGGGGGCCGGTATGTCCGCTCGCGCTTTGTGCTTTTGCGCGCTATCGACGCCGAATCGACGATCCCGATCTGCAACCATCTGAGGATCTGCCTGCCCATCTGCGGTGAAACCCATCATGAGCTGAGGCACGCCCAGAGGCAGGTCTTTATTGAGGTCGGTATGCCAGGTATGCCACGTCTTGCCGTAGGTATGGACGAGCTTTTCCATCAATGCATGCTCAGCTACTTCAGGAATCCCGGGCGCTATCAGCTGACCTGATTTCACCTCGTGAACATGACTGTGCCAAAGCGCTTGCTCGGCTTTGGGCAGACCGGCAAATAAGTGTTCGCTGATGATGTACTCGACACCCATGAGCTTGGCGTCCTTGCGATTGCCATCGTAGATCACACACTGGATGACTTCCTCATTGAGGATGGCGCAGTAATGGTGGGCCTCCATCTGTGCATTCATGTGGCCGTTATAAAAATGAAAGCCATCCAGGTACGCGTTCAATGCGTCTATCGGCGGGCGTGATTGAAGCAGTGCCGCGCCGGCGTCCAGGGACTGGGTAGTGGGCGATTGGGTATCCCCCGGCGCGACGACGTTAGAGGGCGAGTTATTGCCCGCACAGGCGGCGAGCAATGGCGCCAACACCGCCGCGCACAGCGTGTTGATCCTATAGGGTTTGCAGATTGCGCTCATTGGAGAGTCCCTTCAGTCGATTTGATTAAGTGCCTGCCGTGCGGCTTGAACAGCTGTTCGGCACACCATTCGATTACAGCGATTTGGATATCCACCGAGCAGCGAAAATTCTATTTGCGCAGCCGATACCGACGTAGGCGGTGGCCGGTGACGGCGCATCAGCGAAGCATGAGCGCTCAAGGGCGAAAGAGCGTCAGACCGCTGTTAAAAACCTGGATGGAATGTGGGAAATCAAGGCCTGGATGCGACTTCCTCTAAATGCTGCAAAAGATCTTGCGGGTCCTCGTACACCCTCAGCGCTCCCGCTCTTTCAAGCTCGCTGATGTCGTAGCCGCCTGAAAGCAAGCCGACGCCTGTCGCTTTGCAACGCCTTGCCGCAAGCATGTCCCATATGGCATCGCCTACTACGACACAATCCTCAATCGGTACATCGAGCTTGCGCGCGGCGGCAAGGAAGAGATCTGGATCCGGCTTGCCGTATTTAACATCGTCGCGGGTGATTATATTGATCGCGTTAATATCCAAGCCAAGCGCTTCTAAATTGATCCTGGCAGTAGACAAGCCGCCGCTGGTAGCAATACACCACTTTATATTGTCTTCAGTCAGGGTTTTTAATAACTCGACTGACCCTGGAAGGGCCGTTATCTGGCCTTTGAGCGCCTCATACGCAGCAGCATGTTTCTTACTTAATGCCGCGCCTTGCGCTTCAGTAATGATTACACCGGTTTCACGCGACAGGGTCTTTAACATCAGCCCTCCGCTCATACCGATCTTGCGGTGAATGCGCCACATAGCCAGCGGGATGCCCTCGGAATCAAGTGCCTCTTTCCACGCCGCTACGTTTTGGTAAACGCTGTCGGTGAGCGTGCCGTCGAGGTCGAATATAAATGATGTCTGAGGTCGCATGGAGAGTCTCCAGGTTGATAACTGTAATGTTCGTGACGGGTATTTCATTATCAGCCGGGCCCGGTGTAACGCGGTGCCCATTGGCTGTCTCCCTTCAGTCAAATCTTGGCGCATACCGTTCTGAAACGTGAGGCCGCCACGCGTTCATTATTTCGTCCACAGCGGGGTGTGTTCACACCACACCTGCTGCCAACCAGCAGGGATTGCTCGCCGTTGTACTGTGCGGTCCCGATACGAGGCTGCTGAAAACATGGATGAGAAAGACGAAACCAAAATCAGTCAGTCGATTTCGACGCAGCAAAAATTTGAACCGTCGCTGAACACGCTTACCTAACGATTAGCTTGTGACGAATTGCACAGGCGATTTGCCAATATCGGCATACTCCGAGAGGTGGGCAACGTGGCTAAAGACGAGAAGAAAAGCAAAGGTGACGCTTCGAAAGCCAGCAAGGAATTGAAAGACAAAAAGTCCTCACCCGCAAAAAAATCCGCAGCAGCATCGGCTCTTTCAAAGTCTTCCGATAAGAAAGACAAGAAAAAAGAGGCCGAACCAAAGAAGTCTGTAAAAGCCGAACCAAAGAAATCTGTAAAAAAAGCGGACAGCAAGCCAGAAAAGGCGAAGACGTCAGAAAAATCTGAGAAGTCAGAGAAGTCGTCGAAAAAGAAGAAGTGAGACCTGCTAGGGCTTTATGCCCTAGCTTCTTCACACGGGTTTGTCTTCGATAAAGGCTTGGGCGCTAGCGCTTTGGGCCGCGAGGCTGCACGGCGGCGGCTCAAAAAGCCGCTCGCCAACACCGAGTTGCCATCCCATCACGCAGGGCTCCCTGCAAATAAACGGCCTGCGGTTGCAGCGTCGGTTTCCATGAACGCCATCAACCTATCCACGGCAGTCGGTAACGTGATGACGAGCCGACAGTTCCCGCCTGCAGCGCTATTCACCGCTGAGCCTATTGCCTCGATGACTACCTGGTTTTTTTGCTTGGCAGCGTTGAATGACGTCAACGCCTGGTACGGCGCAATGTCGAATCCGTTTTTGCTGGAAACCTGAAAGCCTTCCTCATATTGAAATGTTTAAAGTGGTTTAATGTTTATGTCGACCCGCGATGGAATCGCAATGGTCGGCTTTCCATTGACCTCTGTTATTGATTCACCCAAGGAGCTACACCATGCAAGGAAGTATGAAGTTCAAGCACCTCGCGTTTCTGTTGATCCCGCTCGTTGCCGCCTGTACCACACCGGATAGAAACCGCGAATCGGCAGCCATTGCCCAGCCGCAACCACAGCAGGCATTGCCGTTCGACAACTGCGCGGTGGGCTGTCCGGCCGGCGGAAGCCCTCTGACGTTGAACCGTCAGGCCTACACGCTCAACAACAACGGCTCGACCAAGTTTGCCAACTGGGTGTCGTACAAAATCACCAAGGACACCCCGGCGAGCGGACGCCCGCGCGACTGGAAGACGGATCCGGACATTCCGGCCGGGGAAACGCTCGACCCGGTGGATTACAACGGCGCGAACGTCGCGCTTAAAGTCGACCGTGGCCATCAGGCCAACCTCGCCTCCATGGCGGGCGTGCCTGACTGGCAGACGCTCAATTATTTGTCCAACATCACCCCGCAGAAGTCCGACCTTAACCAGGGGCCCTGGGCGCATCTTGAAGATCAGGAGCGCAACCTCAGCAAACAGGCGGGCGTCGACCAGGTGTATGTCAGCACCGGGCCGCTGTATGAGCATTTTGTCGGCACGCTGCCGGGCACAAACAAGGTGCACACCATTCCCAGTGGCTACTGGAAAATCATCTTTGTCGGCAGCTCGCCCGAAAACGGAGTGTACGCATCGTTTGTGATGAACCAGGAGACGCCCAAAGGCGCCAACTTCTGTGACTACCAGGTGACCGTAAACCAAATCGAAGAGCGTTCAGGGCTGACCTTCTGGAGCAATTTGCCGCAGTCGGTGCAGGCTGCGCTGAAGGCGAAGCAAGGCCAGTTGCCGGGCCGTATCGGCTGCAAATAACCCCCACACGAAGCGCCTATGCGGAGCAAAACGCGTAGGCGCTTTCGCAGGGCAGCCCGAACCGTTGGTCTGCATAACCCAACACCCACTGAACCCCAGGTTGCCGACAGTCCTCCACACCCCTGTATGTTCTGAAAAGACAATGAGGTGTTTGGCATGAAAGCAATCAGGATTGAGCAGTTCGGCGGCCCCGAGGTCATGCAGCTACGCGATGTCGACGTGCCGGAACCGAAAACGGGCGAAGTGCTCGTAAAGAATTTTTTTGTGGGTATCAACCCGGTGGACTACAAGATTCGCCAGGGTCAATACCCCGAGGTCAAGCAGGACAAACTGCCGTTGACCCTGGGCCGTGAAGTGGCCGGTGTGGTCGAGAAGGTCGGGCAGGGTGTCAGTGATTTCAAACCGGGCGACCGGGTCTTTGCAATGATCGGCGCCGATGGCGGCTATGCCGAATACGCCCGCGTGCCTGCCGCGCATCTGGCGCGCATTCCGGCCGCGCTCGATTGGCCGGTCGCCGCCGGTGTGCCGCTGGCAGGCCATACCGCCTGGCAGGCGTTGGTGGAGCATGGTCACATCGAGCAGGGGCAAAAGGTCTTGATCCACGGTGGCACCGGCGGTGTGGGGCACTTCGCCGTTCAATTTGCCAAGGTCAAGGGCGCCCAGGTCTACGCCACGGCCTCCACCGACAGCCTGGCGTTTTTGCGAGAGCTGGGCGTGGACCGTGCGATTGACTACAAGACCGAGCGTTTCGAAGACATCTGCAAGGACTTTGACCTGGTCATCGACTTGATTGGCGGCGATACGCAATCGCACTCATGGCAGGTGCTGGGCGAGGGCGGGCGGCTGGTGTCGACCCTGACCCAGCCCGATGCCCATCATCCGCAGGCCACGGGCAAGACCGGTACGCGGTTTACGGCTGCGCCACGTGGCGAAGAGTTGACCGAGATTGCCGGGTTGATCGAGGCCGGCAATGTGCAGGTCTATATCGCCAGGCAGTTCGAGCTGGCGGCGGCAGTAGAGGCATTGGACTTTTTGGCCAACGGGCATGTGCACGGCAAGGTTGTCCTGCACGTGAGCGATTGAGGCGGCTGCATGAGCGATCATTTAAAGCCACCTGAAGGCGCACCTGCCGGGCAGAAAGTACGCCCCGAGACGCCGAAACGAAGTGACACGTCAGAAGATCCGAATGTCGTCCGGCCCTGGAAGCCTGATGTCAATCAGGGCGCGGTTGCCCCCGGCGGACCGTCGAAGGATCCCGAGTCGGGTGCATAAGGCCAGTAAGCCAGCCCTGCCGTGACAGGGCTGGCGGCTGACTAGTTGCGCATCGCCTGCTGTATTCGCATCCATTCTTGATGCGCGGCGGCGCGTTGTCTGTCGGCGGTCTGCTTGGCCTGACTGAAGCGTGCCCAGGTCGCCGTGTCACCGCTGTAGGACTCGATGATGTTGTAGGCCGCCGCTTCGAGTCGATCCGCCTCGAAAAACATCTCGGTGGTGTGCGCGATTTGGTCATCCCACGCATGTCTCGTGGAATATTGAAGGGTTTGACTAGTCATTGCGTAAGTTCCTCCATCCATTGAATCTCTGCGGCGCTGTTCCAGCGCACGTGAGTAATTCCATATTGCTCGGCCATCGGCCTGGAAACGCGCTTGAGCGTGTTCTGGCCAAATTTGGGTATCACTGCGACGCCGGCGTCGCAGCTGGCCCAGTGCCAGGCCTGGGCGTTGTCCATCTGCGGCGCGCGAACGATGAAAGACTTCGGCACGCCGTGCAACTGATACTCGATGGTAAATAGATCGCTCGCTTTCATGAGGCCTCCTGTTGCTCATGAAGTACAGATATTTGGCGTCAAAAAAGATTCAAAAAATTGTCCGACAATTCGATGACCGTGCCGGCGACCCTCGCGCATGTCAGTCGTCCACGGTAAACGTCACCCAACCTGGGCCGTCATTCGCCCTTTCGATTTCCATAATGACGCCGCCAATCGAGGCGCCATCCGGCAGGTTGACCGCGACAAAGTTGGGGTGACCGGGCCATTGCAGGGGCTTGTCGAAGCTCAGGCGCGCAATCGTCGGCTTGCCGCTGCTGGTCAGCTGGATGTTCACCGACTCGTTCAGGTGTTCGTCTGAGCGGGTGCCCAGGTGACGTGATGCAGTAATGACGCTGGCAATACCTTGATAATCGTAGGACATAACGGGCTACCTTCTGTAGTGACTGCGAATTCAACAGTGTCGATTTCGACCCTGTTGTTCATTCGATAGTTGCGCGCTGGGCAGACCAATGTGTGCAGACAGCGCCTGCGTCACCCTGAACCGGGTCTTGCTGTGGAAACGCCAGGCCAGCAATGCGCTGCAGTTGCGCGTCGCTCGGTGCCTCGCGGCCTATATCTGCGTGCTGACCGGGCGGGTAGGCGCCAACCACCAGAAAGTCTTCACTGCAACCGAGATTGCAGTGACCGGTACCGGCGGGAAGCAACAGCACGTCGCCTTGCGTCACCGACACCACGTGGCCATTGGGCCCGCCGAGCATCAAGCGTGCATCACCACAGGCGATGCCCAACACCTCATGCCCTTCGCAATGGTAGTGGTGGTAATCGTAGACCCCGTCCCGCCATTGGGGCGGCCAGCCGTGTGCCAAAAACGTCTGCTCAAACAGCGCAGCCGGATCACTTCCGGTTACGCGGATGGCGTTCGGGTAAATGATCACCGGCAAGCGCGGGTTGTTCGGCACCCAGCCGTTGCGGTCGAGCAGCAAGGTCTTGAACGTACCTGCCGATGGATGCGCGTTCTTCATGCCGTGTTCTCCTGCGCTTAATAACGAAGCAAAGCCCCCAGAGCGCCAGTGTGGCGCGCCGATAAACAATCTGAGCGGCCAGGGCCAAGGGACGTTCCAGAAACTTTAAACCTTCGCGATAAGCGAGGTGTCGATAGCTGGAGACACTTCGCCAGGTAGAGGGAACGTCAATGATAGGGATTGTGATACCTGCCCATAACGAGCAAAGGCACATCAGTGATTGCCTGGCTTCCGTGCTGCTTGCCATTGCGCACCCGGCGTTGCAAAACCAGCGCGTCGAAGTCCTCGTAGTGCTGGACGACTGCTCGGACCAAACGGGTGAACGGGCAACCGCACTGGGCGTGGCAACGCTTGATGTCTGCTTTAGAAACGTCGGCCAGGCCAGGGCTGTCGGCGCAGAGCAGCTACTGGAGGCCGGTGCCCAATGGCTGGCCTTCACCGATGCCGATACCCTCGTGCCGCAGGATTGGCTGGTGCGTCAGCTCGCGTTCGGCGCCGACGCGGTGTGTGGCACGGTCGAAGTGGACAGCTGGAGCGAGTACGACGAAGTCGCACGTTCTCGATACCTCGCCCTCTACCAGTTTGTCGAAAACCATCGGCATATCCATGGCGCCAACCTGGGTCTGAGTGCAGACGCCTATCGCAACGCCGGTGGGTTTCAGCATTTGGTTGCTCACGAGGACGTGCGCCTGGTGGCTGACCTGGAAAGGACCGGTGCGCGGATTGCGTGGACAGCCACCAACCCGGTGATCACCAGTGCGCGCCGTGATTACAAATGTCGGGGCGGGTTCGGCGAATACCTGGCTTCGCTCATGCCTGGCACGGGCCACGTGGTCAGCGAGCCCAGCGCGAGTGCAAACGTCACGCTCGGGGCCGGGTGACCTCGGGTGTTTATCGACTGGGTGCAATGGCCTGCGATGGTCGTGACGGTGATCTCGGCCTGGTTCATCGGGTCTCAACGGCCTCGCCGGCGCATGTTCGCGTTCTGGGGCTTCATCCTCAGCAACGCCTTATGGGTGGCTTGGGGATGGCACGCGAATGCCTACGCGCTGATCGTGCTCGAATGCACGCTGCTGGGCATGAACGCGCGTGGCTTCCGGAAAAATCTGCGCACCCACCGGGCTTCTGAATGACCCACCTTACTGATTCTGAAAGTTCTTTTTAAACCCGCGCAGGTTCATCAAGCCCAGGCAGATCTGCAGCACGATCAGTGCATAGGCGTCAGCGTAAGCGCCCCAGACAACCCACAGAACATTGCTCAAACAAAAGCACACGAACCCCGCCATTCTGCGCGAGGGGCGCTGAGAGCCGATCAGCCACGCCGCCAGAACCGTGACCAGCATTGCTGGCCACTGCACCCAATCCAGATCACTCAAACCCGCTTCCTCAATTGTCAGACCTTTAACTAGGAAGAGGGCGGTTGGGACGAATGATTCAGTTTTTTTGACCCGCGTAACGTCCTAACCACTCGTCAGCTATTGAGCCTAATAGTTGAACGAGCGCGGCTGCGCTCCGGCCAGATAAATCATGTGTGGACGAACAGCAGGCTTCGTCCGGCCACCGCTACCCCATCATTCCCAGGAGCAAATCATGACAATTCTAGTGACCGGCGCAGGTACGGGTTTCGGCTATGAAGTGGCCCTCAGGCTGGCCAAAAAAGGCCTCGACGTGATTGCCGGCGTCGAGATCGTGGCCCAGGTGCATGCGCTGGAACAGGAAGCCCGCCGCCGGGGTGTCAACCTGCGTATCGAGAAGCTCGATGTCACGCACGAGGGCGACCGGTTGAGGGCTGCTGAATGGGACGTCGACGTGCTGCTCAACAACGCCGGTATTTCTGAAGGCGGCGCGACCGTGGACATTCCTGCTGAGCATTTGCGCCGTCAGTATGAGGTCAACGTGATTGGCCCATTGATGCTGACTCAGCTGATTGTGAAAAAAATGGTCTTGAAGAAAAAGGGCAAGGTCGTCTTCATGTCATCCGTTGCCGGCCTGACCGCCGACCCTTTCGCCGGCGCCTACGCGTCGTCCAAGCACGCCGTGGAGGCCATCGCCGAGTCGATGAGCCTTGAGCTCAAGGAGTTTGGCATCGAGGTGGCGACCGTCAACCCGGGGCCGTTTCTCACAGGCTTCAATGACCGCATGTTCGAAACCTGGAAGACCTGGCAAGACGAACCTTCCGAGCGCCTTTTCGACTACAGCAAGCTGGCCTTTCCCCACGAGCAATACGACCCGGAGCCGGTCTTCGAGACCACTATCGGGGTGATTACCGGGGCTATCGACACCTATCGAAACGTTGAGCCCAAGGCAATCATTGACCAGCAGCGCAAGCAGATGAACTCGGCCTGGACGCGCAAAAGCAACGAAGGCCTGGGCAAGCGCGCGCAGCTGGTGCAGAAAGCCTATGACATCAAGCCAGGTACGCCGGTCTGACGCCTGGCAAGGCCTTGCGCTTTCACCCACCTCACTAACAGGTAGACGATGATGAAGACGTTATACAGATGCTTGGGGCTGTGCAGTGTGTTGATGCTTCACGGCTGTTTTGACAGCGCCAACAACACCACCAAGGACAACACCAGCGGTAGCAAATCCTCGGTGCAGATGCAGGAAGGCAAGTCACAGGAAAGCCAGTAGTTCCTGGGAGGGTCCGGGCTGTCGCGAGCAGCCTGGACTGCACCGCTTACAACGATAAAAACGGTGATCGCGATGAATTGCCTCATTTGTGTGGGGGCGGCCGAACGGGTTTCCTGCGACGGCCCCTGGGAAGAACGCGACTGCCCGGACTGCGGACGTTACCGGGTGGCAGACGAACTGATCCTGGCATTGATGGACAACGGCCAGATCTTCGATATCGCCAAAACGCGCGGCTGGTTGGACAGCCGGCGTTGCGAGGGCGCTACACCGTGCATTCAACTGCATGAGGCGCTGCTTGTGGTGTGAGCGTGACGGGCCTGAGACGCTGGGGTCTTGCCCTGTGTCACCGTCTGGTTGCAGACAGCTTTGCCGTGCCTCGCTGAGCGGTTCGCGCGCGTGATCCACACGCAACAGCAGGGTCATAGGCCTCTGGTCGATGATGATTTGCGCCACGATCAGCCCACTGATCAGCGGTGCGTTCACCAGCCAGTACCTGCCAGCCATCCACGTGCCGCATCAGTACATCCAGCAGCAACAGGTCGGGCTTGAGGGCCAGATGCAGTGGCAGCGCGCGGCGTTATTGTGCGCGACCCAGGTGCATTTTCATGGGAGGTTTTGTTTAGGAACGATGGAGGCGGGCGGTTTATTGCCTGAAGGGAAGGCGGATTGACGAGTCATACTTAAAAGTCCAGTATGGAATTATAAGTACAAAAACGTGCGTCAACGCTGGCTTTATTTCTTCACGCTTGCCAAACCAACAATAACTTGCGAGACCCAATCATGAAGAAACACACGCTTATCACCGCCCTGGCCTTCAGCCTGCTCGCTTCCAGCCATGTGCTGGCGGCCGAAAAAACCTTGCGCATCGGCATTGAGGCGGCCTACCCACCGTTCGCTTCCAAGACCCAGGATGGCAAGATCGTCGGGTTCGACTATGACATCGGCAACGCCCTGTGCGCGCAGATGAACGTCAAATGCGTGTGGGTAGAGGGTGAATTCGACGGCCTGATTCCTTCCCTCAAAGTGAAGAAAATCGACATGGCCCTGTCGTCCATGACCATCAATGAAGACCGCAAAAAGTCGGTGGACTTCACCCACAAGTACTATTTCACCTCCTCACGCCTGGTGATGAAGGACGGCGCAACCGTGGATGACCAGTACGCCAGCCTCAAAGGCAAGACCGTTGGGGTGCAGCGCGCCACGACCACCGACCGTTATGCCACCGAGGTCTTCGAGCCCAAGGGCATCAACGTCAAGCGTTACAGCAACAACGAAGAAATCTACATGGACCTGGCGTCGGGGCGCCTCGATGCGATCTTTGCCGACACCATCCCGCTGAGCGACTTTCTGTCGATGCCACGTGGCAAGGGCTATGCCTTTGTCGGCCCTGAACTCAAGGACCCGAAATACGTGGGCGAGGGCGCCGGGATTGCGGTACGCAAAGGCAATACCGAGCTGGTCGGCGAGTTGAACGCGGCCATCGACGGTATCCGCGCCAATGGCGAGTACCAGAAGATTTCACAGCAGTATTTCAAGTCCGACATCTACGGCGACTGACGCCTTCAAGCCGGCGTACCGACTCCCCGCAGGGGCCGGCACGCCGGCTCGTGCGCCGGGTCAGCCCTTCAATTCCTTGAGGTGTTTGTAAACCGTCGCCCGTCCCATGCCCAGCACATTCGCCACATAGTTCGACGCGCTCTTGCCCTTGAACGCGCCTTCGGCATGCAGCGCCAACACCAGCTCGCGCTTGTGGTCGCGTGTCAGCAGATTCAGGCTCAACTGGCGTTCGCGCATCCACGCATGCAGGAAGGTGTTGATCCGTTCCTGCCAGTCATCGCGAAACAGCGAGTCCGGCTGCGGGATCAGCTTGCTCGGCGACAGAAACAGGTCCAGCGCCGCCTTCGCGTTTTCGAACAGCGAGATATTCAGGTTGATGCACAGCACGGCAAGCCGGCGCCCGGTGTGGTCGTGCAGCACGGTGCTCAGGCTGCGGATTTTCTGACCGTCCCAGTTGAGCTTTTCGTACGGACCGATGTTCACTTCACTGACGTCATCGCTGAGCATGTCCTCCAGCGACGAGTCGTCACCGATAGCGCGTTTGGACAGGTTGTTGGCGATGTAATCGACCTTTTGCGTGCGCAAGTCATGCAGCACCACTTCGGCATGAGGGAAGAACAGCGTGGCGATCGCATCGGCGATCGCGCGAAAATTCTGCATGACTTTTTCTTGCTCGGCGGTGTTCATCAATGCGGCTCCAGGCGGACGGGCGAGAGCATACCAGCGTCCAGGCCGAACCGCGTCAGTGCCTCCGGCAACGGGTTGCCGCGCACCAGGGCCGCGCTCGCCTGGCCCATGGCCGGTGAGGTCTGGATACCATAGCCGCCTTGCGCCGCTACCCAGAACAACCCCGGAACCTGCGGATCGAACCCCGAAAGCAAATCACCGTCGTGGACAAAGCTGCGCAGCCCGGCCCAGGTGCGGGTCGGGCGGCGGATGGTCAGGGTGGTGGCTTCTTCGATCTGGTAAATGCCCATGGCGATGTCCAGCTCCTCAGGCTGCACATCCTGTGGCTCGACCGGGTCGGCGTTGGCCGGTGAACCCAGGAACATCCCGGCGTCGGGTTTCATGTAGAAGGCTTCGTCCAGCGCCACCAGCATCGGCCAGTGGTGGGTGTCCACACCCTCGGGCCCAGCGAAGATAAACGCTGAGCGGCGCTTGGGTTGCAGGCCGATGGACGCCGCGCCGGCCAGCCCGCCGATATGATCAGCCCAGGCGCCGGCGGCGTTGATGATGACTGGGGCGGTGAAGGTCGCGTCCTGGGTGCGCACATGCCACAGGCCGTCGGCGTCTCGGCTCAAGCCCAGTACGTGGCTGTCGGTGCGCACGTCGCCGTGGTGGCGACGGATGCCGCGCAAATAGCCTTGGTGCAGGGCGTCGGTGTCGATGTCGCTGGCGGTAGGGTCAAAGATTGCGCCGTGGACTTTTTCCCGCCGCAGGATTGGCAAGCGTGCGCAAGCCTCGTCGGCACTCAGCTGCTCGACTTGCGGCACGGTGGCCTTGGCGCTCAGGTATTGGCTATTGAGTTCCACCGGGTCGCCAGTGAAATCCACGGTCATTTCTCCGCGGGGCGTCAGCAATGGATGTTCGCAAAAGCCAGGCGGCGGGTTGTCGAAAAATTCACGGCTCGCCAGGGTCAGCGCGCGCACTTGCGGGGTGCCATAGGCGGCGGTGTAGAGGGCTGCCGAGCGCCCGGTGGAGTGATAGGCCGGGTGGTTTTCGCGCTCCAGTACCAGCACCTTGCTGTGCTGCGACAGCCAGAAACCGGTAGAGGCGCCAGCAATGCCGCCGCCGATAATGATGAAGTCTGCAGAGTTCATGAACGTCTCCTCAAAAGGCGGTTAGCGCTGGATCTGATACAGGGCATTGGCCAGTGCAATGTCTTCCAGGCCCAGGCCGATGGAGCGGAAAAACACAGGGCGGTCGTAGTCCGGGCGCTGCGCCATGTCGCTGAGCAACTCAGGCAAGTCGCCGACGATGGTGCGCTTGTCCCAACCGTGCCGTTCGCCGGCGATCAGCATTTCGCCGGCCGCGCCTGGGGTGGTCTGGCGATAGTCGCAGAACACGTGCATGTGCTCGAGGCATTCGGCCGGCACTTCATGGGCGCGCGGCGCGTTGGTGCTGATGGAGGTGATCAGCGCGGGTTTGCGCAAGCGTGTCGGGTCGATCACAGGTGTTGCCGAGGAGGTGCAGAGCAGGATGACGTCGGCGTCTTCCAGGGCGGCGTCACAGCTCGTGGCGAGGGTCAGGCGCGGGTCCAGGCCCTTGAGGTGGGCGAGGGTCTCGGCATTCGCGCGGCCAAGGCGCGGCGAATACAGGCTGATGTGCTGCCAGTCGCGCAGGTTCTGCACATAGCGCACGTGCGCCTGCGCAACCTTGCCGCTGCCGATAATCGCCAGGCGCCGCGCGGTTGCCGGTGCCAGCGCGTCCACCGCCAGCGCAGTGGTAGCCGCGGTGCGCGCGGTGGTCAGTTCGGCGGCATCGCAAAGCAACAGAGGCTGGCCGGTGCGCATCGACATCAACAGCGTCCATGCGCTCACCAGCGGCCCTTGCTCGCGCACGATGTAGGGCGAGGTCTTGACCCCGTACACCCCGTCTTCGGCCAGCACGCCCAGGTAGTTGATAAAGTCGCCGGCACCCTGAGGGAACTCCACCCACTGTTGCGCCGGCTGTACCGCAAGCCCTGCGGCCAGGTCGCGGAACAACTTGCGCAGGATGTGAGGCACATCGATTTGCGCAAGTAATTCGTGGGCCTGGGCCTGGTTGATCACGTGAGGCGTGCTGGGCATGGCTATCTCCGCGGATAAACTGATTTGTCCATTATGGACTTATAATTCTGTTGAGCAATATCCGTGTCAAAAAAGCTACAGCGCTGCCTCCCGGTAAGCTGTGATACGCACTGAATCAATGCATCAAGACTGATACAAATGGGTACATTTAATTGACGCCAGCATTTCGCCACCCTATTATCGCCGCCGATTAGTGGCTCAGTGCCATATAGAGGGATCTAGACATGTGGCGTTTGGAACGTCGGACAAGGCTTGGCCTGCTGTCCGCTTTTTTTTGCCTGGGCGTTGCCGGATTAGCACAAGCTGCCCCCCCGCAGGCGACCCCGGGCATCACCGACCTGATTCGCGACCGCCAGGACCGGCTGCTCGAAGACCAGCAGCGGCGCCTCGAAGAACTCAAAGACCTGCCCGGCAAATCCGCCGCGCCTGCAACGCCGACCACGCCTGTGGATACCCGTTGCTTCCCGATCAAAATCATCGAACTCGCCGGCGCCGATGCGCTGTCCGAAGGTGAGCGTGACGCGCTGATCAAGCCCTATATCGGCCAATGCCTGGGCGTGCCGCAGCTTAATGAAGTGCTCAAGGTCATCACCGACCGTTACTTGGCCAGAGGCTTGGTGACCAGCCGTGCCTACCTGCCACAGCAGGACCTTTCCAGCGGCAACCTCAGGATCCAGGTAGTCGAAGGCAAGCTCGAAAGTTTGAAGGGCGTCGAAGGCAGCGGCATCACCGACCGCCAGTTGGCGATGAGCTTCCCAGGCAAGTCCGGCGAGTTACTCAACCTGCGCGAAATCGAGCAGATGGTCGACCAGCTCAACCGCCTGCCGTCGAACCAGGCGCAGATGGAACTGGCGCCGGGCAGGGCCGTGGGTGGTAGCGACGTTCTGGTCAAGAACACTCCGCAGAAACCGTGGCGTGTCGGCTTGTCGCGCCATAACGGCGGCCAGCGCAGCACCGGCGAGCAACAGTGGGGTGCGAGCCTGGATTGGGACAACCCGTTGGGGTTGGCCGACCAACTTTCGCTGCGCGGCGGCCACGATGCGGTGAGCGACCACCAGAAAACTTCACGCAATTCGATGCTCAATTACAGCCTGCCGTTTGGCTGGTGGAACCTCACCTACAGCTACACCGAAAGCGAGTACCGCTCCCAGGCCCAGGCGAATAACTTCACGTTCAAGCAAACCGGCGACAGCCAAAACCACCAACTGCGCCTGGAGCGTGTGATTCATCGTGACGCGCTGAGCAAAACCTCCCTGAGCACTGGCGTGGCCTACCTGCGCACTAACAACTTCATCGAAGACAGCAAGCTGGCGCTGAGCAGCAATCGCCTCAGCGAAGCCCAGTTCGGTATCAACCATGGCCGCCGCATCGGCGGCTCATTCCTGAACATCGACCTGGGCATGCAAGACGGCATCGGCGCCTTCGATGCCCAAGCCAATCATCACCCCAAGCCCGGTCAGGCCGATGCGCGCTACCGCAAATACACCGCCACGGTGAGCTACTTGTACCCATTTCAGCTGTGGGGCGAGTCGCTGAGCTTCAGCAGCTTGATGACCGGCCAGCACAGTGAAGACGTGTTATTCAGCCCACAACGCATGAGCCTCGGCGGGCAATCGTCGATTCGCGGCTACAAAGACCAGATGCTCGCTGGCGACAGCGGCGGCTACTGGCGCAACGACCTGCGCTGGAGCCGCCCGGTGACCTGGGCCTGGCTGCAGCCGGTGCTCAACGAATACGGCACCAGCCTTGGTTATGACCAGGGCGTGATCAGCCACGGCCGCTACAACGCCGAACAGCATGGGCGCATGAGCAGCAACTCGCTGGAGCTGTTTGCCCGCGGCAAGAACGTCGCGGCGACGGTGACCTTCGCCCACTCTTTGGAACGACCGGCTGCGATCACAGAACGTGAAGCGCCGATCTATTTCCGCCTGGATTTTTTCCTTTAAATTTTTTACCGCCCTCGGGCATCGAGACATGACATGGACGTTCGCCAGTTCGCCTTCCTCGCGCGCCAGCCTTCTGCTGCCGTAAAAAGCCGCTCCCACTTCCTGGGGCTGCCTAAACGTGGGTTAGCGTTGATCCTGGCCAACGCGATGTTCTGGCAGCCGCTGCTGGCCCAGGCCGACGGCATCGTGGTCAGCGCACCGGGCACCACGCTCGGGCAAGCGGGCAATGGCGTGCCCATCGTCAACATCGCCGCGCCAAACGGAAGCGGCCTGTCGCACAACCAATTCCATGACTACAACGTCGGCGCCAACGGTGTCATTCTCAACAACGCCACCGATCGAACCCAGTCCACCCAACTGGGCGGCATCATCGTCGGCAACCCGAACCTGCGCGGCACCGCCGCCAACATCATCCTCAACGAAGTCAACGGCGGCAGCCCCAGCCAACTGCGTGGCTACACCGAAGTGGCGGGGCAGTCGGCCCATGTCATCGTTGCCAACCCGTACGGCATCAGTTGCAACGGTTGCGGCTTTATCAACACCCCACAAGCCACGCTGACCACTGGTAAAGCGGTGATCGAAAACGGCCAGATCAGTCGCTATCAGGTTGACCAAGGCAACGTCGCCATCGAAGGCGCCGGCCTGAACGCCAGCAACGTCGACCAGTTCGAAATCATCACCCGCGCCACCACGATCAACGCGCAGATTCAGGCGAAAAAACTCACCATCGTCGCCGGTCGCAACGACGTCGACGCACGCACCCTCAACGCCACTGCGCGGGCGGCAGATGGCAGCCAGGCGCCAGACCTGGCGATTGACTCCTCGGCGCTCGGCGGCATGTACGTGGGCGCGGTCAAGCTGATCGGCACCGAGGCCGGTGTGGGCGTGAAGCTGTCGGGCGATATGGTCGCCGGCGGTGATATCCAGATTGATGCGGCGGGCCATGTGGTGATGGGCCAGACCACCGCAGGCACTGCTGTCGCTGTCAAAGCGGTCAGCCTGGAAGCCAAGGGGGCCGTGTACGCCGGTACTGATCTGTCGGTAAAAACTCAAGGCGCACTGACCAGCCAACAAACCCTGGCTGCCAAGGACAGCATCGCACTGGACGCCGGTGGCCGATTGACCAACAGCGGGATCATCGAAGCAGGCGTCAACACCGATAACAGCCGCAATGCCCAGGGCGATTTGCGCTTGACTGCGCAGGCCATCGACAACACCGGCAAGACCGTGATCGCCAGCCGCGACCTCAGCGTCAACACCGGTGAACTCGCCAACCAGGGCGGCACCCTGAGTACCCAACGCTATGCGCAATTAACTGCGACAAACGTGGACAATCAGAACCAAGGCCGGATCCTTAGCGCTGGCAGCTTGGGCTTGAACGCCAGTCAGTTGCTCAACAGCCAGGGCGGCCTGGTGACCAGCACCGGGCCGCTGACGGCCACGGTCGGCCAGTTGGCCAACCGCAACGCAGAGCTGTCGAGTCTTGGCCAGGCCAGCTTGCAAGTGGCAACGCTGGATAACGTCGCCGGCCTGGTGTCGGCCGGCCAAACCTTGAGTGTGAAGGCGAGCGGTGCCATCAATAGTCAGGGCGGGCGAATCGCTGCACGCCAAGCCGTGCAATTGCAGGCCGCTTCACTGGACAACAGCCAAAAGGGCGTGCTCACCAGCCAAGGCACGCTGGGTGTTGAACTCAGTGGCACCCTGGCCAACCAGCAGCAGGGACGGATCGAGTCCACCGGTGGTGCGCAGTTCAAGGTGGGTGCGTTGGATAACCAGCAGGGCGGTGTGCTCACCAGCAGCCAGACCCTGGATCTGACGGCAGGTGCGGTCAATAACAGTGGCGCAGGCCAGATCGCCAGTGCCCAGGGCTTGAACGCGAATCTCGGCAGCCTTGATCAACAGGACGGCGGCCGCTTTTACAGCAACACCGACCTGAACCTCAACCTCAACCAGGGCCATTTGGATAATCGCAGCGGGCTGATCAATGCCACCGGGCAATTGACCCTCGACAACCTCAACAGCGTAGACAACCGCCAGGGCGAAATCTCCAGTGCGCGGGCCTTTACCGTTGCGGCGCGTACCGTCGATAACGCTGCCGGCAAGTTGCTCAGCGACCAGGGGCTGACCCTTCAGATTGCGCAGACCTTGAATAACAGTGCGGGATTGATTGCAGCTACCGGCTTGCAGATCGATGTCGCCAACCTGGTCAATGACCAGAACGGCAGCGTGAGCAGTCGCGGTACGCTGAACGCCCGTGTGGCGGGCATGCTGGATAACCGTGGCGGTAGTCTCAGCGGCGCCGGTGCAAGCCAACTCAGTGTGGGCAACCTGAACAATGGCGGTGGTCGTCTGTCCAGCCAAGCCAGTTTGAGCCTGGACCTCAATCGCGGTCATCTGGATAACCAGGGCGGCGTGATCAGCGCGCCCGGTCAGTTGTTGCTGAACCACTTCAACAGCGTCGATAACCGCAACGGAGAAATCTCCAGCGCCACCGGCTTCACGCTGCAAGCTGACACTTTGGATAACCGCAGTGGCAAGGTCTTGAGTGAGCAGTCGCTGACCCTGGCCGTTGCTCAGGCCTTGAGCAATGCGGCAGGTCGGGTGAGTGCGGCGTCGTTGCAGGTGCAAGCTGGCAGTCTCGACAACAGCAGCGGCCACTTAGTGGCTCGCGACAGCTTGAATCTGGGCGTTGGCGCAGCACTGCTCAACCACAGCGGGGAGATCCTGAGCCGTGATGTACGGCTCACGGCAGGTACGTTGGATAATGCCCAAGGTCGGGTGCAGGGCGACAATCTGCTGAAGATCGACGGCGGCGCACTGAGCAATCGCAATGGCACGCTTGCCAGCGGCCAAACCCTGGAACTGACCGCCGGCAGCCTGGACAACAGCCTTGGTAAACTCACCAGCAACGCCGTACTGACCGCTGCGATCGCCGGCAACCTACTTAACCAGAGCGGGCTGTTTACCGCCGGCGCGAACCTCCAACTGAGCAGCGCCGACCTTAGCAATCAGAGCGGCCAGCTAAGCGCCGGCGGAACTCTGCAACTGCGTGCCGGGCTGGTGGATAACAGCGCGGGCGGGCGCATCAATGGCAAGGCCCTGAGCGCCAGCGTGACCGGCCTGGACCAGCACAATGATGGCCGCCTCTACAGTCAGGGCGATGTGAGCCTGGACCTTAACCGTGGCCATTTGAATAACCAGGGTGGCGTGATCAACGCGCCCGGCTCGCTACTCTTGAGCAACCTCAGCAGCGTCGACAACCAAGCTGGGGAAATCTCCAGCGCCACCGGTTTCAGCCTGCAAGCGGACAGCCTGGATAACACCCGCGGCAAAGTGTTGAGCGAGCAAGCACTGACCCTGCGTATCGCCCGTGCACTGGAGAACGCCAAAGGCCTGGTCTCGGCCGCAAGCCTGGACGCCCGCACCGCAAGCCTGAGCAACCAGGACGGCACACTGCGTGCCCGTGATGGCTTTAACCTGAGCGTCGACGGCCTGCTGGACAACCGCAGCGGCAAGTTGCTGGCCAGTGATCTTTCGTTGGCGGCAGGCGGTCTGGACAACAGCAACGGTCAGGCTCAAGGCGACCACACCCTGGCGATCAACAGCGGGGCGCTGACCAATCAGCACGGCACCCTGGCAGCGGGCAGCCACTTCACGCTCACTGCAGCGAGCCTGGATAACACCGAAGGTAAGCTCACCAGCGACGGCGCTTTGACCGCCGCAATTTCCGGGCACTTGCTTAACCAGGTCGGCCTGTTGGCGGCCACTGGCAACCTCAGCCTGAACCTGGGCAGCCTCGATAACCAACGCCAGGGACGCATCAGCAGCAAAGCCGACCTGACCCTGGCCGGCAACACCCTCGATAACCGCGCCGGCAACCTCGTGGCGGTCGGTGTGTTGAAACTCAACGCAACCACCCTGGATAACCGTCAGGGCAGCGTGTACGCGAACAATCAGCTCCACCTGTTGCTGGGCGATGCCCTGAACAACCAACAAGGGACCTTGCGCGGTGACGCCAAGCTGGACCTGAAAGCCGGCCAGGTGGACAACAGCGATGGCGGGCGCATCAGCAGTGGCCAGTCGCTGAGCGCCAGCGTGACTGGGCTGGATCAGCACAATGACGGCCGGCTGTTCGGCCAGGGCGATGTGAGCCTGGACCTCAATCGCGGCCACCTGAACAATCAGGGCGGTGCCATCACCGCACCGGGTCAGTTGCTGCTGAGCAACCTCAACAGCGTCGCCAACCAAGGGGGTGAAATCTCCAGCAGTCGTGCGTTTACCCTGGTTGCCGAGACACTGGACAACAGCAACGCCAAGGTCCTCAGTGAACAGGCGCTGACCCTGCGCATCGCCCGCGCGCTGGCCAACACCAAGGGCCTGGTATCGGCCAAGGCGCTGGAACTGCATGCCGGTAGCCTGAGTAACCTGGGTGGCGCGGTCAGTGCCACCGAAGGCGTAGCGCTGCAGGTCGACGGTGCGCTGGATAACCGCAACGGCAAGCTGCTCGCGCGCACCGCCTCGGTCAATGCAGGCTCCCTGGACAATCGCCAAGGCTTGCTCCAGGGCGATGCCACGCTGAACCTCAACAGCCTGGGCGCCGTGGATAACCGTCAGGGCACGCTGTTTGGTGCGCAAACGTTCGACATCGCCGCCGCGAGCCTGGATAACAGCGGCGGCAAGTTGACCAGTGATGCTCGATTGACGGCGCGCATTGTCGGGCAGTTGCTCAACCAGACCGGTCAGTTAACAGCGGGTGCCAACCTGCAACTGGCTGCTGCCAGCCTCGACAACAGCGCCAAGGGCAGCCTCTATGCCAAGGACCATTTGCAGCTCTCGGTCAGCGGCGAGTTGAACAATGCCCAAGGCACGCTCAACAGCGACGGCACTTTCGCTCTCACCGCAGGGCAGGTAGACAACAGCGCTGGCGGGCGCATCACCAGCCAGCAGCAATTCACCGCATCCGTTACCGGCCTTGACCAACACGGCGACGGGCGCCTCTACAGCCAGGCGGGCGTAAGCCTGGACCTGAATCACGGCTACCTGAACAACCAGGGCGGCTTGATCCATGCTCCGGGCGCGTTACTGCTGAGTAACCTTGCCAGCGTGGATAACCAGGGCGGGGAAATGTCCAGCACCCAGGCGCTGACGTTCACCGCCGATAACCTGGATAACCGTCGCGGCAAGTTGCTCAGTGAACAAGGGCTGGTGGTGCGTATCAGCAAGGCCCTGGACAATACCAAGGGCCTGGTTTGCGCCACCGGGCTGGATCTGCGGGCGAACAGCCTGGTGAATGCTGAAGGCTCCCTCAAAGTTCGCGATGGCCTTACCGCCTACGTCGAATCGGCACTGGACAACCAGCAAGGCGAAATCCTCGGCGCCACCACTACCCTGGCTGGCGCGTCACTGGATAACAGCCATGGCCTGATCCAGGGTGACAAGCTGCTCACCCTTGATCACTCGGGCGCTGTATCTAACCGCAATGGCCGCCTTGTCACGGGCCACGCGTTGAACTTGACGGCTGCGAGCCTGGACAACACCCAGGGCACGCTCACCAGCGACGGCACCCTGAACGCTTTGATCAGCGGACAGTTGCTCAACCAGGCCGGGTTATTTGCCGCCAGCAGCCAATTGCAATTAACCGCCGCCAGCCTGGATAACCAGGCCAAAGGCCGTCTAACCGGCAAGAGCGACCTGAGCCTGACCGTCGGCCAATTCGACAACCGCGGCGGCAGCGTTGTGGCGACGCAGCAGCTGCAGCTTAACGGTACGAGGCTGGATAACCGCGGCGGCGGCCTGCTCAACTCGGGCAAGGCCATGACCCTCGCGGTGGACGCCCTGGACAACCGCGCCGGGGAAGTCTCCAGCGTCACCGACCTGACGCTCACCGGCAGCCAGTTTGACAACAGCGCGGGCGGCCACTTGCTGGCCAACGGCGAGATGCAACTGACCTTGCAGCGCCTGGACAACCAACTCAAAGGCATCATTTCCGGGCAGCGATCGATCAGCCTGAACGCCGCGCAACTGGATAACAGCGGCGAGGGCAGCCTGTACGCCAAGGGCAACCTGTCCATGGCATTGAGCGGTTACCTGAACAACCAGCAAGGTGCTCTGCGCAGCGACGGCGGCTTGAGCGTACACGCGGCCAGCCTCAACAATGACCGCGGGCGCATCAGCAGTGCCGCGCCATTGGTACTGGCAACCACAGATGCAATCAGCAACCAAAAGGGCGAGTTGCTCAGTGCCGTCGCCTTGACCTTGACCAGTGCCAGCCTCGACAACCAGGGTGGCAAGATCATCGGTGACGGTGCCGTGCAGGTCACCACCGGCGCCTTCAACAACCAGCAAAGCGGGCGCCTCACCAGCGCCGACCGCCTCGACCTGGCAGCCGGGCAGGTGGACAACCGCGGAGAGGGCCGCATCGCCAGCGCCAGAGCCCTCACCGCTAGCCTCTCCGGTCTCGACCAACGGAACGGCGGCGAGCTTTACAGCCTCAGCGCCCTGACCCTGGACATGAACAAGGGCCATCTGAACAACGCCGGTGGCTTGATCAATGCGCCTGGCCCGTTGGTGCTCAAGAACCTGTCGAGTGTCGCCAACCAGGGCGGCGAGATCTCCAGCAAACAAGCCTTCAGCCTGGCGGCACAAAGCCTGGATAACACCGGGGGCAAACTGCTGAGTGACCAGGCCCTGAGCCTCAAGATCGAGCAGGCGCTGACCAACCTCAAAGGCCAGATTTCAGCGGCCGGGCTCACGGCGCAAGCGGCGAGCCTGGATAACAGCGATGGGGAGTTCAGCAGTACCAGGGACCTGACCCTGACGTTGGCCGGTGAGTTGCTGAACGTCGACGGCGAAGTTTCCAGCGCTGGCGCCAGCGTGGTCAACGCCATCACCTTGAACAACCGCAATGGTCAGGTCATGGGCGATGTGAGCCTCGACCTCACGACTCTGGGCGCGTTGACCAACCAGGGCGGTACCGTGGGCGCCGGCCAGCGCTTGCAGGTCGCTTCGGCGAGCCTGGACAACAGCCAGGCCGGTAGCCTGGTCAGCGACGGCAGCCTGACGGTGAACGTTGCCGGCTTGCTGGACAACCAGGCCAAAGGCAGTGTGTTGGCCAAAGGGATCGTGGATATTCAGGCGGCAAGCCTGGATAACCGTGGCGGGCGTGTTTCCGGGCAAAACCTGCTGACCGTTCGCGGCAACAGCCTGGATAACCGCACTGGCGTGATCCGCGCCAATCAGGACTTGAACCTGCACCTCGGCCAGTTGGACAACCGTGAGGGCGTGCTCAACAGCAAGCAGGCCCTTGGCGTTACCGGCCAGTCGCTGAGCAACCAAGGCGGCTTGATCAGCGCCGCGGGCCCGGTGCATTTGAGCCTGGATAACGTCAATAACAGCAAAGGCCGTATCGCCAGCCAGAGCGACCTGGACGCCACCCTCGGCGTGTTGAACCAGCAAGGTGGCGAGCTGGTTGCCCAAGGCAATCTGACCCTTCGCGGCACCACCCTCGATAACCGCGACGGCGGTTTGGTAGGGGCCACAAGAGCGCTGAAGCTCAAGGTCGACAGCGTGGATAACCGCGCTGGTGAAATCTCCAGCCAGATAGACGCCGAGCTCAGCGGCCAGTCCCTGGACAACAGCGGCGGCAAGCTACTGGCCGGGACCACCCTGCAATTGACCGTGGCCCAGGTGATCAACCAGGCCAAGGGGCTGGTGTTCGCCCAGGAGGCGCGGTTTACCGGTACGCGCCTGGACAACGCCCAAGGCACCTTTGCCGGCCAGCGTGCGCTGGCAATTCAGCTGGCAGCGGGGTTGGACAACACCCAGGGCAAGCTCAGCAGCGAAGGCACTCTGACGCTGGGCAGCCAACGTATCGACAACACCGGCGGCAGTATTTCCAGCGCCGGTACACTGGGCATCACCAGCGCCAGTGATTTGCTCAACCAGGGCGGTATCGTTGAAACCGCCCAAGGCCTCACGCTGACTAGCACCCGCCTTGACAACAGTCAGCAGGGCCTGCTCAAAAGCCAGGGCGCCGCGACCCTCAACACCGGGCTGTTCGACAACACGCTGGGCGGCCGCCTGATCAGTGCCGACCGCCTTGACCTCACGGCCACCCAGCTCAGCAACGGTGGCCGCATCGCCAGCGCCGGCACCCTGAACGCCAACTTTACCGGCCTTAACCAACAGGGCGGTGAGCTGTTCAGCAACACGCAACTGAACCTGGACATGAACCACGGCGAGGTGAACAACGCCGGCTTGATCAACGCGCCGATCCTGGTGCTGAAAAACCTCGGCAACCTCAACAACCAGAACGGCGAGATCTCCAGCCAGAACGCCTTCACCCTGGCCGCCCGCAACCTCGACAACAGCAACGGCAAGCTGATCAGCAACCAGGCGCTGACCCTGCGCGTCGAGCAGGCCCTGGCCAACGTCAAAGGCCTTGTCAGTAGCGCCAGCCTCATCAGCCGCAGTACAAGCCTGGATAACACCGACGGTCTGCTCAGCAGCCGTGGCGGCCTGGATATCAGCGCCAGCGACCTGATCGATAACCAGCGCGGCACATTGATTGGCGACGGCGCCTTGCTGCTGACCGCCGCGAACCTGGACAACCGTGGCGGCGAGATCGCCGGCAAGGCCGAACTGGCCGTCAACGTCAACCGCCTCGACAACCGCAAAGGCCAATTGATCGGCACCCAGACCCTGCACGTCAGCGGCGCCAGCCTTGATAACCGGGGCGGTCTGGTAGGCGCCACAAAAGCGCTGAAACTCGACGTAGGCACCCTCGATAACCGCGCCGGCGAACTGACCAGCAACGCGGACCTCAGCATCACCGGCCAGCGCCTGGACAACAGCGACAGCGGCCAGGTGTTCGCGGCCAGCGGCCTGAACCTGGCGGTCGAGCAACTGCTCAACCGCCAGGGCGGCAAACTCAGTGGCCAGCGCCTGTTGCTGACGGGCACCGGCCTGGACAACACCGGTGGCAAAATCCTCAGCCAGCAACCGTTGCAGCTGACGCTGGGCGGTGACCTGGACAACAGCCAGGGCCTGCTGAGCAGTGAAGGCACCCTCGACGTCAAGGCACGCAGCCTCACTAACACCCAGGGCAGCCTCTCCAGTGCCCAGGGGCTGAATGTCGGCGTCGCTGGCCAGTTGAACAACCAGAACGGTGAACTGGTCACCGACGGCGCCTTGGTACTGAGCAGCGCCAGTTTGGGCAACCAGCAAGGCAGCATCAGCGGCAAGGGCGCGGTGGCGGTCAGCACCGGCGTTTTGAATAACCAGAGCGGCCGCCTCAACAGCGGCGACACCCTGAACCTGACGGCCAGCCAAGTGAACAACGGCGGCAGCATCGGCAGCGCCAAGGCCCTGACCGCCAGCGTCACCGGCCTTGACCAGCAGGGCGGCAAGCTCTTCAGTAACAGCAGCCTGAGCCTCGACCTGAACAACGGTCAGTTGAACAATCAGGGCGGGCTGATCAACACGGTTGGTCCATTGCTGCTTAATAACCTTACGACCGTCAGCAACCAGAACGGTGAAATCTCCAGCGCCCAAGCTTTCACCCTGGCTGCGCAAAGCCTGGACAACAGCAACGGCAAGCTGCTGAGCAACCAGGCCCTGACCCTGCGCCTGAACCAGGCCCTGGCCAACGTCAAAGGCCTGATCGGCGCCGCCAGCCTCAACGCACACGCAGGCGCCGTGGACAACCGGGGCGGCACCTTGACCAGTCGCAGCGACCTGCAACTGACCAGCGACGGCCTGCTCAACAACCAGGACCAAGGCCTGATCAGCGCCACTCAAATGCTGACCCTGCACAGCGCCAACCTGAACAACCAGAACGGCAGCCTGCTCGGCGCAGCGGGCGTCACCCTCAGTGCCATGGCCCTGGACAACAGCGCTGCCGGCTTGATCAACAGCCAGGGCAGCCTCAACCTGAGCGCCGCCAGCCTTAACACCGGCAGCGGCGGTGAAGTTTCCGCCAAAGGCGCGATGGACCTGAACCTCAGCGCACTGGCACTGGCCGGCGGCCGCGTGGTGGGCGAACAGCGCGTGACCCTTGACCTGAACAACAGCGACCTGGACAACCGCAACGGCCTGATCCTCGCCAAAGGCCCGCTGACCCTCAACCGTCTGCGCGCCTTCAACAACCAGAACGGCGAGCTTTCCAGCCAGCAAGACCTGGCCCTGAACACCGGCACCCTGGACAACAGCGGCGGCAAGTTGATCAGCAGCCAGGTGCTGACGGTCAACGCGGCCAACCTGATCAACCAGAACGGCCTGGTCTCAGGTTGGCAGGGCCTGAACGTCGGCG
This sequence comes from Pseudomonas sp. LBUM920, assembly GCF_003852315.1. Taxonomy (NCBI): domain Bacteria; kingdom Pseudomonadati; phylum Pseudomonadota; class Gammaproteobacteria; order Pseudomonadales; family Pseudomonadaceae; genus Pseudomonas; species Pseudomonas edsoni (SeqCode). The sequence continues at coordinate 2,388,823 of NZ_CP027762.1, forward strand.
GTGGTAGCCTCGACAACCGCAACAACGGCACCTTGTCCAGCCGCAACGGCGCGGTGGATGTGCGCCTTTCCGGCGAGATGCTCAATGGCGGTGCCGGTGCACTGGTCAGCCAAGGTGCATTGAGCGTCAGTGCCGCCAGCCTCGACAACAGCGGCGGTATTCTCTCCAGCGGCGCGGGGCAAAGCCTCGTCGTCAGCGGTTTGCTGAACAACGCCAACGGTGGCCTGATCGACAGCGGCACCGACCTTGACGTGCAAGCCGCCACCCTGGGCAACCAGGCCGGCACCGTCAATGCACAGCAAACGCTGGCCGTCACCGGCACAGATCTGCACAACCAGAGCGGCACACTGGCCAGCAATGGCCGTCTGACCCTGAGCCTGCTGGGCACCCTCGACAACACCAATGGCAAGCTGGCCAGCGCTGGCGCATTGCTGTTGCAACGCGCGGTTCAGGTCAACAACCAGGGTGGCCAGATCGCCAGCCAAGGCCTGCTGACCCTGCTCGCCGGCGGTATCGATAACCGCCAGCGCGGCACCATCGCCGGCAAGGACCGCCTGGCAATCACCAGCACCGGCCTGCTGCAAAACGACGCCGACGGCTTGATCTACAGCCAGGGTGCCGACCTGCAGGTGAAGGCCGTTGGCCTGAGCAACCGTGCGGGTGTGGTGCAGGGCCAGAGCGGTTTAAGCCTGGACGTCAGCGGCGACCTTGATAACGAAGCCGGCAAGCTGCTGGCGCAGACCGGTGACGTGAGCGTCAAGGCCAACACCCTGAATAACCAGGCGGGCACACTGGCCAGCCTCAAGGGCCTGCTGGATGCCAACGTCGGTGACAGGCTCCTCAACGGCTATAGCCTGGGCAACAAGGCTGGCGTGATTCAAGGCCAGCGTTTGAACCTGGTGGCCGGCAGTGTCGACAACCAGCACGGCCGCATCGCAGCGCAAAATGGCGACGCAGTGGTCAACGCCAACTATTTCGCCAACGCCTATGGCGGCTTGTACGCCAAGGACCTGCTACGCGTCGGTGGGGTAGGGCTGGATAACAGCTCAGGCCAAGTGGCGGCGAACCTAATTGAGCTGGGACTCAGCGGCCAACTCAGCAACCATGCGGGGATTATCGAAAGCGACACCCTGCTCAACGTGCGCGCCAACAGCGTTGATAATCAGGGCGGCCAATTGCGCGCTATGGGCGGCAGCGGCAAGACCGATTTCCAGATCGCAGGCCTATTCGACAATCGCAATGGCCGCGTTGAGAGCCGTACCAGCGACCTGACCCTGAATGCCGCAGGCTTCCAGAACCAGGGCGGCAGTTTGCTGCACAGCGGCACCGGGACCTTTGATATTGCCACCGCCAACCTTATCGATGCCGGTGGCAACGTGGTGACGCGAGGTGGCCTGACCCTGGCCGCAGACCACTGGACCAACAGCAGTGTGATCCAGGCCGGGCGCTTGACGGTGAACGTCAATACCTTGAATCAGACCGCCAGCGGGCAGTTGCTGGCGTCTGACAGTCTTGTCGGCAGTGGCGGTAACTGGAACAACGATGGCTTGATCGCCAGCGATGGCACGGCGCAATTAACGCTGGCCGGCAGCTATGGCGGCAATGGGCGTTACAGCAGCGTGGGTAACCTGGGCCTGAGTGCCGGCTCAGTGAACCTGAGTACGGCGGCGAGTGTGGCCGGCGGACAAGACAGCACGATCAACGTCGGCGGGCAGCTCACTAACGCCGGGCGCCTGACTTCCGCTAACACCATGGCCCTCACCGCCGCAGAGGTCAGCAATGCGGGCACGCTGGCCACGGGTGCCAATCTGACCCTCAGCACCAACACCTTGGTTAACAGTAATGGTTTGATCACCAGCGGCGGCGACATGCAGTTGCTGGCCAACAGCTTCACCAACGCCTATGCCGATGTCTATGGGCTGGGTGACGTACTGATTGGCAAAGACCCGAACCAGACCAAAGCCGATCTGCTGGATAACCGTTCGGGCACTATCGAGAGCGCTAAGAACCTGACGATCAATGCCATGACCGTCAATAACGTCAGGGACGTGCTGGAGTATTCGGCACATGAAAAAAGCTCGGTGAAGATCACCGAACTTGATTGCAACCTGATCCCGGGTGCCGGTTGTGACTTCCGTAGCAAAGGCCGTCGAAACGGCCTGTGGCAGATCGATGAAATCGATAGCTTGAACGTTACCCGCAGCAGCGTGGCTTCGGGGCTTAGCAGTGGCGCTGACATGCAGATCAACGCCCAGACCCTCAACAACCTGAGCAGCACCATTGCCGCGACGGGCAACCTCACCGCCAACGCGACCACCATCAATAACCAGGGCGTGCAAGCCCAGGCGATCAAGACCACTCGCACCTACTGGAACTTTGTCTCGCAGATTTTCCAGGCCTTGCCGGCGGCCGCCAACTTCAACGCCAAAAATAGCCCCACGCCATCGGCGACCGTCGAGGCAGACCTCAGTTATTTCCTGAGCCTCATGGGCGGCGGCAAGCTCTCGCAAACCATCACCACCCTTAAAAGCGATGGCCAGTCCTACGATGCAGTCATCCAGGCCGGTGGCAACGTTGCGCTTAATGCAGCCCAGAACATCAACAACAGTGTGGTTCGTCCTTACTATGCCTATGTCGCGGCGGGCCGCACCAAGGCTGACACAGGCGCGGGTAGCGGCTACTCGACAGCGATCGCCATCAACTCGCAGTTACCACCTGATTTGGCTCAACAGCAAGTCAACCCCATCGCGCTTCCGGGCTTCAGCCTGCCTACCGGCCAGAACGGTTTGTTCCGACTGAGCGGGCAGGGCGCCAGCAGCGGGCAGGCCGCTCAAGCCAATGCAGGGCCGCAAAGCTGGACCCTTGGCGCTGCGAGCGTCGGTTTGGCGCAACGCCAGCAGAACCTTCCCGAAACCCAAGGTCGGACGATCCAGTTGGAGGAGGTCACCCAACTCGCCGCCAACAACCGCCAGGTCTCGGTGACGGCCCGCGAGGCCAGTGGAATCAATGCCAGTGCCAGCGCCATCAACGTTGCCGGCGTGGGCAGCGCCGACGTGGGAACGCTGCAACCTGGCCGCACCAGCGGTGGCACGATCAGCCATGTCGATGGCATCGATGCCCAGACCGCCGTTGACGGCTCCCGGCCAGCGGTCGATGTGTCGCGTCCGAACGTCGACCTTTCTGGCCTGACACCCGCCGAGCGCGACGCCCGAATTGTGCTGACCACACCCGATGGCGCACCGTCTGGCAGCGCTCGCCCCGACCTGAACGTACCGGGCCTGTCGACCGTGGATCGCGATACCCGCGTTGTGGCCATTGCGCCGGGGAGCTCACGCCCCGACCTCAGCCTGCCAGGCCTGACACCGCTGGCCCACGATGCACAGGTTGCCGTCGGCACACCACCGCCGTCCGTGGTGGTTCCGGTAGCGCCGGTGCCGCATGAGACCCAACCGGCCATCAGCCCGGTTGAACAACCCGCTGCCGCGAGCACCGGCAGCCGACCTGCCGTGGTCGTCGTCCAGCCCTCCGAAGCACAACCGACACCGGTGGCCAGCCAGACCGTCAACCGGGTGCAGGGCCTGCCAGACAAGAGTGCGGTTTCACAGCCGCATAAATACTTGATCGAAACCAACCCGGCACTCACCGACATGAAGCAATTCATGAGCTCGGACTACCTGCTGTCCGGCCTGGGCTACAACCCGGACGAGAGCGCCAAGCGCCTGGGCGACGGTTTCTACGAACAACGCCTGATCCAGCAAGCCGTGGTCGCGCGTACCGGCCAACGCTTTCTCGACGGGCAAACCACCGACGAAAAACTGTTCAAACACCTGATGGACAACGCCATCGCCAGCAAGCAAACGCTGAACCTGGCCGTGGGGGTAAACCTGACTTCCGAGCAAGTGGCAGCGTTGACCCACGACATCGTCTGGCTGGAAAAGAGCGTGGTCAACGGCGAAGAAGTGCTGGTGCCGGTGCTGTACCTGGCCAACGCCAACAACCGCCTGGCACCCACCGGCGCGCTGATTGCGGGCAACGATGTCAGCCTGATCGCCGGGCAAGACCTGAACAACGTCGGCACCCTGCGCGCCAGCAACAACCTGTCGGCCAAGGCCGGCAATGACCTGATCAACAGCGGCCTGATCGAAGCAGGTAACCGCCTGGACCTGCTGGCAGGCAATAACATCGTCAACAAGGCCGGCGGCATCATCGCCGGCCGCGACGTGACCATGACCGCCGTGAATGGCGACGTGATCAACGAACGCACCGTCACCGGCCACGACAGCAGCGACGGCCTGATCAGTGAACACAGCGACTTCCTCAACAGCGCGGCGCGTATCGAAGCGGCCAACGACCTGAGCATCAGGGCCGGACGCGACTTCTCCAACCAGGGCAGCGTGCTGCAAAGCGGACGCGACACCACGATCCAGGCCGGGCGTGACCTGAGTTTTGGGTCAGTGGAGCAGGTGAACAGCAACGCCAACACCAGCGCGCGCAACAACAGCAGCTCCGTGACGCAGAACGGTTCATCGGTGACGGCGGGTCGCGACCTGTCAGCGGTGGCGGGCCGGGATTTGACTGCGATTGCCAGCCGGATTGATGCCAAGCGGGATGTGGCGATGTCGGCTATCGAGAACCTGAGCCTGGTTTCGGCGGCGGATGAGCAGCATTCGGCGTTGAACCTGAAGAAGGTGAAGGCGCAGGAAGATCATGTGAGTCAGGTGGGGACTTTGGTTAAGGCTGGGGGGGATGTGGCCTTGAGTGCTGGACAGGACTTGGCTTTGACAGCCAGTCGGGTCTCCGCAGGGGATGAAGCGTACCTGTTTGCCGGAAATGATCTGAATCTCAATACCGCCGAGGATAGCGACTACTCCTATTACTCCAAAACCAAAAAGGGCTCGTGGGGTAAGAAAAGTACGCAGATGAATGAGAGTGACAGTGATGTTGCTGTCAGCTCATCCATTGATGCGGGCAAGAAAGTCGTTCTCTCGGCGGCTCAGGACATCAATGCCGTGGGTGCCAAAGTCAACAGTGGCGGGGCGCTGCTGGCTACCGCAGGGCATGACATCAATCTTATTGCGGCCGAAAATTATGCCAGCCAGGCCAGCGCTTCATCCAAGAAAGGTCTGTTTTCGAGCAAGTCCAGCAGCAACTCGAGTGGCCATACAACGCTCACTAGTACCGAGCTAGTAGCCAAGTCAATTGATCTGCGAGCAGATAACGATATCTCTTTGGAGGCAGCCGCTCTGCGGGCAGAAGGCGCCGTCAAGCTCAATGCTGGTAATGACGTAGAAATCGGTACGGCTGAAGTGCAGCAGGCTTCAAGCCAATCCAAACAGTCCAGCAAGATCGGCGTATCGCTCACCGTTGGAATGTCTGCGTCGCAGAAAGGTCAGCAGACCCAGCAAAGTGCCTCGCAAAGCATCGGCAGCGATATCAGCGCCGATAGCTTGCAGATCACCAGCGGACGCGATACCACCCTGCGTGGAAGTACGTTGGTTACGGACCGTGAGCTAAAGATCGACGCAGGGCAAAATCTTGAAGTAATCAGCGCTGAAAACACCTCAAGCGCAAGTTCTAAGTCCAACAGCAAAAAGGTCGGGGAGGTGGGTTCCTGGTGGCAAAGTGCGACAGGTGTCGTCAAGACCAAGAAGGCTGATCAGAGCGAGACTATCCGTCAGGCCGGCAGCCAGATCGCTTCTTTGGGCGGCGATGTCAGCCTTACGGCTGGGGAGCGTTACACCCAGATTGCCAGCCAGGTTGTTGCACCTAAAGGCGATATCGATATCAAGGCCAAACATGTAGATATCGAGGCTGGATTCGATACCTTGAAAGCAAACAACACCGCGAGCACCAGTCGCACGGCGGTTGGCGGCACCGTCAGCGTTCCTATGGTTGATGCACTGCGAAGCCTTCAGGGGACAGTTGAGTCAGCCCAACAAACAAGTGATGGCCGCATGCTCGCGCTGTCCGCTGTGAATGCTGCCATGAGTGCCAATGCAGCGCTCGACGGCGGCCAGGCGCTGATGAAAAAAGACCTCACAGGCGTGAAGATCAGCGTCAACTTGAGCGACAGCCGTAGTCACAATGAAAGCAGCCAAAGTGGCCGCAATGTAGTTGGCAGCAGCGTGGTTGCAGGTGGTGACGTCAATATCACAGCCAAGGGCGCGGGCGCTGATAGCAATTTGAATGTGGTGGGCAGCCGTATCGACGCTGGAGGTGATGCCAACCTCAAGGCGGATGGCAAGATCAACCTCCTGGCTGCGCAAAACACTGCACATCAGGATAGCTCCAACAACAACAGTGGCTGGAGCGCTGGTGTCGGGTTCAGTTTTGGCGGGCAACAAAACGGGTTCACATTGGACCTCGCCGCCAATAAAGGGCGAGGGATGTCCGATGGTGACGATGTCACCCAAACCAACACATCCGTCAAGGCTGGGCAGACAGTAAGGCTTGATAGTGCCGGGGATACCAACCTCAAAGGTGCAGTGGTTACCGGCCAGCAAGTTCAGGCCAAAGTGGGCGGTGATCTCAATATCGAGAGTCTGCAAGACACCAGTACTTATCGCTCGGAGCAACTGAGCGCAAACGTCGGGGTCAGCATTTGCGTACCACCGTTCTGTATGGGCATGAGCAGTGTCAGCGGTGGCATTGGCCAGCAAAAAATGCACAGCGACTACGCCAGTGTCAGCGATCAATCGGGCATCAAGGCGCGTGATGGTGGGTTCCAGGTTGAGGTCAAGGGTAATACCGACCTCAAGGGCGCGATCATCGCCAGCACCGATAAAGCGGTAGCCGATGCTAAGAACACGCTCATAACAGGCTCGCTGACCAGTTCGGATATCAAGAACAAGGCCGACTATGACGCTACCAGCATCAATCTGAGCGGTGGCTACAGCACTGGCGGGAAGGTTGGCAGGGATGCAGACGGCAATGTAGATGCTACCAAGACCGGAACGTCCGCAGCCAACAAAGGCGGATTTGGTGTGAACGCCCCCGTTGCGCTTTACGCGGGTGACAGTTCCAGTAGCAAAACCTTGAGTGGTATCAGTGGCGCAGACGTGACTGTCACTGATAGTGCCAAGCAGCAGGAATTGACCGGCCAGACGGCCGAGCAAGCAGTGGCGGCAATCAACACGGATGTATCCAGTGATCGAGACGGCAGCAATAAACTCAAGCCGATCTTCGACGCCAAGGAAATTCAGGTCGGTTTTGAGATTACTGGCAAGTTTGTTCAGAACGTCTCTGTGTACCTGGAGTCTCGCGCGCGTGAAGTAGATGCGATTCGGAACGATGCCCAAAAGGAGTACGCCAAATCACGCGACCCTGAAGTCAACCCCACAGAACAAGCGGTGCATCGAAAGAAATACTTCGATTTGAATAAACAGGCCAATGCCATAGCGTCCGATTGGGGAGCAGGCGGCACCTACCGACAAATCGCTACTGCTTTGGTTGCGGGGGCCAGCGGCAACGTCACCGGCGGTGGTGCACAGTTCGCGCAGAATATGGTTGTCAACTACGTCCAGCAGCAGGGTTCGGACTACATCGGCAAGTTGGTCATCAACGGGATGAAAGAAGGCAGCCCCGAACATGCTGGCCTGCATGCCATCCTTGGCTGTGCTGGCGCTGCGAGCAGTAATCAAAGCTGTTCAGCAGGGGCTCTGGGTGGGGCGGCCAGCAGCGTACTGGCAGGCCTCTTTAACGAGACTAACCCTAACGAAACCAACGAAGAGCGTGAGGCTAAACGTAACATCATTGCGTCGGTAGTGACCGGCATTGCCGCGATGAGCAACCCGAACGGCGCTGCTACGGTTACTAATGCCGCGATCGCGAACGTCGATAACAACTGGTTGGCTACGCAACAAGTCGTTCAGATGGCCAAAGAGGTAGCTGAAGCCAAAACGCCACTCGAGGTATTTGAAGTCACCGGTAAGTGGCTGGCGGTTTCCGGAAATCAAGACCTTATTACCGGAAGCGCGCTCTTCAAAAGTTTCAAAGACAGCATGGGCGGAGCGGGTATAGACGCTCTGAATAGTGCTGTAGGCGTACTGCGTGACCCAATTGCAAGCATTGACGCTATGAACGAATTTTTATTGTCGGCGGATGGTGAGAGGCTCTTCGGTGCTGCAGCTGCGGGTTTCAAATCGCAAATTACTCAAATTCGCGATGCATTGGTTGTAGGCGGTGACTCAAACGCTGAAAACCTAGGCAAGCAATTGGGTGAGGCGGTGGCGTTGTATGCGCAGATCATTGCCACAGGTGGGACAGGAGGTGCCGCCCAAGGTGCGTCAACACTTGCTAAGGCCGGTATTGAGGTTTCGATCAATAGCTTCAAGGAGATTGCCGCCGGTGCCAAGGCAGCGGGTGGCGTTCAAGGCAAGCTTGCTAAGCTAGAGCGTCTTGGACCAGATCCTGATGTGCCGCGTCCGATTGATACACCAAATCCCGTGTTGGTTGGCGGCTCCAAATACGTTGAAAGCGCGACCGTTCAGGTCAATACAACAGTCCAACTTAGTGAAAGCGTAACGCTGGCTAATGGGAAAGTATTGCCTAAGGACAGCATTGTCACGGTTAGTGACGATGCTATGAAGGTTGTGTACCCTGATGGGACTAATGAGATTGCTTCATATGCGAAGGTGAATACACCGCCTTTAGGGCTGCCTAACGCTACTCAAGTTGAAAAGGCAGCTACTCAAGCCAGGAAAGACTTAATAGATGAAATCAATAAAATTCCTTCAAAGTCACAAGCCAGTAAACAAGCAACCATGGTGGGCGCATATGACCCGGTTACTGGGAAGACAGCGATTGGTGCTAGCAATGGTGCCGTAGTGGCAGAAATGTTACATCCAACCACCGTAAGATATCTTGAGGATAAGCTAGGTGTGAAGATCGGCGAGTTCACTGATTTTTGTAAAAATAAGGCTGGCGCTTGCGCGGAGGTATCTGCCGCAGACTCGCTTGTTAGGCAAGGGGTGGATCCCGCTAGCATAAGGTTTACTGAGGCAGTTCGCACTCGAGAGGTCTGGGGGAAGGATCGTATTCCTGAAGGGGCGATAATTTCACCTTGTGAAAATTGCAGTGTAAGTTGGCCTCGAGGAGATCTATAATGATTGTTTTAAATGAAAGTTGGCGACCTGGATTTGGAACAATATTTACGTGGTTTGCCATAGATAAAAATGGAAGGATCGCTGTGATGGTGAATAATTGTTACGGAGAACTGCCGCAAATTTTGTTAAGGCTCGAAAATGTAGATGCTCAACTTGATAGGCTATCTGAGTTTGTTTGGGGCGAGTCTTCTGAGTTCTTAAGTTGTTTTCCCGATAAATGCGGTGAACTTAAGGTTGACCTTTATTCTGCCTGGCGATATCAGAAAAAATTCTCGAAGGAACGTTTGGTTGAGTACCTGAAGTCTGATCTGTTGGAATCAAAGTCCTTTGCAGAGGCTAATCTATCAGTCAATAAAGGCTTTTATGTCTATCATGGCGTAGAGGGCGATGATGTCGGTGTGGACTATCCTGTTGGCTATGAAGGGCAGACTGTAATGGGTGACTATTTCAGGTATTTGGTCCCTACAATATTCGGTGGCATTGATGATATTCCGGAGCCTTTACGTCAGGTGTTGGTGAAGTCTGATAGTTTTGACTTTGCGAGTGATCAGTTGTTGAGGAATGATCAAGTGAGCTATCACTTTTCTCGTATGCTCTGCTAGGACCGGAAAAGGGGATGGATTTGAGTGTCACTTACTTGATTTTTTTTCGGGTGTCCATTTTTCCTAACCTCGGCTCTTCCGCCGAGCGCGTCTGTATCAGTATTGAGTAAGGCTAAGGCCTTCGTTTTATGGTGCGAAGCTCAATCCGTCCCGGCCGGTTCCCGATATGTTTCCTGGCGATCAACTTGAGTAAAATCTGCACACCTTTGGCCTTATTCGTCAGTGCCGTACTGCCTAATCGCAAAGAACAATTGAAGTCTATGTTTGAAGCTAAGCTCGCGTGGCAAACAATCAGCTAATAGGGCTAAATTAGCCATGTTAAAGAAAAGGGGACAGATTTATTTAATCGGGAAAACGGGGTCAGACCACGGTTTTGTAAAGGTAATCAAAATTGCTCTTTGAAACATGTTAATGGTGGTCTAACCCTATTCTATTTTCAGGCAGGCGACTTTGTGGGGTTCAGGCACTCGATGGAGCGGTCTACGGTGGTCTTTGCCATTTCCAGCAAATGCCACACCGCCAGAATCTTCGCCCGCTCGGGGCTGGGCAGTCGCTCACTGCAATTGAGTGTTGTGGCCGAAGCGCTGTCGAGCAAGCTGGAAGTGTAGAGCAGGGCGTCTTCGAAGCTCAGGTCTTCGATTTGAACGCCTTGGGCTGGCAGGTAATGGTCGATGGCGCGGTTGAAGGCGGCGCGGTCTTTAGTGGCGTTGTGGGGTGGATCGGGGACGACTTTTTTCATGGTGTAACTCCACATAATTGGAGCTGACATCCGTCGCGACTAAACGAGGGTGGCGGCTGTACGCAGGTTAGTCGACCGGCCACATGGAAAACCGGCGCACCCGGAGGTGCCCTACGCACAGCCACCATAAAACTTCACGGAGGACCATGCGCCATATGAGACCCGAGCGACTAAACCCGATCACTGATAAGCAGTGACGGACCGCAGACTAGCCATCGATTCGAGCAGGCACAAGGCGGCAGGAATTGTCTAGGAAACGTCCTGCAATTTAAAGAGACACGCCCTGCTGGCCCTTCAAAAACCATGACTGAATGCCACTAACCCGCCCATCAACGGTGGTGGTGAATGGCTTTTTGTAGGTGCTTTTCCCCTGCGACGTAGGCAGCTTCTGAAATATCACTCAGCCTACCCAGGCTTGTGTGCGGGGCGTATCCGCTTGCTTATATTCCGACGCCAACTTCATTGCATCCAGGGATGTGAGGCATGGCGCAGGGCTATATCAACGACCGCACCACGGACTACAGCGGCTTGAAATTCCGGTTGATGGGCAGTGCCCCGAGTCGGCAGCGTTCCGACCATTTCGACGTGCTGAACAGGCACCTGCGGCCTGGGCTGGTGATGCCTGGGCAGTTGGTGATTGTTCCCGATCCCTACAGCGTGACCTGTTCGATGGAAGAGGCCTGGCTGGTACGCCGGGCCGAGGCAATTCGTCGGGAGTTGGACGCTGGCGCCGGACCCCAAGTAGTCAATAACTATGACCTGCTACAGAGTTTTTTGGGGTACGGCTCGTTGGGCGTGGGCAGCGCGACGTCAGCGTGGGCCCGGCATCTGGATGAAGTGGCGCAGACCCTGGAGGCGATTGAACAGCTGTATCAGCGCCTGAAAAACACTGGTTTGGACCGTGAGGCGTTTCTTCGCCAGCGTAAGGCGTTGTTCGGGCTGCTGGACGCCCAGCTGCAAGGTGCGGCGCGATTTGGCACCGGGTTGCAGGGCAATCAGGCGCTGAAGAAGGTGTTGGGGATTTCTACCAAAAGCTATCTGCAAAAGGGCGAGATCGCCGGGTATGCGCAGCGGATGCGGGATATTGCGCAAACGTCGAAATGGTTGGGCAAGGGCGCGTATGTGGGGTTGGCACTGGACGTGGGCGTGGCTGGGCTGGAAATCAAGGAGGTGTGTGTGGCGGGGCGGGAGGCGCAGTGTCGGCGGGCGAAATATGTGGAGACGGGGAAATTGATGGGAGGGGTGGCGGGGGCTTATGGCGCAGGGAAGCTGGGTGCAACAGTAGCCCGTAGCGGCTGTAGGGTTCTTTTGGGCATCGCGGCTAAAGGAAACGGTGCGCTGGCCTGCGCAGTGATCGGCGGAGCTGCGGGGGGGTACGCAGGGGGCAATGCAACGGGAGAATTCGGAGCGTTTCTGGGAGGGAAGATCGAAGAGATCGACGGTGATTTGATCTTTCAGCCAGAGGGGGCTTAAGCATGGACTTTCAACTCATCCTGGCAATCATTTTAGCTGCCGGGACACTGATTTTCGCAGGGCTGACTATATACGCTGAGTACACAAAGCTCGAAGCCCTGGAAAGCTACTTCAGCCAGAACAAAGTGATCTGCGACAACAAACGCTTTTGGGGCAGAAATCAGCATATCGACAGGTTTCATCGCATGCTCGTGATCAATGGCCTGTTGGGAATGCCTAAATTTCACATCAAAAGAGGGGAGGTAACCGAGGCTGAACTGGCGTCCGTGCCCTTGTCCCTAAAGCGTTGGGCGTTGTGGCCGTATCGTTTTGGAATGGTGTGGTTTGCCGGCTGTATGCTTTGGTCCATTTTGTATGGCTGGTAGCCCGGGACGCACGGCGTTCCGGGCTGCGTTCCCACGGGTGCTGGTCACTGGCGTCGTGTCTAAAGGAGACGGTGCGCTGGCCTGCGCAGTGATCGGCGGCGCTGCAGGAGGCAACCTATTCGGCACTGGCGGTGCGTTTCTGGGCGGGAAGACCGGAGAGATCGACGGTGATTTGATCTTTCAACCAGAGGGCGCTTAAGCATGGGTTTTCAACTCATCCTGGCAATCTTTTTATTTGCAGGGGCGTTTGTTGGCGCGGGACTCACTTTATATGCTGAATGCACAAAGCTCGAAGCCCTGGAAAGCTACTTCAGCGAGAACAAGGTGGTCTGCGACAACAAACGCTTTTGGGGCAGAAATAAACATATCGACAGGTTTCATCGCATGCTCGTGATCAATGGCCTGTTGGGAATGCCTAAATTTCACATCAAAAGAGGGGAGGTAACCGAGGCTGAACTGGCATCCGTGCCCTTGTCCCTCAAACGTTGGGCGTTGTGGCCGTATCGTTTTGGAATGGTATGGTTTGCCGGCTGTATGCTGTGGTCCATTTTGTATGGCTGGTAGCCCGGGACGCACCACGTTTCTGGCGGCATTCTCACGGGTGCTTGACACTGGCGTCGCGGCTAAAGAAAACGGTGCGCTGGCCTGCGCAGTGATAGGCAACGTATTCGGCACTGGCGGTGCGTTTCTGGGCGGGAAGATCGAAGAGATCGACGGTGATTTGATCTTTCAACCAGAGGGCGCTTAAGCATGGATTTTCAACTCATCCTTGCAATTTTTATGTGTGCAGGTGTGTTCTTGTTCTCGGGGCTCACTCTATACGCTGAGTACACAAAGCTCGAGGCCCTGGAAAGCTACTTCAGCGAGAACAAGGTGATCTGCGACAACAAACGCTTTTGGGGCAGAAATAAGCACATCGACAGGTTCCATCGCATGCTCCTGATCACTGAACTGTTGGGAATGCCCAAATTTCACATCAAAAGAGGGGAGGTAACCGAGGCTGAACTGGCGGCCGTTCCTTTGTCCCTCAAACGCTGGGCGTTGTGGCCGTATTATTTTGGGATGATAGTGGCTGCCAGCGGTGTCCTCTGGACCCTTTTGTACGGTTGGTAGGCCCGGGGGCACACCGCGCCCCGGGCTGCATTCCCACGCGGGAGCGTGGGAGCCCTCTCTCAGCGCATATGCAAAATGATCGGGCTGCTGCTCGCCGGGTCCGTATGCCCGCGCAGTTTATTCACCGCCGCGGCATCGACTGCGCCGCCGTTGTTGCCCCACGTACCTCGCACGTAAGTCAGCACCTGCGCGATTTCCTCATCCGACAGCTGCTCCCTGAACGCCGGCATCCGGTAAGCATCCGGCACACCGGCGGTCACGATCCGTTGTGAGCCATTGAGCGTGATGTTGATCGCCGAGGCATTTTCCTTGGCCAGTGCCGAGGTGGCGCCCGCCAGCGGTGGCATCCACTCCGGCTGGCCCTTGCCGTCCAGGCCATGGCAGGACGCGCAACGGGTTGCGTAGGTGTGGGCACCAGGGGCGTCTGCGCGCGCGTTGGCCGCCTGATACTGCCACGGCGAACCGTCCCGCTGCGGGTCGCCAGGCAGGGATTTGAGGTAGCGGGCGATGGCGTTCAAATCTTCATCGCTCATGAATTGCGTCGAGTTGTTGAACGCCTCGGTCATCGAGCCATACACCACTGCATGCTGGTTACGCCCGGTCTTGAGGAACCGCACGATCTCGTCCTCGCTCCAGCGGCCCAGCCCGGTGTTGTGGTCCTGGCGCAGGCTCGGTGCATACCAGCCGTCGAGCAGGCCGCCGGCCAGGTAGGGCGCGCCGGACTCGTCCAGCGCCTTCTCGTTGAAGGCCAGGCCGCGCGGCGTGTGGCAACTGCCGCAGTGCCCCGGGCCTTGGACGATGTAGGCGCCACGGTTCCACAGCGCGTCCTGGGCAGGTTTGGCCGCGTAGGTGGCGTTGGGGGCGAACACGCCGTTCCACAGGGCGATGGGCCAGCGCATGTTCAGCGGCCAGGGAATGCTGCTGTCGATATTGGGCTGATTGGCCGGTTCCACGCCTTGCATGAAAAACGCGTACAGCGCACGCATGTCGTCATCGCTGAGCTTGGCGTAAGACGGGTAGGGCATCGCCGGGTAAAGCCTGCGCCCACCCGGCGCGACGCCGTGGCGCACGGCGCGGTCGAAGTCGGCCGGGGTGTAGCCACCGATGCCGGTGTTGCGGTCGGGCGTGATGTTGGTGGCGTGAATCGCGCCCAGCGGCGTGGCCATCTCCAGGCCGCCGGCGAACGGCGTCTTGCCCGGCAAGCTGTGGCAGGCCACGCAGTCGCTGACGCGGGCGACGTACTCGCCGCGGCTGATCAGTGCCGGGTCTGCGCTGGCGGCGGGTTGTTGCTCAAAAGGCGAGGCGGGCTCGCGGGTCACGTACCAGGCCAGCACGCCTGCTGCGACCGCGCCGGCCAGCACCAGCCAGCCTGCGGTTCTAGCCAATCGTCGGTTGTTCATGCGCGTTCCTTGTCGGTCAGGCGAAGGTGTATCGGCTCAAAGGCAGGCTGCGGATGCGCTGGCCGGTGAGGTGCGCCACCGCATTGGCCACGGCCGGCGCCACAGCGGGCAGCGGTGGTTCACCGATACCACCCATTTTTTCGCCACTCTCGACGATTTTGACGTGCACCTGCGCCATCCGCGACATAGGCAGGATCGGGTACAGGTCGTAGTTGCGCGCCCGTGGTTTGCCGTCCACGTACACCGCTTCCTCCAGCAAGGTTTGCGACAAGCCCAGGGCCACCGCGCCATTCACTTGCGCTTCAACAATCGCCGGGTTGACGATGCTGCCCGGGTCGATGGCTTCCCAGATGTGGTGCACCTTGACCTGGCCGTTTTCGATCGACACTTCGGCGACCACCGCAGCGTGGGAGCCGAACGGTGAGGCCATGGCCACGCCACGCGCGCGGCGGCTGCCGTCTTCGGCGGTGTAGGGGCCACGCTTCCAGCCGCCCGACAACTCGCCCACCGCTTGCAACAGCGTGGTCAGCCGCGGGTTATCGCGCAGCAAATGCAGGCGCAGCTCGTAGGGGTCTTGGCCGCCTTTGTCGGCCAGCTCATCGAGGAACGCTTCATAGAAGAAGTCATTCAGCGAATTGCCCACCGAGCGCCAGTAGCCGAGCATGGTCGGGCCTTTGACGTAGATCTGCGCAATGCGCTTGTTGGGGATCGCGTAGCTTTTGCCCGACAACCCTTCGAGGGCCGTGGGGTCGATTTTGTCGCCCTGTTTACCGGCGATGGCTTCGCTGGGGCCTTCGGTGGCACTCACCGCTTCAATGGCCACCGGCAACCCTTGCGCGTCCAGCGCGGCGCGGAACTTGACCACGGCGACCGGGCGCAGCACGTCGCGCAGGAACTCCTCTTCACGGCTCCAGATCAGCTTGACCGGGCGACCGACTGCTTTGGCCAGTGCGATGGCCTGCGGGTAAGGGTTGGCCGAGTCATACAAGAAATGCCGGCCGAAAAAACCGCCCAGCAGCGGTGAATGCAGGATGATCTTCGCCGGGTCGAGCCCGGTGCGTTTGGCCATGTCGGCGCGGAACATATCCGGCGCCTGGTTCGGCAGCCACACCTCCAGCGTGCCTTCGGGGTTGAAGCGTGCCAGGGCAGAAGGTGGCTCCAGCTGGGCGTGGTTGACGTACTGGTTATGGTAGGTGGCTTCGACTTTGGTTTTGGCGTTTGCCAGTGCGCCGGCTACATCGCCTTCGTTTTCATCGTCACGCGCCGGGCCTTGCTGGGCGGCGAGGAAGTCGCGGTACTTGTCGCTGGAAAAATCCGCCGGCATCGCGCGTACGGTCGAATCTGCAGCGGCTTCCAGCCATTCCACCTGGATCGCCTCCACCGCGCGCTTGGCGTGCCACCAGCGCTCGGCCACCACGGCCACGGCGCCGGGCAGTTGATGCACCGAGTGCACGCCCTTCATGGCTTCGACCTGTGCCTGGTTACGCAGGCTGCCCACGGTCATGCCCAGGCGCGGCGCGTGCTGGACGGCGGCGTGGAGCATGCCGTCAACTTTCAAGTCGATGCTGTATTGCGCCTTGCCGGTGGATTTGTCGTAGGCATCCAGGCGTTTGACCGGCTTGCCGATCCAGCGGAACTGGCTCGGGTCGCGCAGGGTGATGGTGGCCGGGTCGGGCACCGGCATGTCGAGGGCACGCCCGGCCAATTCACCGTAGCCCAGCGAACGGCCGGAGGCGGCATGCACCACGCGGCCGGGTGTTGTGGTCAGTTGCGCGACCGGCACGCCAAGCTGCTCGGCGCCGGCCTGCAGCAACATCGCGCGGGCCAGGGCGCCGAGGCGACGCATGGTCGGGTAACTCATGCGCACCGACATGCTGCCGCCGGTGATGCGCATGCCGTTTTCCATCACCACATACGCATCGCCGGGCGGCGCGGCCTCGACAATGAAGGTGGCGGGGTCGGCGTCCAGCTCTTCACCGACAATCTGCGCCATGGCGGTGTGAGTGCCCTGGCCGCCTTCCATGAAGGGGCTGAGCAACCGCACGGTGCCATCAGGGCGAATCTCTAAAAACGCCGGCACCTGGGTGCCGCGTTCTGCCGCGTCGGGCGTGGCGGCGTAGGCCCTGGGCGTGCCCAGCGGCAGGCCGAAGCCAATGACCAGCGCGCCCACGGCGGTGCTGGCCAGGAAGCGGCGCCGGGACAGGTTGATCGGTTCGCCCAATGGCGTATCAGGGAGGGCGTTGCGCGTGTTCATCAGGCGCTCTCCTGCCGGGCAGGCTGAACGGCCAGGTCATGCACCGCCGTGCGAATGGCGTTATAGGTGCCGCAGCGGCACAGGTTAATCATCGCCGCTTCAATCTGCGCATCGCTGGGCGCCGGGGTGTGCTTGAGCAGCGCAGTGGCGGCCATCACCTGCCCGGACTGGCAGTAACCGCATTGCGCCACTTGATGCTCGACCCAGGCCGCGACTACGCGCTTGCCCACGTCATCGGCTTCGATCGCCTCGATGGTGGTGATCTCGTGGCCAACCACACCCGCCACTGGCGTGACGCACGAGCGCACCACGTTGCCGTCCACCAGCACCGAGCAGGCGCCGCACTGGGCCAGGCCGCAGCCGTATTTGGTGCCGGTCAGCCCCAGGTCATCACGGATCACCCAGAGCAGCGGCGTATCGGCGTCGGCATCGACCTCGTAGGATTTCTGGTTGATACGTAATTGCATGGTTCACCTGCTGATCATCGGTTGGTGTGGCTTTTTTTATAAGTTGCCCATCGTTGCACTCTAGACCACGGCGCAACAGCTATCGATCCCGTCATCGACAACTCGGAGGATCAGGCAAGAATTCGACAGGATTGCACCACTGCGCGTGCTTTTAGCCTGTAGGCCTTTGCTGATCCACGCCGGCGCGCTGCACTTTTTCTCATTCTTCTGATCTATCCCTGTCACGACCGCGCTCATTCTGCGCGTGGACCGCAGCCAGACCCGGTGCCGATGGATCGAACGTCAATTGCTTTTATCACCCGCTGGCCGCTGCTGATCGCAGCGGTGTTTATGCTCTGTGCCACCGGCTGCAGCCAGCAACAGGGCCGCGATATCGCCAGGCAGTTCAGCGATGGCAAGCCCGATGAGTTTTTTCAGACCAGCGTCGACCGCATGGCAACCCTGAGCATGCGCGACAACCTGCAAAGCCTGTACGTGCTGATGAACAAGCTCTACCTGCGCAACCCCAACCAGTGGCGCCAATCGGGTTATACCGATGCGGTGAGTGCCGCGCGGGAAATTCGCCGCGCCATCGAGAACCGGCAACCGCTGCCTGCCCTGGGGGACCGTCGTGACCTGGTGGCCTTGAGCTATTCGCTGAGCCCGGACTTTCGCGGCGACCGGGTCGGGGCGTTTATCTATGCCATTGGCAGCATGCTGGTGACTGCACACGGTGGGCGCACGCAGTTTTATGTCACCGACTCGATCAACCCGCAATTTGTCAGCAATGCCGCGCGCAATATCGAGAAAGCCACCTGGCTGCTCAGCCAGCGCCAGGACGCCAATGGCGTGTTGCTGTTGTTCTCCAATGAAATCTCGGAGGAGGGCAGCAACCTCAGTTTCGCCGTTGAGTTCGGCAAAGTGGTTGCGCGCCTCGACCTGCTCGCGCAGATGCTTGATGAGCGTTACCGGCGCGTTGCCCTCAATTACGCGCAGAGCTTGCTGCTGATGAATTTTTTGCCCGTGCAGTGATGCGTGGACCGATCTTGCAGTGCGGCATTTCCCTTTCATATGTGGGAAACGGCCTATCTTGCCCCCCTTTGCTTGAAACATACCCACGGTCGGCAATAGCCTCGGACTTTTCTTGACGATGAGTGCCTACCTTGGGAAAGCGCAAAACGGTTTGGCCTACTGATCGCGAAGTCCGCCTGCGATTTATCCTGTTTGCCGTGATCGACGTGGCAAGTGCTCAAGGCGTCCCCGCCGACGTGCTATTGCCCGCCCACAAACTGCTGCGCGACGCGCCGACGGAGGCGCAGTTGCGTGAAGCGCTCGCAAGTGTTCTGGCGTGTGACGAAATGCTTGGGTTCAGGTTTCCACAGGGCACGGAGGCGGATGATTTGCTGCGCTTGCTGGCGCCGACGGCCGATGAGACCGGTGCGGGGTTTATTTGAAGCGGGTTAGATCGTTTATTTCCTTACGATTGGTCTCAAGAACGTAATCGTATATCTACAGCGACGTTTATCTGCCTATGCAAGAGGTTTACGACGTCGCGGCGTCGCTTGCTCTGTTATCGCAGCGTGCGCAGCTGTTCTGGTCAACTAAGCTTGTCCCCGAACAGCCAATCCTGCTGCTCTGCCGCCGTCTTGCGCCGCTGCCCGGCGTCTCTAGAATCGGCGCCAGAACTTAGCCATTTCCTGTCGATTACGGAGTTTCGAACATGATGAATGCGATGCAGATGCCGATGAACACCTCCATGCCAATGATGCCGATGATGATGGGCATGCCGATGATGATGGCCACCATGCACTGCGAAATGGCCGGCGACGCCATGATGTGCACCATGAAGCCCGCAGCAGGTATGGACATGGCTCAGTTCAAGACTAACGCCGAGATGATGGCGATGATGATGAACTGCGGCATGCCGATGATGATGCAGTGCGCCAACCTGTCGATGATGTGCCTGTCGGCCGACGCCATGAAGATGAACATGGAAATGCCGAACATGATGCCGATGATGGCCATGGGCATGTCGATGCCGATGATGAAGTGCATGATGGAATGCACCCTGATGGGCGACAGCCTGCAGTGCAAAATGATGCCGATGCCGGGCATGAGCATGGCCATGATGCAAAACTGCTGCATGCTGATGAACAAGCTGATGAGTGACTGCGCCATGCCGATGATGATGAGCTGCAATGGCATGCCGATGATGTGCTGCACCTGCTGATAGCACCCGCAAACTAAAAAACGCCCCGATGATTCGGGGCGTTTTGCATTCAGTCCAGGCGTTCCGGGTAGGTGATCACTAAAAACGCCACCGCCTCGCTGTCCGCCGGATTGCGGTAGCGGTGGGGCTGGTCGGCGTAGAACAGGATCGAATCGCCAGTGGAGAGCAGGTAGCGTTCGTCATTGACGCTGACTTCCAGCACGCCCTGTGCCACCACCAGGTTTTCCTGGATGCCCGGGCCGTGGCCTGCGCAGACTTCCTCGCCGAGGGCGCGCAGGCGGATCTCGTAGAATTCGGACTGGCGGGCGGTGTCGTAGGGGAACAACGCGCGGCTGAAAAACGCACCATCGGCACTCACCAGGCGTTTACTCTGCTGCGCCGGCAACACCTCGACGCCTTCAAAGGCGCGGTCTTCCAGAAAGGCCGCCACTGACACCTTCAACCCCTTGGCAATTTTGCACAGCACCTTGATCGACGGCACGCTGCGGCCCGATTCGATCTGCGCCAGCATTGCCCGGCTGACGCCGCAGGCGCGCGCCAGCCCATCCAGCGACAGGTGGCGTTTGCTGCGCAGGCGCTGCAGGTTCTGCGCGACACACAGGCTGGTGTCGTCGTCATCGGTGCCAGGTTTTGGAAGGGGTTCGGGTGACTCGGCAAGTACCTGCAGAAAATTCATCGGCCTTACGCCCGGCGCGTATCACTGGAGGGCGTCGCCTGGGCGGTCAACACGGCAAGCCCGGCACGTGCCGCGTACATCGCCCACATCAGCTCGGCCGCTGCACGCGCCTGGCGGCGCTTACGGTGGAGGGTGAAGTCGATGACGGTGGCAGATGTTTGCATGGGCGCGATCTCTTGGGGCCAGGGTGATTCACGTAGGTGACTCAGTGGCTCCACAGTACTGCGTGGCGGTTATTTCCTTAAATACTGAGTTTGCATGTGTTAATTCGATTTTGGACTTAACCAATACAAGCAGTCAGAACCTGTTGTGGGAAGGGTCTGGTCCGTTAATAAGGCGTGACTCGGTAAGCCTGCGTGGCTTCCCACCCCTGTTAGCGTGCTCGGCCCCGGCCTGTCTCGCCCCTACATTCCAAGGATCTGTCCATGCTGTTGCGCCAACCTCCGCTCCTTTTTGCCGCCTTGACCCTCAGTTCGCTGGCGCAGGCCGACGCCCTGCAATTGGCACCGGTCGAGGTCACCAGCAGCGAGGTCAGCGCAGGCGAAGTGGCCCAGGCGCAACTCAAAAGCGTGCCCGGTGGCACCAACTACATCGACATGAGCAGCGTGCAGCAGGGCCGGGTCAGCACCAATGAAGACGTGTTCAAATACCAGGCCGGGGTGTACGCCAAGGCGGCCAACAATGAAGGCGTGAAGCTTTCGATACGCGGTTCGGGCTTGAACCGCAGCCCCGGTTCGCACGCCTCCGGCCTGTATGAAATGCTCGACGGTTTGCCGCTGACCGGCCCGGGCGGCACGCCCTACGAACTCAAGGACCCACTGTGGCAAAGCCGCGTCGAAGTGCTGCGCGGCGCCAATGGCTTTGACCAGGGCGCGCTGGCCTTGGGCGGGTCGGTGAATTACGTCACCCGCACGGGTTACGACGCACCCAAACTGCAAGTGCGTTATGAAGCAGGCAGTCGCGGTTATGCCCAGCGCGAGATCAGCTCCGGTCAGGTGCTGGGCGATGCCGACTATTACATCAGCCTCACCGACTCCGAATCCGATGGCTACCAGCACCAGAGCGCCGGTACCGGCAAGGGCATCGCCGCCAACTTCGGCTACCGTTTCAACCCGGACCTGGAAACGCGCTTCTATTTTCGCTACCGCGAAACCACCAATGACACCCCCGGCAAGCTGACGCGTGACCAGATCAGCCACGATCTAACGGCCGCCAACAGCCTCAACGCCGCCCGCGATTCCAAGCGTTTGCAGCCGGGTTCGACCTGGATCGCCAACAAAACCACCTTGCAGTTGGATGACAATTCCCGCGTTGAAGTCGGGCTGGCCTATCACGACTATCCGATGGACTTGCGCGAGGGCACCAATCGCCTGAAAGTCGCCTACACCGACGTCAGTGGCACGCTCAATTACATCCGCCAGGACCTGCTGTTCGGCCACGACAGCAAGACCACGGTAGGGCTGCGCAGCACCCAGGCGATGCCGAATAACGGTGCTTCGGAATACGTGCGCACGCCTGCCGGCAACACGGCTATTTACGCGCCCGGCACCAAGACCCGCGACTACAGCTATCTCGGCGCTGACACCGTGCTGCATGTCGGCAACGACTTGGAGCTGGTACCGGACCTATGGCTGACCACCGGCCTGGCCGCGATCTACACCCGCCGCGAAACCCAGGTCACTTATCCCGAAGGTCAGGCGCCGTTGAGCCAGCACGACTGGGATTACGCCCCGCGTATCGGCCTGCGCTATGACTTCACCGCGCAATTGCAGGTGTATGGCAACCTGAGTCGCTCGGTCGAGCCAGCGCATGCGTGGTCGATGATCTGGGGTTCCAATAAATACTTTCCCACCGGCAGCGGCCCGGCCACCGGCTTGCAGCGTGAAGGCGTAAGCCTGCGCAACCAGACCGCTACCACTGTGGAAGTCGGCGGCCGTGGCGAACAGTGGTTTGGCCAGTGGGACCTGGCGCTGTACCGCTCAGAAGTGCGTCACGAACTGCTCACCGTCGAAACGCAGGCGCAAACCGCCACCACCAACGCGATTGTCGCCGAGGCCAACGCCAGCCCCACCGTGCACCAGGGTGTGGAACTGAGCCTGCTCAGCCCGCTGTGGGAGGGCGGCGGCAATGGCCAGTTGGCCTTGCGCCAGGCCTACACGTTCAGTGACTTCCACTACCGCGACGATGACCGCTTCGGCGACAACACCCTGCCGGGCATCCCCAAGCATTACTACCAGGCGCAGCTGCGCTACAGCCATCCGACGGGGTTCTACACCAGCCTCAACACCGAGCATTCCTCGCGTGTGGCGGTGGACTACGCCAATTCCTACTACGCGGCGGCCTACACCACCCTCGGCGCCACCTTCGGCTACGACGCGCCCAAGCAGGACTGGCAAGCCTGGGTCGATGTGCGCAACCTCACCAACCGGCGCTACGCCAATACGGTCACCCCGGGTTATGACGACAAAGGCCTGGATGTGGCGCGGTCCACGCCGGCAGACGGGCGAGGCATTTTTACCGGCGTGTCGTGGAGTTGGCGTTAAGCAACCGTGTGGGGAGCAGACTTACTGTGAAGCGCGGGTTTACCGTGGAGCGCGGGTTTGTTGACGGCGGGCGGGCCTGTTGTGGCGAGCGGGCTTGCCCCGCGTTGGGCTGCGCAGCAGCCCCAAAACCGGCTAACGCGTTCTAACTGTAAAAAACGCGGTGACCTTACTGGGGCCGCTACGCGCCCCAACGCGGGGCAAGCCCGCTCGCCACAACAAGCCCAGTCGCCACAACAAGCCCAGTCGCCACAACAAGTCCGCTCGCCACGGGAAGCCCATTCGCCACAACTACCAGCATGAAAGCCCGAAAAGCAGCAGAACTGAGCCCCCTTGCCCTCATACCGTTTTGCTGGCATTGTTCGCGCAATTGGTAATATTTCCCATTTGAGAAGTTTTTGCGCATGCATGACATTCCGGCCGCGCCGGGCGATGGCGCCCGTCAGCAGACCCTCACGGCAATGTACCGCGAGCACCACGGCTGGTTGCACGGCTGGCTGCGCAAAAAACTCGGGTGTTCGCAGCACGCCGCGGACCTCGCCCACGACGCGTTCATCCGCGTCCTGATGCTGGCCGAACCCCACAACATCAAGGAACCGCGGGCTTTTCTGGCCACCACCGCCGGGCGTTTGCTGATTGATGGTGCGCGGCGCCGCCGCATCGAAAGGGCCTATACGCAAGCCCTGGTGATTCAGTGCGAAGACGCAGGCATGCCCGATCCGGCGGCAATCCACGTGGCGTTGCAGGCCCTGGAGCGCATCGCCGAGATGCTCGCCGGCTTGCCCGCCAAGACCCGCGAAGCCTTTCTGTTAAGCCGCCTCGACGGGCTGACTTACAGCGAAATCGCCAGCTGCCTGGACGTGTCGCCCAGTACCGTCAAAAACTACATTTCCACGGCGCTGGTGCATTGCTACCACAGCCTGCACGCGGCGGACCCGCTGTCGTGAGCACTGAACACATCATCCAGCAAGCGGCGAACTGGCTGACGCGCCTGCACGACGAAGACGTCAGCGACGCCGACCGTCAGGCCTTCAACACCTGGTGCCAGGCCGACCCGCGCCATGCCGTCGCCATCGACCGCATGCGTGCGCTGTGGGGCAATTTCGACGCCGTGCCCGCGCGCCCGGCGCGCATCGCCCTCAACCGTGCTTTCGCCCCACAACGCTCGCGGGGTGCGCAGGTGCTGGGTTTACTCGGCGTATTACTCTGCGGCTGGGTCGGTGTGGAGCGCGCGCCAGTGTGGATGGCCGACCAGCGCACCGGTGTCGGCGAACGCCGTCAGGTCGCGCTCGAGGACGGCAGCCGCTTGCAGCTCAACAGCAACTCGGCCGTGGACGTGAAATTCGACGGCCACCAACGCGTGATCCAGTTGCTGCAAGGCGAGCTATGGGTCGAGGTGGCCAAGGATGCGCAACGGCCATTCGTTGTGCGCACCGATCAAGGCACGGCCACCGCCCTGGGTACCCGCTACCTGGTCAAGCGCGCCGCGGACGGCACCACCGTGGTCACGGTGATCGAGTCCAGCGTGGCGGTCAAAGGCGAGGGCGCAGAAGGCGTCAAGGTCGCAGCCGGCCAGCGCGCGGTGCTTGACCATGGCCGTGCCCGGTCGCCGCAGGCGATTGGCAACACCGACCCGGACGCCTGGACGCGTGGCCTGCTCAAAGTCAATGACCAGCCCTTGAGCGAGGTGCTGCAAACCCTCGCCAGCTACCGCCATGGCCTGGTGCGGTTTGACCCACAGGCCCTGCAAAACCTGCGGGTGTCCGGCGTGTTCAAGCTCGACGACACCGCGGCGGCGCTCGCGGCACTGGCCGACAACCTGCCGATCAAGGTGGAGTACTTCACGGACTTGCTGGTGGTGGTCAAGCCGCGTTAAGTCAAGGCTCATGTTGGCGCAGGCGCTTGTACAGCGTGTTGCGACTGACGCCCAACTCCCGCGCCAGGTGGGAAATATTGCCGCCAGCGGCCTTCAAGCGTTGCGTGAGGTCGATGCCATCTACCACATCCGCGCTGGCAGGCAACGGCGCTGGCACGTTCAAATCCACAAAAAAATCATCCGGCAGATGCTCGGGGCGCACCGGCTGCTCCTCGGCCATGGCCAGTGCTACCTGCAACACGCTGCTGACCTGGCGCAAATTGCCCGGCCACGGGTGTTGCTCGAACAACGCCAGCACCTCGGCACTCAGCCCGGCCCATTGAGTTGGCTCGCGGTGCTGCTGCCACAACTGCTGGAACAACGCCTGCTTGTCGGTGCGCTCGCGCAACGGCGGCAGCTCCAGGGTCAGGCCGCCGATGCGGTAGTACAAATCCTCGCGAAAGCGCCCGGCCTGCACCCATTCGCGCAACGCGCGGTTGGTGGCGGAGATGATCCGCAAGTCCACCGGGAACAGCTCGCTGCTGCCCACCGGCTGCACGCAGCGCTCCTGCAGCACCCGCAGCAAACGGGCCTGGGTCGGCAGCGGCATGTCGCCGATCTCATCCAGAAACAACGTGCCTTTGTCCGCCTTGCGAATCAGGCCGATGCTGCCTTTTTGATTGGCGCCGGTGAAGGCGCCTTTTTCATAGCCAAACAGCTCTGACTCGACCAACTCTGCCGGAATCGCCGCACAGTTCACCGCGATAAACGCCTGCGCGCTGCGCGAGCTGGCCTGGTGCAGGGCTTTGACGAACACCTCTTTGCCGACGCCGGTTTCGCCGTGGATCAGCAACGGAATGTCTTTTTCCAGCAGACGCTCGGCCTGGCGCACGGCTTTTTCCACACGCGCATCGCCAAAGTGCAGGGTCTTGAGGTTGATCGCGGTCGGCTTCAGCTCGGCAGGCTTGCCCGGCTTGGGCTCACTGAAGACCCGCGCCTGCACCGGCATCTTCTTCGGCCGCTTCAATAAACACTGAAACCGGTTGCGTCCCGCCGCCTGCAGCGAGAACGGCAAGCCTTCCGGCTGGTTCAGCAACTCCAGCAACGAGACCTTGAACAAACTGTCGATCAGCACCCGCGACAAACTGATGCCCAGCAAATTGTCCGCCCGGCGGTTGGCCGACAGCACTTGCCCGCTCTCATCAAAAATCAGCAGGCCGGCCCACTGACTGTCGAGGTTGTTCAGGCCGGTGTTGAAGGTCAGCTGAAAATGCTCGCCGCGAAACAGGTTGAGGATCAGCCGATTTTCCACGGTCTGGCTCATCATCTTGACCATGCCCAGGGTGTGGGAGGGCGGCAGATAGCTGTCGCTGGACACATCCAGCACCGCGATGATTTCGCGCTGGGCATCGAAGATCGGCGCCGCCGAGCCGGTCATGAAGCGGTTGGCCTTGAGGAAGTGTTCGTCGTGCTCGATATGCACCGCCTGGGCACAGGCCAGTGCGGTGCCGATGGCATTGGTGCCGCTGCTGCGCTCCCTCCAGCTGGCGCCGGCGCTGAAACCGCGCGCCAGTTTCGGCTCGATAAAGCGCTGGGTGCCCCACGAGGTCAAGACCTGGCCCTGATTGTCGGCCAGCATGATCAGGCAGTTGGAGTTGCTCAGGATGTTTTCGTAATAGG
Source organism: Pseudomonas sp. LBUM920 (assembly GCF_003852315.1). Classification (NCBI taxonomy): domain Bacteria; kingdom Pseudomonadati; phylum Pseudomonadota; class Gammaproteobacteria; order Pseudomonadales; family Pseudomonadaceae; genus Pseudomonas; species Pseudomonas edsoni (SeqCode). Next base: position 2,415,300 of record NZ_CP027762.1, read on the forward strand.
GCAGCACTTCCTGGTGAGTGGTCTGCACCAGCGAATGCTGGCTTTCCAGCAATTGGCTGATGCCCTCGGCGGGCAGTTGGTCGAAGCTGGGCGTGCTCTGGTGATCCAGGCCAAACGCGCGGCAGCGGCGCCAGGAATCCTGGATGAGGGTGTCGTGAGCCAAGGGTTCGGCCATGGGGGCGACCTTCTTTTTTATTGTTATTGGGCGTGCACAATCGGGATGAAGAAACAGGGCCGAAATGTGGGAGCGGGCTTGCTCGCGAATGCGGTGGGTCAGCCAATACCGATGCCGACTGTTCTACCGCATTCGCGAGCAAGCCCGCTCCCACCTTGAATCTGTGTCGCCCATCAATTGTTGTTCAGAACTGTTCATTGTCAACCCGCCCGTTGTTCAGTTGTTCAGCCCCAATTGTTCACTTCTGTTGATGCCTGAACAGCCGATCGGGTCCATGTCCTTACAGATCAATCACCTGCCAGTTCTGGCACGAAACTCGCTCTGGGCTCTCGTCGAACGTATTGCCAGATTCATTCCAATAATAAAAAAGGGCGTGTCATGTCATTGACCCTGGAACATGTCTCCCGCGTCGTCGAAGGCCAGACTTGGATCGACGACGCCAACCTGCGATTCGAAGCCGGTTCCTTCAATGTCTTGCTGGGCCGCACCCTGTCCGGCAAGACCAGCCTGATGCGCCTGATGGCCGGCCTGGACAAGCCCGACAGCGGGCGCATCCTGATGAACGGCGTAGACGTCACGCACAAGCCGGTGCGCCTGCGCAACGTGTCGATGGTCTACCAGCAGTTCATCAATTACCCGACCATGACCGTGTTCGAAAACATCGCCTCGCCGTTGCGCCAGGCCGGTGTGTCCAACGAGCTGATCCAGAGCAAGGTGCTCGAAACCGCGAAAATGCTGCGCATCGAGAAATTCCTCCAGCGCCATCCGTTGGAGTTGTCCGGTGGCCAGCAGCAACGCACGGCCATGGCCCGCGCGCTGGTCAAAGACGCCGAGTTGATCCTGTTCGATGAGCCGCTGGTGAACCTGGACTACAAACTGCGCGAAGAACTGCGTCAGGAAATGCGCGAGCTGTTCAAGGCCCGCCACACCATCGCCATCTACGCCACCACCGAACCCAATGAAGCCCTGGCCCTCGGCGGCACCACCACGATTCTGCATGAGGGCCGGGTGATCCAGAGTGGCAAGGCTGCCGAGGTGTACCACCAGCCGCAGACCGTGCTGGCCGCCGAGTTGTTTTCCGAACCGCCGATCAACCTGATGCCGGGACGTATCAGCGGCAATGAAGTCAGCTTCGCCAATTTTGTGCACTTCCCGCTCAACGTCGACCTGCGCCCCATCGGCGAGGGCGAGTTCCGCTTTGGCGTGCGCCCCAGCCATATCAGCCTGGTGCCGAGCAACGACGATGACCTGGAACTGGCCGTGACCGTGGAAGTGGCCGAAATCAGCGGCTCGGAAACCTTCCTGCACGTGCGCAGTGAGCATTTCCTGCTGGTGCTGCACCTGCCGGGCGTGCACGAGTACGACGTCGATGCGCCGATCCGCGTGTACATCCCCACCCATAAACTGTTTGTGTTCGATGGCCAGGGCCGCTTGGTCCAGGCCCCCGGGCGCCGCGTAGCGAGGGTTGCCTGATGGCCGAGATCCATTTGCAGAACCTCGCGCACAGCTACAACCCTACACCCGCCGGCCCTGAAGACTACGCGATTCGGGAAATGAACCACGTGTGGGAGCAGGGCGGTGCCTACGCTTTGCTCGGGCCTTCCGGGTGCGGCAAGTCGACCTTGCTGAATATCATCTCTGGCCTGCTCAACCCTTCGGAGGGCCAGGTGCTGTTCGACCACAAGGTGGTCAACGAACTCACCCCGGAACGCCGCAATATCGCCCAGGTGTTCCAGTTCCCGGTGGTGTACGACACCATGACGGTGTTCGACAACCTGGCCTTTCCGCTGCGCAACCAGGGCATGCCCGAGGCGAAAATTCACAGCAAGGTGCAGGAAATTGCCGAAGTCCTCGACCTGCAAACCCTGTTGAACAAAAAGGCGCGCAACCTTACTGCCGATGAAAAGCAGAAAGTCTCCATGGGCCGTGGCCTGGTGCGTGACGATGTGTCGGCAATCCTGTTCGACGAGCCGCTGACGGTGATCGACCCGCACCTGAAGTGGAAACTGCGGCGCAAGCTCAAGCAGATCCACGAGCAGTTCAATATCACCATGGTCTACGTGACCCACGACCAGCTTGAAGCCTCGACCTTTGCCGACAAAATCGCGGTGATGTACGGCGGGCAGATCGTGCAGTTCGGCACGCCGCGCGAGTTGTTTGAGCGGCCGAGCCATACGTTCGTCGGCTATTTCATTGGCAGCCCCGGCATGAACCTGATTGAAGTGCAGGCCGAGGCGGGCGGGGTGCGTTTTGCCGGCACGCTGCTGCCGTTGCCCGAGGCGATGCAGCAGCGCATCCGCGAGGCCGATTGCCAGAAGCTGCAGGTGGGGATCCGCCCGGAATTTATCCACGTGTGGGACGAGTACAACCCTGACGCGCTGCAGGCCGACGTCACCCATGTCGAAGACCTTGGCACCTACAAGATCATGACCCTCAACCTTGACGGCGCGCCGTTGAAAGTACGCCTGGCCGAAGACAAACCGGTGCCCCAGGGCAGCGCCTCGATCAGCTTCCCGGCGCAGTGGCTGATGGTCTACGCCAATGATTACCTGCTGGAGGTGCAGCCATGAACAAGGTGCAGAACAACAAGGCCTGGTGGCTGGTGTTGCCGGTGTTTCTGTTGGTGGCGTTCAGTGCGGTGATCCCGATGATGACCGTGGTCAACTACTCGGTGCAGGATATTTTCGACCAGTCCAGCCGCTACTTTGTCGGCGCCGACTGGTACAAGCAGGTGCTGCTCGACCCGCGCTTGCATGACTCCTTGCTGCGCCAGTTCATCTACTCGGCCTGCGTGCTGCTGATCGAAATCCCGCTGGGTATCGCCATCGCCCTGACCATGCCGACCAAAGGCCGCTGGTCGTCGCTGGTGCTGATCATTCTGGCGATTCCGCTGCTGATTCCGTGGAACGTGGTGGGCACCATCTGGCAGATCTTCGGCCGCGCCGACATCGGTTTGCTCGGTTCAACCCTCAACGCCATGGGCATCAACTACAACTACGCGGCCAACACCATGGACGCCTGGGTCACGGTGCTGGTGATGGACGTGTGGCACTGGACCTCGCTGGTGGCGTTGCTGTGTTACTCGGGGCTGCGGGCGATCCCGGACGTGTACTACCAGGCCGCGCGAATCGATCGTGCATCGGCCTGGGCGGTGTTCCGACATATCCAGTTGCCGAAGCTGAAAAGCGTGCTGCTGATCGCGGTGATGCTGCGGTTCATGGACAGCTTCATGATCTACACCGAGCCCTTCGTGCTCACGGGCGGCGGGCCGGGTAACGCCACCACCTTCCTCAGTCAGACGCTGACCCAGATGGCTGTCGGCCAATTCGACCTGGGCCCGGCGGCGGCGTTTTCCCTGGTGTATTTCCTGATCATTTTGTTGGTGTCCTGGCTGTTCTACACCGCCATGACCCACTCCGACGCCAACCGCTGAGGCCGCCAGCATGAGCAAACGCAAGCTGATACCGCTGCTGATCTACATCCTGTTCCTGCTGGTGCCGATCTACTGGCTGCTGAACATGTCCTTCAAGAGCAACACCGAAATCCTTGGCGGGCTGACCCTGTTTCCGCAGGCTTTCACCCTGGCCAACTACAAAGTGATCTTCACCGACCCGAGCTGGTACACCGGCTATATCAACTCACTGTATTACGTGAGCCTGAACACGGTGATTTCCCTGAGCGTGGCGCTGCCGGCGGCCTACGCCTTCTCGCGCTACCGCTTCCTGGGCGACAAGCACCTGTTCTTCTGGCTGCTGACCAACCGCATGGCACCGCCGGCGGTGTTTTTGCTGCCGTTTTTCCAGCTGTATTCGTCCATCGGCCTGTTCGACACACACATCGCCGTGGCCTTGGCGCATTGCCTGTTCAACGTGCCGTTGGCGGTGTGGATTCTGGAAGGCTTCATGTCCGGCGTGCCCAAGGAAATCGACGAAACCGCCTACATCGACGGCTACAGCTTTCCCAAGTTTTTCGTGAAGATTTTTATCCCGCTGATCGGCTCCGGCATCGGGGTAACCGCGTTTTTCTGCTTCATGTTTTCCTGGGTCGAGCTGTTGCTGGCGCGCACGCTGACCTCGGTCAACGCCAAGCCCATCGCGGCGGTGATGACCCGCACGGTTTCGGCCTCGGGTATCGATTGGGGCGTGCTGGCGGCGGCGGGGGTGTTGACCATCCTGCCGGGCATGCTGGTGATCTGGTTTGTTCGCAACCACGTGGCCAAGGGCTTTGCCCTGGGCCGGGTCTGAGGAGTCGATGATGGAATGGATGGCCTGGACCACTCCCACCGCGTTGTTCTTTGCGGCCATTGGCGTGCTGCTGGTAGGCATGACCACCTGGGAACTGCGCTCGCCGAGCATCCCTCGGCGCGGTTTTTTACCGATCAGCACCACCCGTGGTGATCGCCTGTTTATCGGTCTTCTCGGCAGCGCCTACCTGCATTTACTGGTAATCGGCGCTACCGACTGGAGCATCTGGGTGGCGTCCGCGCTGTCCCTGGTATGGCTGTTGAGTGTGATGCGTTGGGGCTAGTGCCCTTTTGAATAAACCACCAGGAGGTCTCTATGTTGAATAAAAACAATAAGCTGCGACATAGCATTTCATTGGCCGCCGTACTGGCCCTCAGCGGTTTGAGCGCCACGGCCTGGGCCGATGCGTATGAAGACGCGGCGAAAAAATGGATCGGCAGCGAGTTCAAACCGTCCACCCTCACCCAAGACCAGCAGCTCGAAGAGTTGAAGTGGTTTATCAAGGCGGCAGAACCGTTTCGTGGGATGAAGATCAACGTGGTGTCGGAAACCCTCACCACCCACGAGTACGAATCCAAGGTGCTGGCCAAGGCCTTCAGCGAAATCACTGGCATCAAGCTGACCCACGACTTGCTGCAGGAAGGCGACGTGGTGGAAAAGCTGCAAACCCAGATGCAGTCCGACAAGAACATCTATGACGGCTGGGTCAACGATTCCGACTTGATCGGCACGCACTTTCGCTATGGCAAGACCGAGTCGATCACTGACCTGATGGCCAACGAAGGCAAGGACTTCACCTCGCCGACCCTGGACATCAAGGACTTTATCGGCATCTCGTTCACCACCGCGCCAGACGGCAAAATCTACCAACTGCCCGACCAGCAGTTCGCCAACCTCTACTGGTTCCGCGCCGACTGGTTCGAGCGGCCGGAGCTGAAAGCCAAGTTCAAGGAAAAATACGGCTACGACCTCGGCGTACCGGTGAACTGGTCGGCCTATGAAGACATCGCCAAATTCTTCAGTGAAGACGTCAAGGAAATCGACGGCAAACGTATTTATGGGCACATGGACTACGGCAAAAAAGACCCGTCACTGGGCTGGCGTTTCACCGATGCCTGGTTCTCCATGGCCGGCGGCGGCGACAAGGGCCTGCCCAACGGCTTGCCGGTGGACGAGTGGGGCATTCGCGTGGAGGACTGCCACCCGGTGGGCTCCAGCGTGACCCGCGGCGGCGACACCAACGGCCCGGCCGCGGTGTACGCGACGCAGAAATACGTGGACTGGATGAAAGCCTATGCGCCACCCGAAGCGGCGGGCATGACCTTCTCCGAATCCGGCCCGGTGCCGTCCCAGGGCAACATCGCCCAGCAGATCTTCTGGTACACCGCGTTTACCGCCGACATGACCAAGCCGGGCCTGCCGGTGGTGAATGCCGACGGCACGCCGAAATGGCGCATGGCCCCATCGCCGGTCGGGCCTTATTGGGAAAAGGGCATGAAGAAGGGCTATCAGGACGTGGGCTCCTGGACTTTCCTCAAGTCGACGCCTGAGAAGCAGAAACTCGCGGCCTGGCTCTACGCGCAGTTCGTGACCTCGAAAACCGTCTCGCTGAAGAAAACCATTGTTGGCCTGACGCCGATTCGTGAGTCCGACATCAACTCCCAGGCCATGACCGACCTGGCGCCCAAACTCGGTGGCCTGGTGGAGTTCTACCGCAGCCCGGCACGGGTCGAGTGGACCCCGACCGGCACCAACGTGCCGGACTACCCGCGCCTGGCGCAACTGTGGTGGAGCAACATCGCCGCTGCCGCCAGCGGCGAGAAAACCCCGCAGCAGGCGCTGGACAACCTGGCCAAGGAGCAGGACGCGATCATGATGCGCCTGGAACGCTCCAACGTGCAGCCGATATGCGGCCCGAAAATGAACCCCGAGCGTGATGCCCAATACTGGTTCGACCAGCCCGGCGCGCCGAAGCCGAAACTGGCCAATGAGAAACCCAAAGGCGAAACCGTGAGCTACAACGACCTGCTCAAGTCGTGGGAGGCAGCGCGTAAGTAACACAGCATCCGTGGCAAGCGGGCCTGTCGTGGCAAGCGGGCCTACGTGGCGAGCGGGCTTGCCCCGCGTTGGGTTGCGAAGCAGCCCCAAAACCTGACGACCGAGTACTGTCTGGATGAACTCGGCGTCTTGATTGGGGCTGCTGCGCAGCCCAGCGCGGGGCAAGCCCGCTCGCCACATCAGGCCCGCTCTTCACAATGGGCCGTTCAGCACACTGATTTTGTGTCTACTGACACCCCCTGTTTGCCGCCAAAATCCGCGCCGTGTCCCGCGCGGGCGGCAGCCCGAACACCCGCGCATAGTCGCGGCTGAACTGGGTCGCGCTTTCGTACCCCACCGCAAACGCCGCGCCGGTCACACTGCTCGCAGTGGCCAGCATCAACGTGCGCGCCTGCAGCAAGCGCACGCGTTTCTGATACTGCAACGGGCTCAGGTTGGTCACCGCCTTGAAGTGGCGATGAAACGCCGAAACGCTCATCGCCGCCTTGTGTGCCAGCGCCTCCACGCGAATCGGTTCGGCAAAATCCTGGCGAATCCATTGGATGGCCTGGTTGACTCGCGCCATGGCAGTGTCCGGCGCGGCGATGTCGCGCAACATCCAGCCATGGGGGCCTTGCAGTACGTGGAAGAGAATCTCCCGTTCGTACGCAGGTGCCAGTGCGGCAATCGCTACCGGGTCGCCCATCAGGCGCAGCATGCGCACCCACGTGTCCATCAATGCCGGCGTTACCGCCGCCACCGAGAAGCCGGCTTCCTGCGCGCGGCGTGCAGTGGGCGCAGGCAGGTCGTTGAGCAGGGTGGTCAGCAGCGTCGGGTCCAGGCTCAGGCTGACCGCCAGGTAGGGCTCGCCGCTGCTCGCCGGGTGCACTGCGCCCACGGCCGGCAACTCGATGGACATCACAAAGTACGTCGCCGGGTCGTAGTGCAGCGTGCGGTCGCCCACGGTCATGCTTTTACTGCCCTGCAGGATCAGGTTGATCATTGGCTCATACACCGCCGCCAGCCGGTGTTCCGGGATCGCGCCCTGAACCATCGCCACACGCGGGATACCGGTCTCGGTGCGGCGGTTTTCGGCCTTGGCGGCCAGGACGCGCAGTTCGATCAATTGATTATTCATAGCGGCCATGCTGTGCCTTCCTGCGAACCGCGCGCAAGCAAAAAGCAGAAACAGGCAGGATTGGAGTAGGAACGGCTGCGCTGACGGGAAGGACGATGGCTACTGTAGCCACTCAACTTTTCAAGCGTGGAGCAGCTCATGAGCGTCATCGTAATCACCGGAGGCAGTCGTGGCATTGGTGCCAGTACCGCCGAGCTGTGCGCCCGTCAGGGCCATGGCGTGATCCTCACCTACCATCACCATCCTGAAGCGGCGCACGCAGTGGTGCAGCGCATTGAGTCCGCCGGCGGCAAAGCCGTTGCCTTGGCGTTGGACGTGGCAGACGTCAGCGTTTTCGCGGCATTTCGTGAGACGGTGCTGCATACATTGCAGGCCACCTGGGGTACCCAGCGCCTCAGCGGGCTGGTGAACAACGCCGGCTACGGCCTGTTCAACCCTCTCGAATCGGTGAGCGAGGCGCAGTTCGACGGCCTGTTCAACGTGCACCTCAAGGGCCCGTTTTTTCTCACCCAAACCCTGTTGCCGTTGCTGGAGGACCACGCCAGTATCGTCAACCTCACCAGTGCCACCACCCGCGTGGCCACGGCGGGCGTTGCGCCTTATGCCGCCTTCAAGGGCGGCCTGGACGTACTCACTCGCTACATGGCCAAGGAGTTCGGCGAGCGCCGCATCCGCGCCAATGCGGTGTCCCCCGGCGCGATCCGCACCGAGCTTGGGGGCGGCTTGAACGATGAGTTCGAAGCTCAGTTGGCCGCGCAAACCGCCCTCGGCCGAGTTGGCGAGCCCCAAGACGTGGCACGGGTCATCGCCATGCTGCTGTCGCAGGAAGGCCGTTGGATCAATGCCCAGACCCTTGAGGTCGCGGGTGGCTACATCATTTGAATTGTGAGGTCACACATGCTGGATCATCTGTTTATCTCGGTCAGCGACATCCGCCGCTCGGTCCGTTTCTATGAAGGGGCGTTGGCGCCGCTGGGCATCACCACTCGGTTTGACTACGACGGCAAGGACGGTCCCCCCGGCCATCCCGACCTCAAGGGCTTTGGTGCCAACGGGCGGATGTTCTTCTGGTTGCGCGAAGGCTTGGTCGACGGGCGTGCGGTGCATGTAGGCTTTGTCGCCAATAGCCGTCAGGAGGTCGAAAAGGCCTACGCGGCTGCACTGGAACACGGCGCCACCGACAACGGCGCACCCGGCGCGCGCATGCACTACGACCCCAACTACTACGCCGCCAACGTCGTCGACCCGGACGGGTACAGCCTGGAGTTCGTCTACAAGAGCTGGCAGCACGTTTGATAGCCCCTGGCGCCTCTCGGGCGGTGCCGGATAACCGCTGATCCGCAGCCTCGCAATGCCGATTGAATTTTCCCCACAGCCGGATGCTCTGCACTTTAGAAGCGCGCGTTTTGAGCGCTCTTGCGGGGCTTTCTGGTGAGAAAGCCGAGTAGTATCGGACTTTGTGGAAACTGCCATCATGACGCTTTTTACAGCGCTGTCGGGCCAACCGGCCACCCTGACTGACGCGGCCGACGGCCGCCATCAACGCGTGTACCAGCAGTTGTACAACGAGGCGCAGGGTTGCGAGGCGCTAGCACGGGAATTCTTGCTGGCGCAATTGGCCCAGGTGCAGGACGTGCCCTGCGAATTGCCCGACACGCCCGAACAATTGCCCGCGTGGGTCGAGCAGCGCTGCGCCGCCGTGGCCCGCGACTACGCCGACTACCTTGAGCAACGCCAGCAGGGTCAGCCACGGCGCTACTTCCAGAACAAGGCTCACGCGTTGTACGTGTTGCAATGCGTGGCGCCGACCAAACAGGTCGATGGCGCCTGGCTGTACGGGTTACTGCGCTATTGGCAGGACCAGCGCTTCGATGGGCTGCTGACCACCTACCTCGAAGAACTGGGCGACGGCGAAGCCGCGCAGAACCATGTGGTGATCTATCGCAAGCTGCTCAGCGAGCACGATGCCGACAGCGAAGCCGGCGTCAAGGATGACGACTACCTGCAAGGCGCCTTGCAACTGGCGCTGGGCCTGTGTGCCGAGGAGTTTCTGCCGGAAGTGATCGGTTACAACCTGGGCTATGAGCAATTACCCCTGCACCTGCTGATCACCTCGTACGAGCTGAGCGAGCTGGGCATCGATCCTTATTACTTCACCCTCCACGTCACCATCGACAACGCCAGCAGCGGCCACGCGTGCAAGGCCGCGCAGTCGGTGTTGAACCTGCTGCCGCTGGGCGAGGGCAGGGAGCAGTTCTACCGCCGCGTGGCCCGCGGTTATCAGCTCAATGACCTCGGGCCGGGCACCACGGCCGTGATCGAACGCTTCAACCTGCAGGAGCAGGTCGTGGCCATGCTTGAGCGTAAGCGCACGTATGGCCAGCACATGCATTCCGATTACTGCCGCTTCGAGGGCAAAACCGTCAATCAATGGCTGGCACAGCCTGGGCAGATCGCTGAGTTCCTCCAGGCGCTGCAAGACAAAGGCTGGATCAAGCGCAACCAGGACCCTGCCGACAGCCGCTTCTGGCAACTGATCGAGGGCGCTGGTGCGGCGATGTTCGGCGTGTTCAGCGGGGCTGAAAAGCAGCTGCTGCACGACTGGATTGCCGGTGACTGGGTCAGCGGCGAGCGCGTGCCGCCTGCACGGCCGGGGCGCGGCAGCCGTTTTTCCCGGGAGCAGCATCGCCCGGCCGACCCGGACACCCAGGCGCTGGTTGAATCACTGTGCAAGCTGCCCGATGAACAGCAGCTCGATGCGCTGATCCCGTGGATGTCGGCGCGGCGCCATTGCGCTCCGGCCGGGCTTTACGCGACGCGGCGCTTTATCCAACTGCGCGCGCGTCTGCGCTGAGGAGGGTCGTTCATGTCTGCACAGCAGCTCGTCGATCGCACTTTGTTGAACCTGGGCCGCGGATTGAAGGAGAACGGCTACCGGTTTATCACGCCGACGCCCCTGACCCATGAACGGGTCTGCCAGCGCCTGGCAACGCCGCTGGCGATGACCATGCGCGATGTGTTCGGCTGGTCGCTGCCATTTGATAACGCGTTGTTGCCAGAGGCCTTTCGCGAGGAATTGCAGCAAGCGCAGGTGATCGAAAAACACGACGCCCTGTGGCGCAGCACCGTGCGCTGGTCGAGCCTGGACGAGTTGCTGTTTGCCCACTCGCCGTACCCGACCACCCAGGCCGACGCGGTGTTTTTCGGACCCGACAGCTACCGGTTTGCCCACGTGATCCAAGCCTATCTGCAGCAGCGTTTCGACCCTGTGCGGCGGGCGGTCGACATCGGTTGCGGAGCGGGTGTCGGTGCATTGGTCATCGCCCGCGCCCGGCCTGACGCTGACGTGCTGGCGGTGGACATCAACCCCCGCGCCCTGCGCATGACGGCAGTGAATGCCGAGCTGGCGGGCCTGGCGAATGTCAGCGCCTACCACAGCGACATACTGGCCAGCGTCGACGGTGAATTCGACCTGATCGTTGCCAACCCGCCCTATATGAATGACCCGCATCAGCGCGCCTATCGCCATGGTGGCGGTGCCCTGGGCGCGCAGTTGTCGGTGCGTATCGTCAGCGAATCCCGCGAGCGCCTGGCCCTTGGCGGCAGCCTGGTGCTCTACACGGGCGTGGCGATGGTGGCCGGTGCCGATCCCTTTCTGGAGGCGATCAAACCGCTGGTGGCCAGCGCTGACTATGGCTGGACCTACCGCGAAATCGACCCTGACGTCTTTGGCGAAGAGCTGGAAAAACCCGGCTATGAGGGCGTCGAGCGGATTGCCGTGGTGGCGCTCACCGTCACCCGGCTGCGCTGAGGCGTGGCGCGCGTCAGCGGCGACCACTGATCGGCTGTGGCCATACCTCGACGGAACGCTCGCGGGCGCCGCGCACCTTAATCAATAACCCTCTCAACACCCTCTCAAGAACAGGAGTGCAGAGCATGCGAGCGATGACTTTCCAGGGCGCGCACAAAGTGCAGGTTGATACGGTGCCCGATCCGATCATTGAGCAACCCGACGACATTATTTTGCGCGTCACCGCCACCGCCATTTGCGGCTCGGACTTGCACCTGTACCGCGGCAAGATCCCGACCGTCGAGCACGGCGACATCTTTGGCCATGAGTTCATGGGCATCGTCGAGGAAACCGGGCCGGCGGTGACAGCCGTGCAGCGCGGCGACCGCGTGGTGATCCCGTTTGTGATTGCCTGTGGCGACTGCTTCTTCTGCCAACTGCAACAATTTGCCGCCTGCGAAACCACCAATGACGGGCGTGGCGCGATCCTGAATAAAAAGGCAATCCCGCCAGGGGCCGCGTTGTTCGGCTACAGCCGTCTGTATGGTGGCATTCCCGGCGGCCAGGCCGAGCTGGTGCGGGTGCCGAAAGCCAACACCGGGCCCTTCAAGGTGCCTGGGCTGCTGGCGGATGAAAAGGTCCTGTTCCTCTCGGACATCCTGCCGACGGCCTGGCAGGCGGTGACCAACGCCGGCATTGGCAAGGGCTCCAGCGTTGCGATCTACGGCGCCGGCCCGGTAGGCCTGCTCAGCGCGGCGTGCGCGCAGATGCTTGGCGCCGAGCAGATCTTCATGGTCGATGACCATCCCTATCGCTTGGCCTATGCGCAAAAAATGTACGGGGTGATCCCGATCAACTTCGAAGAAGATGACGACCCCGCCGACACCATCATTCGCCAGACCGCCGGCATGCGCGGGGTCGATGGCGTGGTGGACGCCGTCGGGTTCGAAGCCAAGGGCAGCACCACCGAGACCATCCTCACCACGCTCAAGATCGAAGGCAGCAGTGGCAAGGCCCTGCGCCAGTGCATCGCCGCCGTGCGCCGTGGCGGTGTGGTCAGCGTGGCCGGGGTGTATGCCGGGTTTATTCACGGGTTCATGTTTGGCGACGCGTTCGACAAGGGGCTGACGTTCAAGATGGGCCAGACCCATGTGCATCGCTTCCTGCCGCAATTGCTTGAGCACATCGAGCTGGGGCATCTGAACCCCGAGGCGATCGTCACGCATCGGTTGTCGCTGGAGCAGGCTGCGCGCGGCTATGAGCTGTTTGACAAGGCCGAGGAGGAGTGCCGCAAGGTGATCCTGCTGCCGGGCATGGATGAGCGGCCGATTGTCGAACCGCTGGAAGAAGTGACGCCCGATCTACGCCTGCAGGGCGTTCCAGGCTTCTAAACCACACGCAGCGCAAACCGGGAGGGGGCAAGCCCCTCCCGCATTCACGTCAGGCTGACGCCTGCGGTTGGATCTGCAGCACGCCGTCCACGTCCTTGACCAGGCCACTGGCCACAAACAACGGCGCCACGCGCTTGTGCAATTGCGGCTCGACGAACTCCTTGACCGTGTCCAGCGACAGTTCGCCACTGAGCGGCAGCTCGGCCTTGGTGTACGACAACCAGGCTTTTTTCAGCATCGTCAGCACATCACTGCCCGCGGTCGAGGCAAAGCGGCGGTGGCTGGGTTTGCCGTCGAAGTTGAAGCTGTGCTGGTACGCGTAGCCGGTTTCGTCACCGTTGCTGGCGGCGCAGCGTACGCAGGTGCATGGGCCGTCGCCGAACGCGCTGCGCAGGTAGGCGTTGAAGTCCACCACGGGCTTGAGTGACAGGCGCTTATCCACCTCGAACAGGTCCCCGGTCATTTTATCGTCAGTGTTCAACGTCCATTTCCTCGCAGGTCGGCAGGTGCATTTCAAAGCGCGGCACAATACCAGCCGAGCGGCGCCCATGGGGATTTTTTGCGCGAAAGGTACTCGCTTCAGTGTCGACGTCCATTCGCCAATAGCCTTGTTAGAATTTCCCCAATCAACCTCCACAGGACACTCATATGCGCACTCAGACTTCTATCTATAACCATGGCGTGGCCTGGGAAGAGGGCAACAGCGTCAGTCAAGGCTACAGCGTCAACGGTACGATTTTCATCGCCGGGCAGTTTTCCCACACGCTTGAAGGTGAATTCGTCGATGGCGACGCCGCAGCGCAAACACGTAAAACCCTGGAAAACCTCGACCATGTGCTGGCAGGCTTTGGTGTCGGACGCTCGAACATCGCCGCCGTGGATATTTACCTGGTGCACGCCAAGCGCGATTTCGAGGCAGTGGTGGCGGTGTGGAAGGACTACATCGGCGCTCATCGCCCAGCTGCCACGCTGGTGGGTGTGAATTACCTGGCCTCGGACGCGCAAATTGTCGAGATCAAGGCCGTCGCCCACGCGGATTGATCAGCCCGGCAGCTGCTCGGCCAGCAGGTCGATGAAGCGCCGGACTCGCGGTTCCAGGTAACGCTTGCTTGGGTACATGGCCATGATCTCCACATCGCCTGCGTCCAGGCCGGGCAGTACCGCCGCCAGCCGCCCGCTGGCCAGGTCGTCGGCGACCAGGAAGTCCGGTAGCAGGGCGATCCCCATGCCAGCCACGGCGGCGTCACGCAACGCCTCGCCGCTGTCCAGGCGCAGGCGGCTATGGCCGGGGGCCTTGAACCATTGACCCTGTTCGTCACGAAAGCGCCAGCTTTGTTTGCGCGTCCGGCTGCTGAAATACAGGCAGTCATGGTGGGCGAGGGCGTCCGGGTCGCGGGGTGTGCCGTGTTCGGCCAGGTAGGCCGGGGCGGCGCACAGCAAGGCTCGGTAGCGCGCCACCACGCGGGACACCAGTTGGCGGTCGGCGTGCTCGCCGCCGATACGAATCGCCAGATCGAAGCCGTCCTCGACGATGTCGGCCATGCGGTCGGTGAAGCTCACTTCTACCTGCACGTGCGGCCAGGTTTTCAAATAGGTGTCGAGCAGCGGCAGGATCACGCGGCGCCCGAAGGCATCCGGCAGGGTAAGCCGCAGCACCCCGCGCGGCGTGCCGCTGGGCTGGCCGATGGCCGTTTGCGCGGTGTCGACGGCGGCCAGAATCTGCACACCTTGATCGTACAATGCACGGCCTTCATCGGTCAGGCTCAGGTTGCGCGTGGTGCGGTTGAGCAGGCGCACGCCAAGGCTGTCTTCCAGACGCATGACGGCCTTGCCGGCCGCCGAGCGCGTAAGCCCCATGGCCTGGCCGCCCGCGACAAAGCTGGCACCGTCGACCACGGCCATGAAGATCAACATTTCATTGAGGTTGGTGCGCAGCATCGAGCGACTCGCGATGGAAGGGCAGGCGCGCAATATAGCAGTTCAGCGCTGCTGATTTATTGCATAAGAATAGAGCTATATATTCTTTTCGTGTCTTAAAAAACGCCGCTAGGCTTCATCACCTTCCCGAAAACGCGGCAGATTCCCCCATGACTTTCAAGCGTTCCTCCCTGACCCTATTGGCCGCGTCGCTGGCCGCTGCTGGCAGCTTGCTCAGCCCCGGTGCCCAGGCCGAAGGCAAAATCAGCATCGCCCAGCAGTTCGGCATCGGTTACCTGATCCTCGACGTGGTGCGCGACCAGCACTTGATCGAGAAACACGGCAAGGCGCAGGGGCTGGATATCCAGGTGGAATGGAACAGCATCTCCGGCGCCACGGCGATGAATGAATCGCTGCTGGCGGGTGCGCTGGACGTGGTATCGGCCGGTGTGCCGCCGATGCTCACCTTGTGGGACCGCACCAAGGGCAAGCAGAACGTCAAGGCCATCGCCTCCCTTGGTTCGATGCCCAATTACCTGCTGACCAACAACCCTAATGTGAAGACCCTCAAGGACTTCACCGAGAAAGACCGCATCGCCGTGCCCGCTGCCGGTGTGGGGTTCCAGTCGCGCACTTTGCAGATCGAAACCGCCAAGCAGTTTGGCGATGCGAATTACAAGAAATTCGACGATATCTCCATCAGCCTGGCTCACCCTGATGCTACGGCGGCGTTGATTGCCGGTGGTTCGGAGATTAATTCGCACTTCTCCAGCCCGCCGTTCCAGTACCAGGAGTTGCTCAACCCTAACGTGCACAAAGTGCTCAGTTCCTACGACATCCTTGGGGGGCAGGCTACGTTCAACGTGCTTTACACCACTGAGAAATTTCACGACGAGAACCCCAAGACCTACAAGGCGTTTTACGACGCGCTGGCGGAGGCTGAGACGATTATCAAAGCCGACAAGCCGGCCGCGGCCAAGGCGTATATCCGTGTGGAGCAGTCCAAGCTGCCGTTGGACCTGGTGGAGAAAATTGTTCAGGACCCGGAGATCGATTTCACCATCGTGCCGCAGCGGACCTATATCTATGCCGAGAAATTGCAGGAACTGGGGGTATTGAAGAACAAGGCGGCGAGTTGGAAGGATTACTTTTTTGAAGAGGCTCATGGTGGGAATGGGAGTTGAGGGGGTGCTGATGGCCGGCGTTTGGTCGGGGGCATATCCGTTGCTGCGGTAACGGCCGCTTAGGGTTCCGCTCTTACAGCGGGTCACTTTTGGCAAACGCCCGGAATGCCGGCCCAGCCAAAAGTAACCAAAAGGTCTTTGCCCCACCACTCGGCACCTCGCCTAGGCTCGGTGTGCCCTCACTCCGGCTTGAATCCGTGGGCCGCCGCGACGGGCCATCCATGGCCCAACGCGGCTAACCCGGCGTCCTGCCGGGTTACCCACGGATTCAAGCCTGCGTTCGGCCAGCGTGGTTGACGGGGCCTGTCAGATCAAAATCAAAAGCAAGATCAAAAGCAGAGCACGGCGGCCTGAAAGCCGACCTGAGTGGTTGAAGCAAAAGCAGGGCAGAAGCACAGCAACACACTTCTATCTGATGCACAGAGATCCAAATGTGGGAGCGGGCTTGCCCGCGAATGCGGTGGGTCAGTCAACTCATGTGTCACTGACCCACCGCCTTCGCGAGCAAGCCCGCTCCCACAAGTTGACCGAGTTCAGCCTCCACCACTGCACTGCACTGCTTTGCTTTTCTGTGGGAGCTGGCTTGCCTGCGATGCAGACAACTCGGTCTATCAGGCACAACCAGCTGATGCCATCGCAGGCAAGCCCGCTCCCACAAGTTGACCGAGTTCAGCCGCCAGCACCGCACTGCTTTTGCTTTTCTGTGGGAGCTGGCTTGCCTGCGATGCAGACACCTCGGTCTATCAGGCACAACCAGTTGATGCCATCGCAGGCAAGCCAGCTCCCACCTTTGACCGAGTGCAAACGACACCTATCTATCTGATTCACAGAAATCCAAATGTGGGAGTGGGCTTGCTCGCGAATGCGGTGGTTCAGTCAGCTCATTTATCACTGACACACCGCATTCGCGAGCAAGCCCGCTCCCACAAGTTGACCGAGTTCAGCCGCCAGCACCGCAGTGCTTGGCTTTTCTGTGGGAGCTGGCTTGCCTGCGATGCAGACAACTCGGTCTATCAGTAACACCCAGTCGATGCCATCGCAGGCAAGCCCGCTCCCACTTTTGACCGAGTGCAAACGACACCCATCTATCTGATTCACAGAAATCCAAATGTGGGAGCGGGCTTGCTCGCGAATGCGGTGGGTCAGTCAGCTCATGTGTCACTGACACACCGCATTCGCGAGCAAGCCCGCTCCCACAAGTTGACCGCGTTCAGATGCCACCACCGCACTGCTTTTGCTTTTCTGTGGGAGCTGGCTTGCCTGCGATGCAGACACCTCGGTGTATCAGGCACAACCAGTAGATGCCATCGCAGGCAAGCCAGCTCCCACCTTTGATTGAGTTCAGCCATCAAGATCAGGTCGGCTGTCAGGCCGCCTCGCCTTCGCTTTTGATCTAACCACTCAGGTCGGCTACCAGGCCGCCGTGCTCTGCTTTTGATCTTGATCTGCTTTTGACTTTGATCTTAGGCGCCCCGTTAAACCACGCTGGCCGAACGCAGGCTTGAATCCGTGGGTAACCCGGCAGGACGCCGGGTTAGCCGTGTTGGGCCATGGATGGCCCGTCACGGCGGCCCACGGATTCAAGCCTGCGTGAGGACACACCGAAGCGTGAGCGAGGTGCCGAGTGGTGGGGCAAGAGCCCTTTGGTTACTTTGGGGCTTTTCCAAAGTGACCCGCCGTAAGGGCGGAACCCAAATCAGCCATCACCCAAATAACGGATATGTACTCAATAACCCCCCAAAAAACATCACCGAAAAAACTCCCCCGGTGTCGCATCAAACTGCTGCCGAAACGCCGCAATAAACGCCGAAGTCGACTCATACCCACACCCCAGCGCCACATCCGTAACCCGCTCCCCCTGCTCAAGGGCAGGCAACGCACTCAGTAGCCGCAACCGCTGACGCCAAGCCCGAAACGTCAGCCCGGTATCACTCAAAAACAACCGACTCAACGTCTTCTCACTCACGCCCAGCCTGCGCGCCCAGTCCCCCAAGGTCGTCTGCTGCTCCGGATGCAGATTCAAACTGCGATAAACCTGACGCAACCGCGGGTCCAGGGGCAAGGGCAGCATCAAATCCACCTGCGGCGCAGCGGCCAACTGGTCGAGCACCACTTGGGCCAGGCGCCCATCCGGCCCGTCCTCGGCATATTCCACCGGCAACTCACTGAAACTGCGGATCAACTCGCGCAACAAACTGCTCACCGCCAACACCTGACAACGCTCGGCCGCCCAGGCGGTGACACTGCAATCCAGGTACAGACTGCGCATTTCCGTGTGCGGCGAACTGAACACCCGGTGCGGCACGCCCGCCGGGATCCACACCGCGCGCTGGGGCGGGGCGACGAAGCGGCCGACGCTGGTCTGGATCTCCAACACCCCGCAAATCGCATAGGACAACTGCACCCACGGGTGGCTGTGCCGGCGGGTCAGCGCGCGATTGGGCAGCGACTCCGTGCGCCCATACACAGGCCGCGGCAGGCTGGAAAGCCCGGGCACACTGCGGCGGACGGTCTTGTCATGTCCTTTAGGCGGCATTTACTGGCTCATTGGCGTTAGTCGGTAACAAGCCGTTACGTTAGAGTCGCAGCGATGCTCTTGGCAACCCCTGGAAGATTTGCTTATGACCCGCCCGCGTTTTCTGCCTGACAACTTCACCCTGACCCTGATTGCCACGGTGATTCTCGCTTCCCTGCTGCCCGCCAGTGGCCAGACCGCTGTGGCCTTTGGCTGGGTGACCAACCTGGCGATCGCGCTGCTGTTTTTCCTGCACGGCGCCAAGCTGTCGCGCCAGGCCATCGTCGCCGGTGCCGGGCACTGGCGCCTGCACCTGCTGGTGTTCAGCCTGACCTTTGTGCTGTTCCCCTTGCTGGGCCTGGCGCTCAAGCCGGTGCTGTCGCCGCTGATCGGCAAAGACCTGTACATGGGCATGCTCTACCTGTGCGCCTTGCCGGCCACGGTGCAATCGGCGATTGCCTTTACGTCGCTTGCGCGCGGCAACATCCCGGCGGCGATCTGCAGTGCGGCGGCCTCCAGCCTGTTCGGCATTTTCCTCACGCCGCTGCTGGTGACGCTGCTGCTCAACGTGCACGGCAACGCGGGCTCCACCGTCGACGCGATCCTGAAAATCAGCGTGCAATTGCTGTTGCCGTTTATCGCCGGGCAAATCGCTCGTCGCTGGATCGGCGATTGGGTTGGCCGGAATAAATCCTGGCTGAAGTTCGTCGATCAGGGCTCGATCCTGCTGGTGGTTTACGGCGCGTTCAGCGAAGCGGTCAATGAAGGCATCTGGCACCAGATCCCAGTGTGGGAGTTGGGCGGCCTGGTGGTGGCGTGCTGTGTGTTGCTGGCCCTGGTACTGGTGGCGTCCACCGTGCTGGGCAAGGCCTTTGGCTTTAACCAGGAAGACCGCATCACCATCTTGTTCTGCGGCTCGAAGAAAAGCCTCGCCACTGGCGTGCCGATGGCGCAAGTGCTGTTCGCCGGCGCGACCATGGGCGTGTTGATCCTGCCGCTGATGCTGTTTCACCAGATCCAGTTGATGGTGTGTGCGGCGCTGGCGCAACGCTACGCCAAGCGGCCGGAAAGCATCCCCGAGATGATGGGGCAGGTGGATCCGTGATCTAGATCACACCCTTGGCCGAATCACCTCAAGTTAACGCCCGGCCAGACGACTCCTTTGGTGAGAGC
Source organism: Pseudomonas sp. LBUM920 (assembly GCF_003852315.1). Lineage (NCBI taxonomy): Bacteria > Pseudomonadati > Pseudomonadota > Gammaproteobacteria > Pseudomonadales > Pseudomonadaceae > Pseudomonas > Pseudomonas edsoni (SeqCode). Next base: position 2,434,864 of record NZ_CP027762.1, read on the forward strand.
CCAATAAGGAGTGTCGGCATGAGCGTTAAAGGTATTTCGGTGTTTGCAGGGCTGTTTTGCCTATGGGCCAGTACCTGTGGTGCGGCGCAGACTGTAGGGCAGGGCACTATCCAGTTCACCGGCGCAATCGTCGAGCCAGGGTGTGCGACAAATGCGCGCAGCGGTGCGGTGATGGAGTTGACCGGCTGCGCCCCTTCCAACCGCGGCAGCCGCTTCGAAGTGCGCAGTCTGGCGCCGGTGGCCAGCGTCGATGCGGCCCGGGTGAAGCTGGTTGCCGACAGTGGCGCCGGGCGTTATTACGACCAGCGCTACCTGCTGGTGGACAGCGCCGGCACGCCGATTGTGTCGGGCAACTATGTGATCACCATGACCTCGCCCTGAACCTCAGAGCGACGATGCGCGTCAACAGCGCGGCGAGAAACCTATAGAATGCTCGGCGGCGGCGCTGTTCTGCGTGGCCGTTGGATCACCGTCAGAGTACCTCGCCCGCCAATGAGCATTTCAGCCGCAACCCCCCAAGCCAACTGGCAACCGGTCATCGCCCTTGCTTTGGCCGCGTTTGTGTTCAATACCACCGAATTCGTCCCCGTCGGACTGCTCAGCGCCATCGGCGCCAGCTTCGACATGCCCATCGCCAGCGTCGGCCTGATGCTCACTATCTATGCCTGGATCGTGTCGCTGACGTCGCTGCCGGTGATGCTGCTCACACGTAACGTCGAACGGCGCAAGTTGCTGATCGTGTTGTTCGGCTTGTTTATCGCCAGCCATATTCTCTCCAGCGTTGCCACCAGCTTCGGCTTGCTGATGGTCAGCCGCATCGGCATCGCCTTGTCCCACGCGTTGTTCTGGTCGATCACTGCCTCCCTGGCCGTGCGCCTGGCGCCGCAGGGCAAGCAGGTGCAAGCCCTCGGCCTGTTGGCCACCGGCACGTCACTGGCGATGGTCCTGGGCATTCCGCTGGGCCGGCTGCTCGGCGAAGCCATGGGCTGGCGCACCACGTTTCTGGTGATCGCCGCCTTTGCCGCGGCCCTGGTGTTCTGGCTGGCGCGCACCTTGCCGCTGCTGCCGAGCCAGAACTCCGGCTCGTTGCGCAGCCTGCCGATGCTGTTCAAGCGCCCGGCGCTGGTGGCGCTGTACGTGCTCACCGCCATGGTGGTGACGGCGCAATTCACCGCCTACAGCTACATCGAACCCTTCGTCGAAGGCGTCGCCGGCCTGAGCGGCAACGTGGTCACGCTGTTCCTGCTGGTGTTCGGCGGCGCGGGCATCATCGGCTCGCTGCTGTTCAGCCTGGTGCACCGTTTCAACCCGCACCTGTTCGTGGTCAGTGCGGTGTTCCTGCTCGCGGCATGCCTGGCGCTGATGCTGCCCTTGAGCGGCGCCGAGTCCTACCTCGTCGGCCTGAGTGTGTTCTGGGGCATGGCGATCATGGGCTTTGGCCTGGCCATGCAATCCAAAGTGCTGGTGCTGGCACCCGACGCCACCGACGTGGCCATGGCGATGTTCTCCGGCATCTACAACATTGGCATCGGCGGCGGCGCCTTGATGGGCAGTTGGGTTGGCAGCCACTTCGGCTTCGCCTGGATCGGCGCGGCGGGCGGGTTGCTCGCGGCAGTGGCGCTGATCGGCTACTGCCTGGCGATTCACCGGTATGGGCAGGGCGTGGCGCGTAGCAGCTGACGCGTTGGTCACTGATGACTTGAAACAATCAAGGGATTGAACCCGTGAGACACCTCGTTGTTTTAGGTTTTCTGTTTTTACTCAGTGGTTGCGTGACCAACCAACTGCATTTTGCTCCGTACTCCACCCAGGCGGAGCTCGCCGCGATAAAAGCGCGTGTGATCCAGGCTGATGTTGTGCACGTTTCCGGCGGGGAGCGGTGCACACGTTGCTCGGAGTCGAGCAAGGTTGTGTGGCATGCGGCCAATTACAACGTCGGGCTCTATGAAGGCTTCGCCAACGTGCCGGTCGACGACTGGACCGAATTCACCCGGCAGTCGATAGGCGCGGTCCCGGGGTCGGCGCTGAAAACCGACGTTGAAATCGACCGAGTCTTTGTTAAAACCTTTAACTCACCAGACTATTACGCGTGTGAACTCAGGCTTTCAGTGGACATCGGCGGCGCTCGTTACGCGGGCCGCGCGCGTCTCAAGCTCAAGCAATCGGGGCAGAGCCTGGTAGGCCAGAGCGCTGCCACGCTTGATTCCGAGGTGCTCGGCACGGTGAGTCTGGGATTGAAAGCGGCCTATATGGATGCCGTGGATCAGTATAAAACCGTGCATTGATCCGTCGACACGGCGGGTAGCGACCCGGTGGCTCTGGGACGCAGAAAGAAATGAAGGGTGGGTGAGACCACAGAAGACCACCGCAAGTTGCCCATACGCGTGGCGTGGAATAACACCCTGCTGTTGGAGAACATCATGGACGGCTGGCTGCCAGAGAAAGACCCTCGTTGACCCGTCAGGGCGCGGCCCTGGAAGCATTTTTTTGCTGAGCAGCCGACGGGCAAAACGCCGCACATTCGATAAAACCAGACAATCCTTACAGGGCGTTTTGACGCCCATTGCTACCGTCGCCCCGGGCCTGCCACATCCCGTGGTGACGGCGATTGCCACGACCTTGAACAACAGGGCGTAGCACTTGGAATGCAAGGGAGTCGATTGTGCAAAAACGTTTGACCGCAGAGTTTCTAGGTACCTTCTGGCTGACGTTCGGCGGCTGTGGCAGCGCCATCCTGGCGGCGGCCTTTCCGGAACTGGGCATTGGTTTTGTTGGCGTTTCGCTGGCGTTTGGTCTCACCGTGCTGACGATGGCCTACGCGGTGGGCGGTATCTCTGGCGGGCACTTCAACCCGGCGGTGACCATCGGTTTATGGGCGGGGCGCCGTGTTCGCAGCGTTGATGTGCTGCCCTACATTGCGGTGCAGGTGTTCGGCGCGATGCTTGCCGCTGCGGCCTTGTACGAAATTGCCAGCGGGCAGCCGGATTTTGCGGTCGGCGGGTTTGCCGCCAACGGTTACGGTGCGCTCAGCCCAGGCAAGTTCGATATGCTTGCCGCCTTGCTGGCCGAAGTGATCGCCACGTTTTTCTTCGTTCTGATCATCATGCGCGTGACGGCGGCGGGTGCGGCGGCGGGCTTTGCGCCCATCGCCATCGGCCTGGCGCTGACCTTGATTCACCTGGTCCTGATCCCCGTCACCAACACCTCGGTCAACCCGGCCCGCAGCACCGGCCCGGCGCTGTTTGCAGGCGGCGAATACCTTTCGCAGCTCTGGCTGTTCTGGCTGGCGCCGATCGTCGGCGCAATACTCGGTGCACTGACCGCTCGCGCGCTGGGTGAACGCGACTGAAGGGTGCTCGGTGTCGAAGAACTTTTTGGTCGGCGGCGGGCCTATCTATAACGCCGCCGTTTGCCCATTTTCTTCGGAGCCCATCGCCGATGTCACGTTCATTGCTCAAACCCGCACTTTTCACCGGTATTTGCACCCTGATGCTCAGCCTTTCAAGCCAGGCCGCCAGCTTTGATTGCGCCAAGGCCAAGGCCGCTGACGAAATTGCCATCTGCGCCAACCGCAGCCTGAATGACCAGGACGTCACGATGGCGTTGCTCTACGACCTGAACAAGCACTTCATGGCCATGGGCGGGCGCGGCTCATTGATGGACGGGCAGGCGGACTGGCTCAAGCAGCGGCGCGCGTGTGGCGCGCGGCTGAGCTGCCTGAGTGATGCCTACACCCAACGGATTGGCATGTTGCGCGGGTTTATTGATGAGCGGGTGATGACGAAGGGGCCGTTCTGAATCACGTCGAACGCACAGCCTTTGAATGACGGCTGTGGCGAGGGCGCAGGCTCTCGCCACAGCAATCGGGCGTCCTGTTACAACGCCGCCAGCACCGCCTCCAACTTCTCCTGATCGCGCGCAAACTGCCGAATACCCTCGGCGAGTTTTTCCGTTGCCATGGCATCTTCATTCGACGCCCAGCGGAACTGCGCTTCGGTCAATTGCTGACGCACTTCACCTTCAGCGCCCGGCACCAATTTGCGCTCCAGCGTACCGTTGTCTTCATCGAGGTTGTGCAGCAAGTCGGGGCTGATGGTCAGGCGGTCACAACCTGCCAGTTGCTCGATCTGGCTGAGCGTGCGAAAGCTTGCGCCCATGACCACGGTCGGGATGGCGTTGGCCTTGTAGTAGTTGTAGATACGGGTGACCGATTGCACGCCCGGGTCTTCGGCGCCGGTGTAATCCAGGCCCGTGCTTTTGCGGTACCAGTCGTAGATGCGGCCTACGAATGGCGAGATCAAAAACACCCCGGCATCAGCGCACGCCACGGCCTGGGCGAAGGAGAACAGCAGTGTGAGGTTGGTCTGGATGCCGGCTTTTTCCAGGCGTTCGGCAGTGCGGATGCCTTCCCAGGTGGACGCCAGCTTGATCAGCACGCGCTCGCGGCCGATGCCGGCCTGGTCGTACAGGGCGATCAACTGGTTGGCCTTGGCCCACAGTGCGTCTTCGTCAAAGGACAACCGCGCGTCGACTTCAGTCGAGATGCGCCCTGGAATGACCTTGAGAATGCCCGCACCGACCGACACGGCGAAGTGATCGCAGGCCAGGCCGACGTCGCCCTTGGACAGGTTCACGGCAGTGCGCAGCAGCTCGGCGTATTCCGGGATGGCGGCGGCTTTGAGCAGTAACGACGGGTTGGTGGTGGCGTCGACCGGACGCAGGCGGCTGATGGCTTCCAGGTCGCCGGTGTCGCAGACCACGGTGGTGAATTGCTTGAGTTGTTCGAGCTTGGACGTCATGAGCGGCGGTCTCCAGGAAGTGGGATGTGGCGCAGCGCTGGGCGGCACGGGACACCCGTTGTACCACTTCCCGGGCGGCTTGTTTACCCGCGCGCCACGCCTTTACGCTTCTGGGAAGCCGACTTTCTGCGGCCAGCGGTTCTGGAAAACCTGCACATCCAGTTGTTTGAACAACCCTCCATGCGTAAACGGCTCGGCCGCCAGCCACGCCCTTACATGGGCTTCATCGTCAAAGTCCACCACCATCAGCGAACCCACGGGTTCGCCTTGGGCGCCGAGCAACGGCCCGGCAAACGCAATGCGTTCGGCAACCGTTGCCAGGTAGTCGCGATGGCTGGGCAGCAGCGCGGCGCGCTGCTCGGTCACGTTAGGTAGGTAGAGTGCATGGATGGCGAAAATCATGCGCGATGACCTGATCAGCAAAAGAGGAGAAGCCCTTTATGCGGCAACCCGTGGGGGTTGCCAAATGAAACTTTTCACGGCTGCCAGGTCTGCACATCCTGGGCATCCACCGCCTTGGGCAACAAGCCGGCCTTGAAGAAGGCATCGGCGATCTTCTGCTGCTCACCCAACTGTTCGACCGTGACCGGTTGCACCTCGTAACTGCGGTGCGCGTTGGCGGCTTCCACCGTGGCCACATCCAGGTTGCCCCACAGTGGGCCGAGTACTTTCGCCGCGTCCTGTGGGTTGGTTTTTACCCATTGACCGGCTTTTTCCAACTGCTCATACACACGTTTCAAGACCTCGGGATGCGCCTTGGCGTAAGGCGTGCCGGTCAGGTAATAGCGCTTGTAACTGGCAAGGCCTGCGCCGTCGGCCAGGGTGCGGGTCGGCAGTTGACGCTGCACGCTGGTGAGGAACGGTTCCCAGGTGACCCAGGCGTCAACCTTGTTGTTCTCAAAGGCCGCGCGACCATCGGCCGGCGACAGATAGGCCGGCTCGATATCCGAGAACGCCAAGCCGGCTTTGGCCAGTGCGGCGATGAGCAAATAGTGAGTGCCGGCGGCCTTGGTCACCGCGATTTTCTTGCCTTTCAAATCTGCCAGCTGCTGGATCGGCGAGTCCTTGCGCACCACGATGGCCTGGGCTGAAGGCGAGGGCGCTTCCTGGGCGAAGTAGGTGAGTTTGGCCTGGGCGGCCTGAGCGAAGATCGGCACGGTGTCGGCCACGTCTGCGCTGATGTCCACGTTGCCCACGTTCAATGCTTCGAGCAGCGGCAGGCCGCTGGGGAATTCATGCCAGCTCACGTCGATGTGGTCGGCCTTGAGGGCTTTTTCAAGCGTGCCCTGGGTTTTCAGCAGGGTGATCAGGGTCGAGGATTTCTGGTAACCGATGCGCACGGTTTCCTGAGCCTCGGCGCTCACCGCAACGCAAAAGGCCAGCAGCCCGAGGACAACGGCGAGGGGACGACGAATAGACATGGCGCGCTCGATCTTCAACGAAATAAGACCAAGCTTAAAGTTCTAAAAAGCATTCGATAAATACTCTTTCGGTCTGAGCTTAGGGCGCTTTTAACGCGCTCCGACGAATTGGGCATAACCATAGAATTATAGGGTTCTTTCATAATTACTCGCCCTTAATATAATCGAGCTCGCTTCTCTGCCAGGCTTTATGGGGTCTTTTGGCATAAGCAGCTTCCTTCAACTGACCTATGCCAAGGCCTTCCATGACGTTGAAACAACTGATCCTCGCCGCCAGCCTGCTGTTTGCCGCAGCGGCGGCCCACGCCGAGCAGACCCTGGACATCAGCTACCAGCGCTCGTCGACGCTGTGGATCCTGCTCAAGCAAAATGGCCAGCTCGAACAGCGCCTCAAGCCCTTGGGTTTCACCGTCAACTGGCATGAATTCAGCACCGGCCTGCTCAGTTCCTTGAACGCCGGCAGCGTCGATTTGCACGCAGACGTGGCTGACGCCTTTGCGCTGTTCACCCAGGCTGCCGATGCGCCGCTGACGTATTACGCCCAGGAAAACTCATCGCCCGGCGCCCAGGCGATCATCGTCCAGGACGCATCCCCGATCCACAGCATCGCCGACCTCAAGGGCAAGACCGTGGCCGTGTCCAAGGGCTCTGGCAGCAACTTTCTGCTGATCTCGGCGCTGCACAAAGCCGGCCTGACGCTGGCCGATATCACCCCGCGTTACCTTGAGGCGCCCGACGGTGGCGCTGCATTTTCAAATGGCAGCGTGGATGCCTGGGTGATCTGGGACCCGTTCTTCGCCACCCAGCAGCTTGAACATCACGTGCGTGTGATCGCCGATGGCAACGACGGCCTGGCCAACTACAACCGCTTCTACCTGGCGACCACACAATTTGCCAACGCGCACCCGGATGTGCTGCAAATCACCTTCGATACCCTGCGCGAGACCGGCCAATGGGTCAAAGCCCATCCCAGGCAAGCCGCTGACATCCTCGGGCCGCTGTGGGGCAACATCCCACCGGCCACGGTGGAGCGCGCCAATAGCCGGCGCAGCTACGACATCATCCCGGTCAAGCCGCAAAACCTTGCCGAACAGCAACGCATCGCCGACACCTACTACGCCGCCAAGCTGATTCCCAAGCCGCTGAACGTCTCCGATATCACCGTGTGGACCCCCAAACCATGAGCCGCCAGATCCATTTGTCAGCCTTCCTCCTGAGTGGGCCGGTGGTACACAGCCACGCCGTGTGGCGCCACCCCGAAACGCTCGGCAATTACCTCGACCCCGACTACTACTCGCGCATCGCCAAGGTGGTGGAGGAGGGCCTCTTCGACTTCCTGTTCTTCGCCGACCGCCTGGCCGTGGGCGACCAGATGGGCGGCTCGCGCGAGTTTGCCTTGCGCTACGGCGCCCAGGACGCCACGCGCCTGGACCCGCTGCCGATTCTCTCCTACCTGATAGGCCAGACCCGCAAGCTGGGCCTGGGCGCGACGCGCTCGACCACCTATTACGAACCGGCACACATCGCGCGCGAATTTGCCACCCTCGACCACCTGTCCAAGGGCCGCGCGGCGTGGAATATCGTCACGTCGATGAATGACAGCGAAGGGCGCCTGTTCGGCAAGGACAAGCACCTGGAACACGACCTGCGCTACGACCGCGCCGATGAGTTTGTCGAAGTCGCATTGAAGCTCTGGAACAGTTGGGGCAAGGACGCCCTCAAGCTGGACCGCGAACATGGCGTGCTCGCCGACCCGGCCTTGATCACGTCGGTGCAGCATCAGGGCGAGTGGTTCAAGGTCGAAGGCCCGCTGAATATCCCGCGCACGCCCCAGGGCCGTCCGGTATTGATTCAGGCCGGTTCGTCCGGGCGCGGACGGCGGTTTGGCGCGCGCTGGGCCGAGGCGATTTTCACCATTCACCCGCATTTGAACGCGATGCGCGCCTTTCGCGATGACGTGCGTGCCCAAGTGGTGCAGCAAGGGCGCGACGCCGACAGCTGCAAGGTGTTGACCGCGGTGATGCCATTTATTGGCGGCAGCGAGGCCGAAGCCCGTGCCAAGCGCGATCGGCACAACGCCCTGGCACGCCCTGAGCTGGGGCTGGTGACACTTGCTTCGCAGCTCAATGTGGACCTGTCGCCGTTCCCGCTGACGGCCACCCTGGCCGAGGTTGCCCGGTCGCCACTGATCCCTGCCGCTGCTGCGGAAAAGCTGTTGATGCAAGGGCCTGAAATCACCCTGGAACAACTCGGCCGCATTTTCGCCAGCAGCGTACGCGTGCCGCAACTGGTGGGCACTGGCGCGCAGATCGCCGACCAGTTGGCGGAGCTGTTCGAACAAGGCGGCTGCGACGGGTTTGTGATCTCACCGGGCTATCTGCCGGGTTCGTTCACTGAGTTTGTCGAGAGCGTGATTCCGCACTTGCAGCGCAAGGGGTTGTTTCGTACCGCCTATGCAGGCTCGACGCTGCGCGAGCACCTGGGGCTGGCTGATCTGGCGACCTGACACCGCCTCGATGTGGCGAGCGGCGCTGTCGTGCCGAGCGGGATTGTGTTCAGTGACCGGCCGGCCAAGGTTCAGGCGCAATTGACGATTGCACGGCCGTAGCCTCGGCATCGGGATGATGCATATCTGGTGGGGTTGCGGCAGGAGATATTTGGGTTGCTGGAGTTGGGCGGGCTGTCAGATCGAAGTCAAAAGCAAGATCAAAAGCAGACCACGGCGGCCTGGTAGCCGACCTGAGTGATAGAAGCAAAAAAGCACAGCAACACACTTCTATCTGATGCATAAAGATCCAAATGTGGGAGCGGGCTTGCTCGCGAAGGCGGTAGTTCAGTCAGCTCATGTGTCACTGACCCACCGCCTTCGCGAGCAAGCCCGCTCCCACAAGTTGACCGAGTTCAGCTGTCAGCACCGCACTACTTGGCTTTTCTGTGGGAGCTGGCTTGCCTGCGATGCAGGCACCTTGGTCTATCAGCGACACACAGGCGATGCCATCGCAGGCAAGCCAGCTCCCACCTTTGACCGAGTACAAACGACATCCATCTATCTGATTCACAGAAATCCAAATGTGGGAGCGGGCTTGCCCGCGAAGGCGGTGGTTCAGTCAGCTCATGTGTCACTGACCCACCGCCTTCGCGAGCAAGCCCGCTCCCACAATTTGACCGAGTTCAGCCGCCGCCACCACATTGCTTTGCTTTTCTGTGGGAGCTGGCTTGCCTGCGATGCAGACAACTCGGTGTATCAGGCACACCCAGTTGATGCCATCGCAGGCAACCCAGCTCCCACTTTTGACCGAGTACAAACGACAGCCATCTATCTGATTCACAGAAATCCAAATGTGGGAGCGGGCTTGCCCGCGAATGCGGTGGTTCAGTCAGCTCATGTGTCACTGGCAGGCCGCATTCGCGAGCAAGCCCGCTCCCACAATTTGACCGAGTTCAGCCGCCAGCACCGCATTGCTGTGCTTTTCTGTGAGAGCTGGCTTGCCTGCGATGCAGGCACCTTGGTCTATCAGGCATATCCAGTTGATGCCATCGCAGGCAAGCCAGCTCCCACATTTGATTGAGTTCAGCTTCCAGGATCAGGTCGGCTGTCAGGCCGCCTCGGCTTTGCTTTTGCTTCTACCACTCAGGTCGGCTACTAGGCCGCCGTGCTCTGCTTTTGATCTTGATCTGCCTTTGACTTTGATCTCAGGCGCCCCGTTAAACCACGCTGGCCGAACGCAGGTAGTACGGAGCGGGTAAACCGGCAGGACGCCGGTTTAGCCGCGACGGGGCAGGGACGCCCCGTCGCGGCGGCCCGCTCCGTAGTACCGGAGTGAGGGCACACCGAGCCCAGGCGAGGTGCTGAGTGGTGGGGCAAGAGCCCTTTGGTTACTTTGGGGCTTTTCCAAAGTGACCCGCCGTAAGGGCGGAACCCATCCCAGCCATCACCCAATAACGGATATTCCCCCTCCCTCCGATCCCCCAACACCCGAGCAAACACCCCATCCACAGGACTGCGCAACGCGTGCCCCGGATGGCAGTCGTGTTTGAAGCATCGGCCGGTGCCTGATCGCAATGCTTCAGCCGCGATAACGCAACGCTTCCACCAGCAACGCAAACGCCGGCGAGGCCTGGCGCCGGCTCGGGTAGTACAGGTGAAAGCCGGCAAACGGTGCGCACCAGTCATCCAACACCGCGATCAAGCGACCGTCCGCCAAGTACGGCGCCACCAGGTCCTGCGCAATGTAGCTCAGCCCAAAGCCATCCACGGCCGCCTTGAGCAACTGGTACACACCATTGAAAGTCACCTGGCCGGACACGCGCACATTCAGGCTTTCCGAGGCTTTGCGAAACTCCCATGCATACAAGCCGCCATTGGTAGGCAGGCGCAGGTTGTTGCATGCGTGGCCCGTGAGGTCGCGCGGCGTCGTCGGCCGTGGTCGGTTGGCAAAGTACGCCGGCGAACCCACGACGCGCATGCGCATGTCCGGCCCGATGCGGGTGGCGATCATGCCGTCGGCCACATCTTCGCCCAGGCGCACCCCGGCGTCGAAACCCTGGGCGGCGATGTCGACAAAGCCGTAGTCGCAGCAGACTTCGACGGCGATGTCGGGGTATTGCGCCAGAAACGGTTTGAGCACCGGCCAGAGGATGTGCTCCAGCGCATGGTCCATGGCGTTGATGCGAATCGTGCCGGAAGGCGTGTCGCGCAAATGGCTCAGGCCTTCCAGACCAATCTGGATTTCATCGAAGTGCGGCCCGACAGTGTCGATCAGGTGCTGGCCTGCTTGTGTGGGCGACACGCTGCGCGTGGTGCGCGTGAGCAAGCGCAGCCCCAGACGGGCTTCGAGCGCCCGGATCGTATGGCTCAGCGCCGACTGTGACACCCCAAGTTTGGCCGCCGCCTTGGTAAAGCTGCGCGCACGCGCCACAGCCAGAAAGGCGAGCAGGTCATTGGCATTTTCCCTGAGCATTAGTGAGTCACTCTCATAAGTATATTCAGATTCTAGCGACTAATTATCTCAATGGCGTGCTGTTAGATTGAACCAACCCTTGAATTCAGCCGTTAAACAGGTGAACCCGCATGCTCAAACGCACACTCGGCAACAGCTCGCTTGAAGTCTCGGCCGTGGGCCTGGGCTGCATGGGCATGAGTTTCGGCTATGGCGCCCCGGCCGACGCCCAGCAGATGATCGCGCTGCTGCGCGGCGCGGTGGAACAAGGCGTGACCTTCTTCGATACAGCCGAAGTCTACGGCCCGTTCACCAACGAGGCGTTGCTGGGCGAAGCGCTCGCGCCGTTGCGCGATCAGGTGGTAATCGCGACTAAATTCGGTTTCGCGCTCGACCCCTCCAGCAACGGGAAAGGGGCGGGCCTCAACAGCCGCCCCGAGCATATTCGCCTCGTAGCGGAAGCCTCGCTCAAACGCCTTAAAACCGATGTGATCGACCTGTTCTACCAACATCGGGTGGACCCCAACGTGCCCATCGAAGACGTGGCCGGTGCCGTGAAGGACTTGATCCAGGAAGGCAAGGTCAAGCATTTCGGGCTGTCGGAGGCGGGCGCGGCGACCATTCGCCGGGCTCACGCGGTGCAGCCGGTGACGGCCCTGCAAAGTGAATATTCGCTGTGGTGGCGCAAGCCTGAAACCGAAATCCTGCCATTGCTCGAAGAGCTGGGGATTGGCCTGGTGCCTTACAGCCCACTGGGCAAAGGGTTTCTGACCGGCAAATTCGACAGCCAAAGCACGTTTGACAGCAGTGATTTTCGCAGCAGCCTGCCACGTTTTACCCCGCAAGCCCTAAAGGCCAACCAGGCGCTGGTGGCGTTGTTGCGTGAGGTCGGGCAGCGCAAAAATGCCACGCCATCACAGATCGCCCTGGCCTGGTTATTGGCGCAAAAGCCGTGGATTGTGCCGATTCCGGGCACCACCAAAGCCGCGCGTCTGAGCGAAAACCTGGGGGCGGTGCAACTGCAACTGAGTGCACAAGAGCTTCAGGACCTGGACGTGGCCGCGTCCAGCATTCAGGTGGAGGGCGAGCGCTATCCCGAAGCCCTGGAAAAGATGACCGGCCTATGAAAACCCTCGTCGCCGCAGCGCTGTCGCTGTCATTGCTTGCCCAAGAAACCCGCGCACAGGAGACCCCAATGCTCACCATCACCCCGAATGGCTCGCAACCTTCAGCCCAAGGCCCGGCCGACTGGTTCACCGGCACCGTGCGCGTCGACGCACCCTTCAAAGGCACCGACGCCGCGCCCGTCAGTGGTGCCACGGTGACCTTCGAACCGGGCGCACGCACCGCCTGGCATACCCACCCTTTGGGACAGACGTTGATCGTCACCGCCGGTGCCGGGCTGGTGCAGGAATGGGGCCAGCCGGTGCGTGCCATCCGCCCCGGCGACACCGTGTGGATCGCCCCCGGCGTCAAGCATTGGCATGGCGCGACGCCGACTACTGCAATGACCCATATCGCGATTGCCGAAGTACTGGATGGCAAGGTGGTGGATTGGCTGGAACAGGTCAGTGATGGGCAGTACGCGCCGGCGCTGTGAGGTTAAACCTGCTCTGCTTCACGCAGCTGCGCACTCATGTCATCACAACTGCTCGCCCAGTCGCTCAGCCACTGCGGCATTGGCGGCGATTGCTCGGCCAACCCCAGCTCCCGCACAACATCTGCCGGGGGCAGGGTGCCTTTGGCTGAGCGAAACAGCCCGCGCATCACCACCACGCCCACCACCCGGCCCTTGCTGACGAAACGGTGCTCCATCAGGCTCCACTTGTGGTCCCAGCCGAGCATTCGGGTGTGCACCTCGAAGACTTCGAACAACTTCAGTTCGCGGCGAAACTTGCCCCAGGTATCGCCCACGATCGGCAGCGCTTTGTTACGCAAGGCCACGCGAAATGCGCCGGTACGCAGTACAAAATCCATCCGCGCCACATCGGCCAGGGAGAAATACCGGCCATTGGTGACATGCCGGTTCAAATCCAGGTCCAGGGGCCACACGCGCATGCGCACCACAGTGGTCTCCAGACCATGGGCCGGTTTGCGCCAGGGGCGACGGGACAGCATGTACAGCAATCGAAACCAGAGATTCATAAACGCGCCAGACAGTTGATCAGTGGCAGCACTGTACGGGCGAGGAATCGGCTAAGGTAGGTGCGCAAATGACTTATTACATGCGAAAAGCGCAAACAGGTTCCTTTATGCACATCACTTTACTCCTGGCCGATCAATGCTCCGCCGCCAGCGCCACCCTGGCGCTGGAGATGCTCAGCGCAGCCAACCTATTTGCCGAGCGCGCGCCATTCGAGATCGTCGTCGCGTCCCTGGATGGCCAGGCCGTGGACGCCTGGGGCGGGCAGCGTTTACAGGTGATGTGCTCGGCTGCCCAGGTTCTTCAAACCGACCTGATTCTGATCCCCGGCTTCCTTTTTACCCTTAAAGAGGCCTTGCCGAGCTTTCCCGCCTACGGGCTCTGGTTACGCCAACAGCACGCCCAAGGGGCAGTGCTGGCGTCGATGTGCACGGCGGCGTTTCTGCTGGCCGAGACCGGCATGTTGCAGGGCCTGCGCGCCACCACCCACTGGGCGTTTGCCGAGTTTTTCCGGCGCCGTTACGCAGACGTGGTGCTGGATGATACGCAGATCCTCTGCGAAGAAAACCGCGTGATCACCTGCGGTGGCGCCAGTGCCGCGATGGACCTGATGTTGCACCTGATCCGCCGTTTCGGTTCACCGGAGCTGGCGCATACCTGCGGCAAGTACTTGTTGATCGACAACGTGCGCACCGAACAGTCGGTGTACGCCATGTGGTCGTTGCCCAAGAGCCACGGCGACGGCGAGGTCCTGCGGGTGCAACATTGGCTGGAGCAACAGTTTGCCCAGCCGTTGGTCATCGATGACGTGGCCCGGCGCTTCGGTTTTGGCGTGCGTAATTTCAAGCGGCGGTTCAAGGAAGCGACGGGGTATACGCCTATCGCCTATGTGCAAACCCTGCGCCTGGAGCGCGCCAAGCAGATGCTGGAGTCAACGCGCATGACCCTCGAAAGCATCACCTACGCGGTAGGGTATGAAGACAGCAATTCGTTTCGCCGCCTGTTCCAGCAGCGCGTGGGGATGCTCCCGGCGGCGTATCGCAAGAAATTCCTCGCCACCGCCGGCTGATTCAGCGCCGCAGCTGCGCTTCACCTTCGATGCATGCCACCAGAAACTCCATCACCATCTTTACCGACGGCGAGCGACGCATATCCGGGTACACCGTCAGCCAGATATCACGGACCGGCCCGTCGCCGGGCGTCGGCAACCTGGCCAGCAGCGGATCGTGGTCGCCCACCAATGTTGGCAACACCACTGCGCCGACGTGCGCGCGTGCGGCCATCTGTTGAGTGATCAACTCGCTGGCCGCAAACACGATCGGGCGTTGGCCGCGCAGTTGGTGCAGCCATGCCTGTTGCGGCAAGTGATCACGGCTGCTGTCGTAGGCGATGAAGGTCCATTGGGCGGCAGGCAGCTGCGTGAACCCGGGCGCGCCATAAAGACCGAAGCGCACCACGCCGACCTTGCGGCGCACCAGCGCCTCTTCGTCGGGGCGCACCGTGCGCAGTGCGATATCGGCCTCGCCCTTGTCGAGCGCAGCCAGTTGAGTGGACGGTATCAGCACCAGATTCAGCTGCGGGTACTGGGCCCGCAACCGCGCTATGTGAGGCGCAATGCAGTGGTTGGCGATGGACGGCGGGCAGCTGACCCGCACCGTCCCGGCCAGTTCGATGGAAGCTACCCGCGACAGGCGCAGCACGTCGGTGGCCATCTCGCCCATGCCCGCGGCCAGCTCGGCCAGCGCCAGGCCTTGAGCCGTGAGCGGCCGGCTGCGTGGCAGGCGGTCTACCAGTTTTACGCCGAGGGCTTTTTCCAGCGCATCGACGCGGCGCCCGACGGTGGCGTGTTCCACCTGCAACTCGCGGGCGGCCGCCGACAGCGACTGGGTGCGGGCCAGAACGGTGAAGTAATACAGATCCTGCCAATCGAACATCGGGTTATTTCCGCACAGAGGCTGGGAGGTGTTGGGGAATATTCGTACCGAGCGTGCCCTTTTACCATGGCCGTTTCCCAGTGCACACGGAGTTGTTCCCCGATGAAAGCCATCACCCTGCAAGCCTACGGCGGTCCCGAAGTTGCCCAATTGCGCCACGACGTTGAAAAACCCCAGGCCACACCGGGGCATGTGCTGGTCAAGGTGGCCTGCGCCGGGATCAATTTCATGGACATTCATACCCGCCAGGGCAAATACGCACACTCTTCGACGTACCCGGTGCGCCTGCCGTGCACCTTGGGCATGGAAGGCGCCGGCGTGGTGGTTGAAGTCGGTCCGGGCGTCAGCCACCTGGCTGTGGGCGACCGCGTGGCCTGGTGCATCGCCTGGGGCGCGTATGCCGAGTATGCGAATGTGCCTGTCGAGAAAATTGCGCAGATCCCGAGCGCAATCAGCTTCGATCAGGCCGCTGCGGCGATGTTTCAGGGCTGCACCGCGCACTACCTGATTGACGATGTGGCCCGTTTGCAGGCGGGCAGTACCTGCCTGGTTCATGCCGCGTCCGGCAGCATCGGCCAATTGCTGGTGCAGATGGCGCGTCGGTTGGGGGCAACGGTATTGACCACCGCCAGCACCGTCGATAAATGTGCGATTGCCTTGCAGCAGGGCGCCCATCAAGCCTGGACCTATGACCGATTTGCCGATCAGGTACGGCAAGCCACGGGCGGGCGAGGGGTGGATGTGGTGTTTGATTGCGTCGGCAAAAACACCTTGCGTGAGAGTTTTCGCGCCTGTCGCACGCGCGGTTTGATCGTCAACTACGGCAATGTCTCGGGCTCGCTGACAGACCTGGACCCGATGGAATTGGGGGAGGCGGGCTCGTTGTTCCTGACGCGCCCACGGCTGGCTGACCACATGGCCAATGGCGCGACTGTGCAACGGCGTGCCAACGCCGTGTTCGCGGCAATGTTGGAAGGGACGCTGACAGTGGACATCGAAGGGCATTACAGCCTGGAGACGGTGCAGCAGGTCCATGCACGTATCGAGGCACGTCAGCAGATCGGCAAGGCGGTACTGTGGGTGGACCGCGAGCTGCATTAACCGCAGGCGAAAAAAAACCGGCTGATCAGGCCGGTTTGGGGTGCCCCGCGAACAGTGCGGGGTTACGCGTTGTGCCCTTGCAGACGATCCGCACCGCCTTCAGCCAGACCGCGTTCCTGCAGACGATCCGCACCGCCTTCAGCCAGACCGCGTTCCTGCAAGCGATCCGCACCGCCTTCAGCCAGTCCGCGTTCCTGCAGACGATCCGCGCCGCCTTCAGCCAGGCCACGTTCCTGCAAGCGATCCGCACCGCCCTCAGCCAGGCCGCGTTCCTGCAAGCGATCCGCACCGCCTTCAGCCAGTCCGCGTTCCTGCAGGCGATCCGCACCGCCTTCAGCAACACGACGGTCCAGCAGACGGTCAGAACCGCCTTCGGCTACGGAGTTACCTTGCAGGCGATCCGCGCCACCTGCAGCGACAACCGGGTGAGCAAAAGCGTTTGCAGCGAGTACCGAGAAAGCGAGGCTAAGCAAGAGTTGGCGTTTCATGGTGGTGTGCTCCGAGTGTTCTAGTTGGGTGCCGTTTGGCATGGGTTTGATGTTACGCGTTGGTTTTTTTAAGAGAACTTCATTGAGCTGATGGTGACTATCGATGCCAGCGATGACCCGTTTTGGGGCGGGTCATCGCGGTGACGGTCAAGGCATCTGCGGCCGTTCCTGAGGGCGCAGGTCGAACACCAGCACCTCGGCATCCTCGCCGTGGCTCAGGTTGATCTGCCGTTCATCCCGCACGCGGGCACCGTCGCCTTCCTGCAAGCGCTGGCCGTTGACTTCAACGCTGCCGCGGGCCACATGGATGTACACATGGCGATCCGGCGGCACGTCCAGCGTCGCGGCTTCGTCGCCGTCGAACAGCCCGGCATACACCCGCGCATCCTGGCGCACATTCAGCGAACCCTCGGCACCTTCCGGCGAGATGATCAATTGCAAGCGCCCACGTTTCTGCGCCTCGCTGAAGTGTTCCTGTTGATAGCGCGGCTCGGCGCCGACCACATTCGGCACGATCCAGATCTGCAGGAAGTGCACGCCCTGGCGTTGGCTATGGTTGAACTCACTGTGCGCCACGCCGCTGCCGGCGCTCATCAACTGCACATCGCCAGGGCGAATCACCGAGCCGGTGCCCAGGGTGTCCTTGTGTTCCAGGGCGCCTTCGAGCACGTAGGAGAAAATCTCCATGTCGCGGTGCGGGTGCTGGCCGAAGCCTTTGCCGGCGGCAACGCGGTCATCGTTGATTACCAGCAGGTCAGAAAAACCCTGCTCGGCCGGGTTCCAGTAATTGGCGAACGAGAAGGTGTGAAACGACTTCAACCAACCGTGATTGGCGGCGCCGCGGTCCGAAGCTTTGCGAAGGGTCAGCATGGTCTTGTCCTCAAGTGAGAGCGGGCTGCGTCATGCAGGGCTCTTGCGTTGAGAAGAAGGTTAATGGTTAGCGTGGAATTCATTAAGAAGCTGAAACTTGAATAACTGTCTCTATCAAGTTGACAGTAAAAGGCATGCCATAATGGCGCCTCGACTTCCTTCTCGATGGACTTTCTCTGCATGAAAACCGTGGCCATGGCGCTGTTTCCGGACTTTTTGCTGCTCGATATGGCCGGTCCACTCGAAGTGTTTTCCATCGCCAATCGCTACCTGCCGGCGAACGCTCACTATCAGATCCTGACCATTGGCACCGAACCTGGGCTGCTGCGCGCCTCCAATGGTGTGCAGGTGCAACCCGACCTGTTATTGGCGCAGGCTCACGACGCCTATGACCTGTTGCTGGTGCCGGGCGGCCCCGGTGCCTATAACGAGTGCCATCCTGCGCTGTTGCCCTGGCTCAAGGCCGCCGCACCCAGGGCGCGACGCTTTGGCTCGATCTGCACCGGTGCCTTTGTGCTGGGGCATGCCGGACTGCTCGACGGCCACCGCGTGACCACCCACTGGCATTACACCGAACGCCTGATCAAGGGCTTCCCCAAGGCTATCGTCGAGACCGATCGTATCTATTTGCAGGATGGCCGCTTGATCACCTCCGGCGGGGTGACCGCCGGTATCGACCTGGCGCTGTCGGTCGTCGCCCAGGACCATGGCAAACAGGTGGCGGTGGACGTGGCCAAGGTGTTGCTGGTGGTGATGAAACGCCAGGGCGGCCAGGCCCAGTTCAGCCCGATGACGGCGGCTGTGGCGCCGTTGGAAACGGCGATCACCCGTGTGCAGAACCAGGTGCTGGCGCAGTTGGACCAGCCCTTTACCATCGACTCAATGGCCGCGTTGGCGGGCATGAGCGCGCGGCACTTCACGCGGCTGTTTGCCAAGGAGGTGCAGATGACGCCCATGGCGTTCCTGCAAGGCGCGCGCATCGACCGCGCCCGGCAGTTGCTGGAAACCACCGACCTGCCACTCAAGACCGTGGCGTTTCGCGCAGGGTTTGGCAGCGTGCGGCATATGCGTTTTCTGTTCAGTGAAAAGCTCGGCCTGAACCCTACGCAATACCGACAACAGTTCAGTTAACGACAGGATGTCTGTTTCGCGCACCTGATTGGCCGTGGCGCTCCCCGTGCCAGCATTGTCCTGTCATGGCGAGCTGGCAAGATAGCCACAGGCCCATGGAAAAGGATGCGCAAACGCCCAAGGCCGGGTGTTCCAGCGCTTTGACCCGCATGCACAACCCACACGCAGTCAGCTTTGGCCCCTACACCTTTCACCGCCAACAGCGCCTGGTCAGCAAGGCAGGCCTGCCGGTGCCGCTGGGTGGGCGTGCGCTGGATATCCTCGCGGTACTGCTGGAGACGCCTGGGCAATTTGTGCGCAAAGACACGCTGATTGCGCGGGTCTGGCCGCGCAGCGTGGTGGAAGAGAACAACCTGCGCGTGCACATCGCGGCCCTGCGCCGTGCGCTGGACGGGCAACGCTATATCCTCAATGAACCCTTGCGTGGCTACTGCTTTGTTGCGCCGTCCAGCGCCGCATCGGCGCTGCCCTGGCACAATCTGGCCGGGCGACTCAGCCCGGTGCTGGGCCGTGATCAGCTGTTGGGCTCATTGGTGCGGCGCTTGTACAGCCAACGCCTGATCATGCTCACCGGCTGCGCCGGCGTGGGCAAAAGCACCGTGGCCCTGGCCCTGGCTGAACGCGTGTTGCCGCGTTATCGCGACGGCGTGTGCTGGGTGGATCTGGCAGCGGTGCAGGGGCCAACCCACATGCTGTCTCATCTGGCCGCAACGCTGAACCTGCAACCCTGTGGCAGCGCCAACGCACTGGCCGAGCAGTTGGCGGTGCGCCAGATGCTACTGGTACTCGACGGCGCCGATGTGTTGCTCGGCGCCTGCCGCCACCTGGTGCGCACGTTGCAGGCACACGCGCCGCAGGTGACGGTGGTGTTGACCAGTCGTGAAGCCTTGCAGGTGCCCGGCGAATGGGTGCAACACGTGCCCAGGCTGGCGCTGCCGATGCCCTCGGCCTGGCGCGGTGTCGAACAGGCGATGGCCGCTGCGGCGGTTCAGTTATTTGTCGCACGGGTGCGTGCCGGTCAGCAGGGCTTTGTGCTGCGTGCCCAGGATTTGGCGCCACTGCGCGATATTTGCCGGCGCCTCGACGGTATTCCCCTGGCCCTGGAACTGGCGGCGGCCCAGGTCGATGCCCTGGGCATACGGGGTGTGCACGAGCAGTTGCACCAAGGCTTGCAGGTGTTGACGCGCGGCAGGCGCACGGCGGTGGAACGGCATCAATCCCTGATCGCGGCTCTGGACTGGTCGTATCAGCGCCTGAGCCTGCCGCAGCGTTGGCTGTTCCTGCAGTTGGCGCTGTTCAAAATGGCCGTGACCTTGCCGCGCTTGAGCGAGCTGGTGGCAGGCACCGAGCTGGAACACGCCGACCTGTCCTACCTGCTGTCGCGTCTGGCGGCCACCTCGATGCTGGCGGTGGAACCGGGCCCCGGCCCTGCGCGTTACCGGCTGCTCAACAGCGTGCGCAGCTACGCCCTGGCGCTACTGCGCGACCCGGCGCAAGTCGCGCAGTTGCAAAAGGGGTATGGGCATTACCTGGGCTGCAGTTCAGGCCGGCCGTTTGTCCTGCAACTCGTCGAGCAGGCGGCGTACACAGACTAGGTCGTGGGTGGCAAAGCCTTCGTTGAATTGCGTGTAGAGGGCGTTCAACAGGTCGCGCGCCGCCTGCCGCCGTCCTTGGCTCTGCCATAGGCTTGCCAGCGACGTTGCGCTGCGCAACTCCCAGGCCAGCGCGCCTTGCTGATGCGCCAGGGCCAGCGCCTCCAGCAGCAGCGTTTCGCGCGCGTGAAGGTCAGGTAACGCCTCGGCTCGCACGCGCAGAATCTCGGCGCTGCACCAACCGGCCGCGCCACTTCTGGCGCGTTCAAACACGTCATCATCTACGTCGATGGCGTTGAACGTCACCAGCGTGTCCCGGACCAGGCCCAGCCCTTGCAAACCCGCCTGCGGCGCCGTGCCCGCGTAGTGCTGCGCCCAGGTATGAAACAGCTGCACCGAGTGTTTTTGTGCCTGTTGCAGCAACAGGTCGAGCAACGAGCGCGCCGCGGCGGTATCGCCGTTGTAGCGGGCGATCACCACGCCGGCCAGGGCCAGCGTGTAGCAGATCGAGGTGCCGTGGTTGATCTGCAGCGCCAGCTCCAGCGCCTGGTTGGCGGTGCGCCAGGCACGCTCCGCAAAACCCCGTAGCCACAGGGTGCGCGCAAGCATTGTCAACGACGCCACACTCTGGTCGTATTGCACGCCAAAGCCATGGGTGAACCGATTGAGATGGCCGCTGTGGGCCATGCGCTGGATCACTTGTTCGGCGTTGTGCAGCGCCAGTGCCTGGTTGCCGGCAAAGTGCTGCGCCAACACCCGCAGGCGCTGGGCGCTGAGGTCCAGCAATGGCTCGGATTGTGGGCCGAGCTGATCGAAGTGCAGGCTCTGTGCCAACGCCTCACGGTAATTGCCGCTGCACAAATTGACCGCCATATGGCCCGACACCGCCCGTAGCTGGCCGGTGAGGTCGTTGCTCGCTTGTGCCAGGCGCAGCGCGCCGGCAAAGGCTTGAATGGTCTGTGGCGTGCTGCCCTGGGCGTGGTAGGAGAAACTGCCCAGCGCCAGCTGCAATTCCATCTGCAGGCGTTGGCTCGGCGCGGTTGACTGCGCCAGCCGCGTCAGGGCCTTGCCCACGTACAGCCCGTGCTCGTGCAGCAGCGACAGTTCCTGCCACAACGGCATCGCACTGACCGTGAGGCGAATACCCAGCAGGTGCGCACCCATCTCGCCCAGGCACCAATCGAGGGCGGCGCGGATGTCTTCGCGCAGCGGGGCATAGCGGCTGATCCACGCCTGGGTCGCGATCAGTTCCCAGTCCTCCCGGGCCTGTTCCATCAGCGCCAGGCAGCGTGCCGCGTGGCGCTCGCGGGTGGCCTCAAGCTCCGCGGCCACGCTGAGTTTTTCCAGCGCGTAGGTGCGGGTGATGTCGAGCAAGCGATAGACCACATCGTCATCGCCAGCCTCGACGTTGAGCAGCGACTTGGCCACCAATTGGGTGATCGAGCCCAGCACCTCGTTTGGCGCGATCCGCTCCCCGGCGATCACCGCCGCTGCGCTGGCCAGGCTGAACCCGCCACGAAACACGGCCAGGCGCCGCAGGCAAATCTGCTCGCAGGCCGTCAGCAGCTCGAAACTCCAGTCCAGCGTGGCGCGCAGGGTTTGCTGACGGGGCAGGGCGCTGCGCCGGCCACGCACCAGCAGGCGAAAGTTGTCTTCCATCTGCACCAGCAGCCCCGGCAGGCCGAAGCGCTGGATCTGCGCCGCCACCAACTCGATCGCCAGGGGAATGCCGTCCAGGCGCTGTCAGATATCAATGGCCAGCGGCAGTTGCGCTTCGCTGAGTTCAAAACGGTCTTGATGCGACATGGCGCGTTCGATCAGCAACTGCAACGCCGGGTAGCCGAGGGCCTGGGCACGGTTGCCGGTGGCGGGCGGGCAAGCCAGCGGCTCGAGGCGCTGCACGTATTCGCCCTCGGCCCGCAGCGCTTCGCGGCTGGTGGCCAGGATGTGCACGTGGGGCGCGTGGCGCAGCAGGGTTTCGCTGATCAGGGCGATGTCGTCGAGCAGGTGTTCGCAATTGTCGATCACCAGCAACAGCTGACGCGCGTGCAGGCTGCGGGCGAAGCTCAGCAGCGGCGCATGCGCTTGGGGCGTGAGGTCGAGCAGCGCGGCGAGGTTGGGCAGGATCATCGACGGCGCGCTCAGCGGCGCGAGGTCCAGCAGGCGAATGCCGTCGCGGTAATGCCCGATCAGCAATTCGGCCACGCGCAGCGCCACGGTGGTCTTGCCGATGCCGCCAGCGCCGGTCAGGGTGATAAAGCGTTGCTGCGGCAGTTGCTGCACCAATGCATCAATCAGCGCCTGGCGACCGATCATGCGTGTGCGCCGCAGTGGCAGGTTATGGCCCTGGCTGTGGGGCAGGCCGTCGGCAGGAATCGTCATCGGTTCGATGCTCAGTGGCGCAACAAAACTGTAGCCGCGCTGGGCCACGGTGACGATGTAGCGCTGCCCGGCCTGGCCATCGCCGAGTGCCTTGCGCAACGCCGCCATGTGCACCCGCAGGTTGCCGTCTTCCACCACCGTTTTCGGCCAGACCCGCGCGATCAATTCCTGCTTGCTCACCACATTGCCGGCCTGCTCCAGCAGGATCAGCAAAATCTCCACCGCACGCCGTCCCAGGCGCAACGGGCGACCGGCCTCCAGCACCAGGCGTTGGCGCGGGTGGATGCAGTAGGGGCCGAAATGCACGGCCTGGTCGCTGAGGTCACTCATGGTGGCCCATGCTCGGAAAAAAGGGTTCGGCCAGCATATTCCAGGTGCGTACAGACCACTAGGCCGCAATCACTTGCGGCTTGTGACGTAAGTGGTGGTTTCGCCAGGTCATCGGGTTGACGCCTTCGCTGCGCGTGAACATGTGGCAGAAGTGCGCCTGGTCGCAAAACCCGCATTCCAGGCTGATTTGCGTGAGGCTCAAGGAAGAGCCGGTGATCAGTTCCTTGGCTCGCTGGATACGCTGTTGGCGAATCCACTCCTGCGGCGACAGCCCGGTGGTGCACTTGAAGGCGCGGGAGAAGTGGCTGCGCGACAGCGCGCAAGCCTGCGCCAGGTCGGCAATTGCCAGGCTTTCGCCGAGGTTGGCAAGGATCAGTTGTTTGGCAATGCGCTC
Source organism: Pseudomonas sp. LBUM920 (assembly GCF_003852315.1). Taxonomy (NCBI): domain Bacteria; kingdom Pseudomonadati; phylum Pseudomonadota; class Gammaproteobacteria; order Pseudomonadales; family Pseudomonadaceae; genus Pseudomonas; species Pseudomonas edsoni (SeqCode). The sequence goes on from NZ_CP027762.1 coordinate 2,458,389, forward strand.
GCGTCGGGGGCATAGGCCGCCGGTCGCGGAGAAGCGCGGAGCACAGTACTCAAGTCGGGCCATGACAAATATCCGTAGTCGATGGGAGCGTTCCCGGTGAATGGATCCAGTGTAGACCGCTTCATTTTTGGCGCCGGACCGTCTGGCTGACGAGTTAATCGTTGTTAATTTCGCCAGGTCAGGGCGCGGAAAAGACAGCACAGGCGTGCAATCGCCGCATGGCGGTATCTGCTTATCTGGCGGCCTGAAAACCGTTTGGAAGCCGCCATGAACCGCAACGACTTGCGCCGCGTCGACATGAACCTGCTGGTGATTTTCGAAGCATTGATGTTCGAGAAGAACCTGACCCGGGTTGCCGAGAAGCTCTTTATGGGCCAGCCGGCGGTGAGTGCGGCGCTTGGGCGCTTGCGGGATTTGTTCGACGACCCGTTGCTGCTGCGCAATGGGCGGGGCATGGAGCCCACGCCACGGGCGCTGGCGATACTCAAGGAGTTGCAACCGGCCATGGACACCATTTCCGGCGCGGTCAGCCGCGCCAAGGATTTTGACCCTTCCACCAGCTGCGCGGTGTTTCGTATTGGTTTGTCGGATGATGCGGAGTTCGGGTTGTTTCCGCCGCTGCTCAGTCAACTGCGTGAGGAGGCGCCGGGGATTATCGTGGTGGTGCGTCGGGCCAACTACCTGCTGATGTCGGCGTTGTTGGCCAGCGGGGAGATTTCGGTGGGGGTGAGTTACACCACGGAATTGCCGGCGAATGCCAAGCGCAAGAAGCTGCGGGATATTCCATGCAAGGTGCTGCGTGGGGATGACGGGGAGGCGCCGCTAACCCTGGATGATTACTGCGAGCGGCCGCATGCGATGGTGTCGTTTTCGGGGGATTTGAGCGGCAATATCGACCTGGACCTGGCGCGGATCGGCCGGGCGCGCCGGGTGGTGTTGGCGGTGCCGCAATTCAGTGGGTTGCGGGCGTTGTTGGCGGGCACGCGGATTATTGCGACAGTGCCGGATTATGCGGCCTGTGCGTTGACTGAGGGGACGGTGTTACGGGCGCAGGATCCGCCGTTTGAGATTGAGGCGGCGGAGCTGTCGATGGTTTGGGGTGGGGTGCATGATAATGACCCGGCGGAGCGGTGGCTGCGGTCGCGTATCAGTGAGCATATGTCGCGGGCGGTTTAGGCGTGGCGGCCTCTGGGCCGACCAGGTTGGGTTGGTGGGTTGGGTTGGGTTGGGTGCATATCCGTTGCTGCGGTCACGGCCACTTAGGGTTCCGCTCTTACAGCGGGTCACTTTTGGCAAACGCCCCAAAAGTAACCAAAAGGTCTTTGCCCCACCACTCGGTGCCTCGCTTAGGCTCGGCATGCCCTCACTCCGGCTTGAATCCGTGGGCCGCCGCGACGGGCCATCCATGGCCCAACACGGCTAACCCGGCGTCCTGCCGGGTTACCCACGGATTCAAGCCTGCGTTCGGCCAGCGTGGTTGACGGGGCCTGTCAGATCAAAATCAAAAGCAAGATCAAAAGCAGAGCACGGCGGCCTGAAAGCCGACCTGAGTGGTTGAAGCAAAAGCAGGGCAGAAGCACAGCAACACACTTCTATCTGATGCACAGAGATCCAAATGTGGGAGCGGGCTTGCTCGCGAATGCGGTGGTTCAGTCAGCTCATGTGTCACTGACACACCGCATTCGCGAGCAAGCCCGCTCCCACAAGTTGACCGAGTTCAGCCTCCACCACTGCACTGCTTTGCTTTTCTGTGGGAGCTGGCTTGCCTGCGATGCAGACACCTCGGTCTATCAGGCACAACCAGTAGATGCCATCGCAGGCAAGCCAGCTCCCACTTTTGACCGAGTGCAACCGACACCCATCTATCTGATTCACAGAAATCCAAATGTGGGAGCGGGCTTGCTCGCGAATGCGGTGGGTCAGTCAGCTCATGTGTCACTGGCAGACCGCCTTCGCGAGCAAGCCCGCTCCCACAAGTTGACCGAGTTCAGCCGCCAGTACCGCAGTGCATTGCTTTTGCTTTTCTGTGGGAGCTGGCTTGCCTGCGATGCAGACACCTCGGTCTATCAGGCACAACCAGTTGATGCCATCGCAGGCAAGCCAGCTCCCACATTTGATTGAGTTCATCTTCAAAAACAGGTCGGCTGTCAGGCCGCCGTGCTCTGCTTTTGATCTTGATCTGCTTTTGACTTTGATCTTAGGCGCCCCGTTAAACCACGCTGGCCGAACGCAGGCTTGAATCCGTGGGTAACCCGGCAGGACGCCGGGTTAGCCGTGTTGGGCCATGGATGGCCCGTCACGGCGGCCCACGGATTCAAGCCTTCGTTCGGGCACACCGAGCCTAAGCGAGGTGCCGAGTGGTGGGGCAAGAGCCCTTTGGTTACTTTGGGGCTTTTCCAAAGTGACCCGCTGTAAGAGCGGAACCCATCGCGGCCGTTACTCAAATAACGGATATGTACTCCGTAAAAACCGGCCCCCAGAGGCCGCCACGTCAAACAGCACATACATCCAATTCCAACCCCCCCATTGCCCCCCAAACTCCCCCTATCGCACAACTCTCCAGGGGGGAATCAAAACCATGGACCCAACACCCAAAACCAGCCCCGACGAAGTCGTCACCCTGGTCGTCAAACACCTGATCAAACCCGGTCGCGAAGCCGACTACGAAGCCTGGCTACGCCGCATCGTGCGCATCGCTGGCGAACGCCCAGGCCACCTCGGCGTCGACGTCGTGCGCAGCAAACAAAACCGCCTGGCGCTGTTCACCTGCGTCCTGCGCTACCGCTCCACCGACGACCTCGAACGCTGGCTCGACTCCCCCGAGCGCCAAGCCCTGATCAACGAAGCCACGCCCATGCTCGCCGACGGCGACAACACCGAAGTCGGTGCCGTCAATGAGTTCTGGTTCGCCCCCCTGGCCGACAGCGCCGCCAAACCACCGCGCTGGAAACAAGCCGTGGTGACCTTGTTTGTCATCCTGCCGCTGACCCTGCTGATTCCGATCGTCTGGGGCCCGGTGTTACGCCTGCATCCGTTCCTCTCCAACTACGTGGTCGCAACCTTCCTGGTCACCCTGACCATCGTGCTGCTGGTGGTCTACCTGCTGATGCCGGCCGCCACCCGCCTGTTCGCTCCCTGGCTTGAAGCCTCTGTAAAGGAAACCCTATGAACGCCGATCTGATTCTGTTCAATGGCCAGTTCCACACCGTGGACCGTGAAAACCCGCGGGCCACCGCCGTTGCTATTCACCAGGGCCGCTTCGTCGCGGTCGGCACCGACGCCCAAGCCATGGCGTTGCGTGGCAGTGGCACGCAGGTCATCGACCTTAAGGGCCGCACCGTCATCCCTGGCCTCAATGACTCGCACCTGCACCTGATCCGTGGCGGGCTGAACTACAACCTCGAACTGCGCTGGGAAGGCGTGCCGTCCCTGGCCGATGCGCTGCGCATGCTCAAGGATCAGGCGGATCGCACGCCTACGCCGCAGTGGGTGCGCGTGGTCGGTGGCTGGAACGAATTCCAGTTCGCCGAAAAACGCATGCCGACCCTGGAGGAGCTGAACCAGGCCGCGCCGGACACGCCAGTGTTCGTGCTGCACCTGTACGACCGTGCCTTGCTCAACCGCGCCGCCCTGCGGGTGGCCGGCTATACCAAAGACACGCCGAACCCGCCGGGCGGCGAGATCGTGCGTGACAGCAACGGCAACCCCACCGGCATGCTGGTGGCGCGGCCTAACGCGATGATCCTCTATGCAACCCTGGCCAAGGGGCCGAAATTGCCGCTGGAATATCAGGTCAACTCGACCCGCCAGTTCATGCGTGAACTCAATCGCCTGGGCCTTACCAGTGCGATCGATGCCGGCGGTGGCTTCCAGAATTATCCCGATGACTACGCGGTGATCGAGCAGCTGGCCAAAGATGAACAGCTGACGGTGCGCATCGCCTACAACCTGTTCACCCAGAAGCCCAAGGAAGAACTCAGCGACTTCAAGCACTGGACCGGCAGCGTCACCCTGCATCAGGGCGATGACTACCTGCGCCACAACGGCGCCGGCGAGATGTTGGTGTTTTCGGCGGCGGACTTCGAAGATTTCCTTGAACCGCGTCCCGACCTGCCGCTGACCATGGAGCAGGAACTGGAACCGGTGGTTCGGCATCTGGTCGAGCAGCGCTGGCCATTCCGCTTGCATGCCACTTACAACGAATCCATCTCGCGCATGCTCGACGTGTTCGAGAAGGTCAACCGCGACATTCCGTTCAATGGCCTGCCGTGGTTTTTCGACCACGCCGAAACCATCACCCCGCACAACATCGAGCGTGTGCGTGCGCTTGGCGGCGGTATCGCGATCCAGGATCGCATGGCGTTCCAGGGCGAATATTTTGTCGAGCGTTACGGCGCCAAGGCGGCCGAAGCCACGCCGCCGATCAAGCGCATGTTGGCTGAAGGCGTACCGGTCGGGGCGGGCACCGATGCCACACGGGTGTCGAGCTACAACCCCTGGACCTCGTTGTATTGGATGGTCAGCGGCCGCACCGTCGGCGGCCTGGAACTGCACGCCGAAGGCCTGCCGCGCCTCACCGCGTTAGAGCTGTTCACCCACGGCAGTGCCTGGTTCTCGTCGGAGCAGGGCAAGAAGGGCCAGATCAAGGTCGGCCAGTTGGCGGACGTTGCCGCGCTGTCGGCAGACTTTTTCAGTGTCGATGAAGAGGCCATCAAGTGGATCGAGTCGGTGCTCACCGTGGTCGGCGGCAAGGTGGTGTACGGCGCCGGCGACTTCGAGGATTTCGCACCACCACGCGTGCCGGTGCTGCCGGACTGGTCGCCGGTGGTCAAGGTGCCGGGGCACTGGCGCCCAAGTTCAGCGTTACAAGCCCAGGTCCATCAATGCAGCGGCCCATGTGGCGTGCATGCCCATGGCCATGAAAAAGCGCGCCTTTCCAGCGTGCCGGTCAGCGACTTCCAGGGTTTCTGGGGCGCGTTTGGCTGCTCGTGCTTTGCCTTCTAAAACCCCCAAAGGAGCTACCCCATGACTTACAAACGCTTGAACAAAGACGACGCCGTGGTGCTGTTGGTGGACCACCAGACTGGCTTGATCTCGCTGGTGCAGGATTTTTCGCCCAACGAATTCAAGAACAACGTGCTGGCGCTGGCGGATGTGGCCAAGTTCTTCAAGCTGCCGACCATCCTCACCACCAGCTTTGAAACCGGCCCCAATGGCCCGCTGGTGCCGGAGCTTAAGGCGCTGTTCCCGGACGCGCCGTACATCCCGCGCCCTGGCCAGATCAACGCCTGGGACAACGAAGATTTCGTCAAGGCCGTCAAGGCCACCGGCCGCAAGCAATTGATCATCGCCGGTGTGGTGACCGACGTCTGCGTGACGTTCCCGACCTTGGCCGCGCTGGCTGAAGGCTTCGAGGTGTTTGTGGTGACCGACGCTTCCGGGACGTTCAACGAGGCCGTGCAACGTGCGTCGTGGGCGCGCATGAGCGCAGCGGGTGCGCACCTGGTCAACTGGTTTGCGGTGGCCTGCGAGCTGCAGATCGACTGGCGCAACGACATGGAAGGCCTGGCCAACCTGCTGTCGCCACGCATTCCCAACTACCGCAACCTGATGAACAGCTACTCGGCGTTTACTGCCAAGTAACCCGCAGACAGCACGCCGCTGAACCCTGTGGGAGCCGGGCTGGCCCGCGACGGCGCAGCATCAGTCGACATCACGGTTGGCTGACGCTGCGCTGTCGCGGGCCAGCCCGGCTCCCACATTTGATTTGTGGTGCCATGACTGACCGGTTATAAATCAGCAAAATGTCCACCGAGAAGCGACAATGAACCCCTTCGAAGACATGCGCCTGTTCTGCCAGGTCATGGAGTCCGGCAGCTTTACCGCCGCCGCCGAGCAACTGGGCCTGTCCAAGCAATTTGTCAGCCGCCGCCTGATTCAGCTGGAAGACCGCCTGGGCGTGCGCCTGCTCAACCGTTCCACGCGCCGCCTGGACGTCACGCCGCTGGGCCAGAGTTATTACGAATCCGCCTTGCGATTGCTCAGTGACGTCGAGCAAGTGGAGCAGGGCATCGCCGGCCAGAACAGCGAGCCGCGCGGCACGCTGCGCCTGAGTGCGCCGCTGTCGTTTGCCATGGCTCACCTGGGTTGCCTGTTGCCGTCATTTCTGCAGCGCTACCCGCACGTGTCGGTGGAAGTCGACCTCAGTGACCGGCCTGTTGACCTGATCGGCGAAGGCTACGACCTGGTGCTGCGCATCGGCACCCTTGAAGACTCGACCTTGATCGCGCGCCGCATCGCCAGTGTCGAGCGGGTGTATTGCGCCAGCCCCGAGTACCTGGCCCGGCGCGGCACGCCGCTCAAGCCCGAAGACCTGGCCGACCACGATTGCCTGCCCTACGGCCACGGCCGCCAGGTGCAGTGGCGCTTCCAGACCAAGGGCAAACTGCAGTCGGTGAATGTCAGCGGGCGCATGCGCGTGAACAACGGCGAGTTGTTGCGCGACACGGCGATTGCCGGATTGGGTGTTACTTACCTGCCGACGTTTATCGTGGCTGAGGCGTTGAAGGACGGGCGCCTGGTTACGCTTCTGGAAGACTTCGCCCCTGAAGCGCTGACCTTGTCGGCGGTGTACCCCCAGCACCGGCAAAGCTCTAGGCCGGTGCAGGCGCTGGTGGAATTCTTGCGTGAACGCCTGGCGGGTGGTTGCTGAACCACTGACACAACATCGCACACCTGTGGGAGCGGGCTTGCTCGCGAAAGCGGTGTGTCAGTCAGCGTATCTGTTGCTGATCCAGCGCATTCGCGAGCAAGCCCGCTCCCACATTTTGATTGAGGTTTGGCTCAGCGATCGACGAGGTTGGCCAGCTCCGAACCGTCCACATATCGCTGCAGATTCGCCAGGAACGTATCGGCAATCTCCTCTTGGCAGGCGCTGGTGGAATTCTTGCGTGAACGCCTGGCGGGTGGCTGTTGAACCACTGACACAACATCGCACACCTGTGGGAGCGGGCTTGCTCGCGAAAGCGGTGTGTCAGTCAGCGTATCTGTAGCTGATCCAGCGCATTCGCGAGCAAGCCCGCTCCCACATTTTGATTGAGGTTTGGCTCAGCGATCGACGAGGTTGGCCAACTCCGAACCGTCCACATACCGCTCCAAATTCGCCAGGAACGTATCAGTAATCTCCTCTTGGCTGGCGCTGGTGGAATTCTTGCGTGAACGCCTGGCGGGTGGTTGTTGAACCACTGACACAACATCGCACACCTGTGGGAGCGGGCTTGCTCGCGAAAGCGGTGTGTCAGTCAGCGTATCTGTAGCTGATCCAGCGCATTCGCGAGCAAGCCCGCTCCCACATTTTGATTGAGGTTTGGCTCAGAGATCGACGAGGTTGGCCAGCTCCGAGCCCTGCACGTAACGCTCTAAATTCGCCAGGAACGTATCGGCAATCTCCTCTTGGCTGTTGGTCGAAATCGCCGAGGTGTGCGGCGACAACCTCACCCGCGGATGGCTGTACAACGGGTGCCCATCCGGCAGCGGTTCCGGCTCGGTCACGTCCAGCGATGCCAGGCCAACCTGACCGTTATCCAACGCCTCCAACAACGCCTCTTGATCCAGCAAACCACCGCGCGCGATGTTGATCAGGTGCAGCCCTGGCTTGGCACTGCCGAGCACATCGCGGTTAACGATATGCCGCGTGCTCTCGGTCAGCGGCGCCGCCAGCACCAGATGGTCGGCGCGGGCGAACAGGTCGTGGATATCCCGAACGGCTTCGACGCCGTCGACGTCAAAAGAGGCATGGCTTTGACGCAACGCAACCACGTTGATGCCGAGCGCCAACGCCTTTTGCGCGAGGCTTTTACCAATTGCGCCAAAGCCGAGAATGCCCAGGGTAGTGCCCTTGAGTGGGCGCAATGGCGTGAAATTCCAGTGGGCATCCTTCACCCAGATAGCCGGTAAATGCTTGGACGCGGCAAAGATCGCCGCCAGGGCGAACTCGGCGAGGTTGTCGGCGGCGCTGCCACGCGAGGTGGTTACCGGTGGGCCGTTGAACAGCCACTGCGGGTAGAAGTCGATGCCCGACGAGACCAGATGCACCCACTGCACGCGGTACGGCCAGCCCGGCGGCGGGGTGTCCGGTGCGGTGTAGCCGCGCACGTTGATCGGGCGCAGCAAGAGGATATTGGCCTGGGGCGGCAAGTCACTCGGCACACCAGCAGGCACGCCGATCACCTGGGCTTCAGGATGAATCGAGGCGAGGCGTTCGCGGATCACCGCGTTGTAGTCTTCGTCCAGCTGGCTGGCAATAATCACCTGACTCATGAGCGTTCCTTATTCATTGTGGGCCACGTTGGGCGAACACAGCTTTGCCGACGCCTTGCAGCACGGCGTCGTTTTGTGGGGTATGCACGCGGCTGCACAGCACATCGCGGTAATGGCGTTGCAGCGGGCTGTGGCGTGACAGGCCGGGGTTGCCCGAGGCTTCGATGGCCAACTCGACGGCGCGGATCGCGTTGCCGGTCACCAGGTACTTCAACTGCGCGGCATTCGCGGCCGGTGTGTGGCCTTCAGCGGCGGCATCCAGCAGGCTGCGGTTGGCAAACAGCAGCGTGTCGATATGGCCGACGGTTTCCTGAAAGCGCGGCAAGGTCGACAGCGCTGCGCCCAGATTGGATGGCTTGCGCTCCTCCAGCCATTTCACCAGCCAGTCCCTTGCAGCCTGGGCCACGGCGTCATACACCGAAGACAGCAACACCGACATCCACAGGAAACCATCGCCATCCAGCTCTGGCTGCGGCGCACTCCAGGGGCTCACGCTGACGGCGTGGTCCAGCGGCACCAGCACGTTGTCGAGCAACACTTCATGGCTGCAGGTGGCGCGCATGCCCAAGTGGTCCCAGGTGTCGATGATGCTTATACCGGGGCTGTCCTTGCGCACCAGCCAGGCGCCCACCAGCGGGTCGGCGTCATCGCTGCGCGCCCATACGCTGAACCAGCTCAGACCATGGCTGCCGGTGGAGTAAATCTTGCGCCCACTGATGCGCCAGCCTTCGGCGGTGCGCACGGCGGTGGTCGCCGGCAGGCCGCCCCGCGCCGGGGTGCCGAGGTCGGGTTCGACGCGCAGGGCGTTGATCAGCGCGCCGTTGCGCACCGCGTCTTCGGCCACTTGCACGCGCAAGTGCTGGGGCCAGGTCTTGCTGTCTTGCAAGCGCGTGTGTTGCAGGTACTGCATCACCAGGATCAGCGCGGTGGAGGGCTCGCCCTTGGCAATCGCGCTGATCGCCTTGCGCGCCTGGGGCAAGCTGGCACCGCCGCCGCCCAAGGACTTGGGCACAGTGAGGGCGACCAGGCCGTGGTCATGCAGCAGCTTAAAATTGTTGTGGGGGAAGGCGCCGCTGGCGTCGTACAGGTGCGCGGTGCTTGCCAGCTCGGCGCTGAGGCGTTCGAGCAGGGTTTCGAAGTTGGCGACTTCCACGCAGCGTAAGGAAGGTTGGGACGTCATGAGCATGTACTCGGTCAAAAATGTGGTCTTAGATAGCGATACGCACGGGCTGTTGGCTCAACAAGCGCTCCACCACTTGCAACACCGGCTCGGCCTCGGTACGCACCAGCCAGTCCGGGCTGACCTCGACAAACGCCACCGTGCCGTCCTGGGCAATCACCACCACGGTTGGCTGCGGCAATTCCCACGTACCGGTACCGGTGGTTTCGCCGATGCTGCTGCCCTTGGCCAATGCCGCGTTGCGCGAGGCTTCGTCAAAGCTGTAAAGAATGCCCAGGCGCCGCCCGAGGGTGTTGTCCGGGTCGCTGGCGACCAGCAGTTTGAGGCTATGGCGGGTCTTGATCTCGACCAGGCGCTGTGGCACTTGCGGGCTGACCGCCACCAGCGGCACGCCCCATTCACGCAGGCGTGGGTAGAGCTGGCGCTCGTAATAGGGCAGGGCGATGTTGCACGCCGGGCAGCCGGCAAAACGGAAGAAAATCAACACCGCCGGCCCGTCGGCCAGCAGCAGGTCGAGGTTCAGTTCGCCGCCTTCCACATTGAGCAAGGTGAACGGGTCCAGCGCATCGCCCACCTGCACATACGCGTCGGGCTGCGCTTCATCCACCAGGCGCTGGCGCTGGTCGATATTGACCTGCAACGCCGCCGGCGCCCAGGTGGCCACACGTTCGGCATGCAGCTCAGCTAATTGACGGTTGAGGGATTCGCTCATGCCAGCGCCTTCTGTTGTTCTTCGACCTCGGTGGCGACGCTGTAACGGTTGGCCGGCACGTCCAGGCCCAGGTTGTCGCGCAGCGTGTGGCCGTTGTACTCGGTGCGGAACAGGCCGCGCTGTTGCAGCACCGGCACCACCAGCTCGGTGAAGTACTGCAAGCCATCCGGCAGCACCGAGTTGATGATGAAACCATCGCTGGCGCCGGTTTCGAACCAGGTCTGGATCGCATCGGCGACTTGCTCCGGGGTGCCGACAAAATCGCGTTTGGGCCGCGAGAAACGCAGGGCCACTTCGCGCAGGGTCAGGCCTTCGTCCTTGGCCAGTTGCTTGATGCGCTCAGAGCCGCCTTTCTGGCTGTTGGCGCCCAGGTCGCCGAGTTCCGGGAAGGGTTCGTCCAGCGGGTATTGGCTGAAGTCGTGGTCGTTGAACGGGCGGCCGAGGGCGACAATGGCGTCCTCCACGGTGACCAGGTCCACGGCCTGCTGATAGCGGCTTTGCACCTCGGCGGCGTCACGCCCGACAATCGGGCGGATGCCCGGCAGGATCGACAGGCTGTGGGCGTCGCGGCCAAAGCCCTTGGCGCGGCGCTTCAAGTCGGCGCTGTAGGCTTTGGCTTCTTCAATGTGCTCGACGTGCACGAAAATCGCATCGGCGTTTTGCGCCGCAAAGTTGCGCCCATCCTCCGAGGTGCCGGCCTGGAAAATTGCCGGTTGGCCCTGGCGCGAACGCGCGATGTTCAGCGGGCCTTTGACCGAGAAAAACTCGCCTCTGTGGTTCAGCGCGTGCAGCTTGTGCGGGGTGAAAAACTCGCCACTTTGCTTGTTGTAGGTAAAGGCGTCGTCTTCCCAGGAATCCCACAGGCCCTTGACCACGTTGAGGTGTTCCTTGGCGATGCGGTAGCGCACGGCATGCGGTGGGTGCTCGGCCTTGCCGAAGTTGTCGGCGGTGCCGCTGAGCCATGAGGTGACCACGTTCCAACCGGCGCGGCCGCCGCTGATGTGGTCCAGCGACGCAAACTGGCGTGCCACCTGATAGGGCTCGCTGTAGCTGACCGTCACCGTGGCCACCAGGCCAATGTTCGTGGTCAGTGCGGCGAGGGCCGAGAGAATGGTCAGCGGCTCGAAGCGGTTGAGGTAATGCGGGCTGGACTTGGCGTGGATATGCAGGCTGTCGGCGATGAACACGAAATCGAATTTGGCGGCTTCGGCCAATTCAGTCTGCTGCTTGTAGAAACCAAAATTCGTACTGGCATTCGGTTGCGCCTGCGGGTGGCGCCATTCACCCCAGCCGTGGCCGACGCCGTGAACCATGGCGCCCAGCTTCAAATGGCGTGGCTGCAATTGACCTGGCTTGCTCATGTGTAGCTCCTTGCTTAGCGCGATGCTTGAGAAGTGGGAAAACGCTCGGCGTTAAAGCTCTTGTCGAAACCCTGCGACACGTCGATGTGCCTGGGCAGCAGGCCTTCCTTCTGATAGGTGTCGGCCGTGGCTTGCAGGCCGCTGATCACGCTGTCGTCGATCACGACGGGGCTCAGATGAGTGTCCTTGGCCACCTCGACGTGCACCGCCAACGGCAGGCCGGTGATTTTCGATTGGGCGGCAGCGTATTCATTGGGGTGCGCATTGGCCCACGCATAAGCGCGATCGACGCGGGCGACGAAGTCGTCCAGTTGCGCGCGTTTTTCGCTGATGGCCTGTTGGGTGGCCGCAAAATACAGGTGGTTACTCAGCAACGGGTTGCCGCTGACCAGCACCCTGGCCTGGCTTTGTGAGGTGACCACCGTGGTGTACGGGTCCCATGTGGCCCAGGCGTCGACGGTGCCGTTATCGAGCACCAACCGCGATTCGGCAGGCAGCAGGAAAATGAATTGCACATCCTGGGTGGTCAGCCCGGCGCTGGCCAGGGCCTTGATCGCCAGGTAGTGGCCGATGGAGCCGCGGCCGGTGACGATTTTCTTGCCCTTGAGGTCGGCCACCGTCTTGATCGGTGAATCCTTGGGCACCACCAGGGCGGTGGTGTTGCGCCCTTCGGCGTGGATGATGCTGACCACTTTGAGCGAGGCGCCGGCGCCCAGAGCAAACACATACGGCGCATCACCGAGCGCACCAACATCCACGGCGCCGGCATTCAGGGCTTCGCCCAACGGTGAGGCGGAGGGGAATTCCGACCATTGGAGGGTATAGGGAACGTTTTGGGTTTCGCCCGAGGCTTCCAGCAGGGCCTTGATGGTGGATTTTTGATTGGCCACGCGCAGCGGTTGCAGGTCGGCGGCCTGGGCGGTGGTGAGCAGGCCAAAGGCGAGGGCGGTGCCCAGCAACAGGCGTTTGAACGCAGGGGTAAAGGTCATGAGCGATAGATTCCAGACAGATCGAAAAGGTGTGGGTTACCTCCGCCTGGAAAGGGGTCGGTGCGGCCTGCCCCGGTCCGGGGCAGGCGTTAAGGGGGCTCAGATCACATAGAAACCATGGGTGCCGTCGCGGGCTAGCTGCTCGACCAGGCCGAACTCCCAATCCAGGTAGGCCTGCATGGCTTCCTTGGGGCTGTCGGTGCCTTCGTACGGTCGGCGGTAGCGGTCGATACGCGCTGAGGCCAGGTGCGTTTCTCCCGTTTCCAGCGGCAGTTGTTCGGCGATCCAGTGCGTGGTGCCGCCTTGCAGCAGGAACACCGGCTTGCCGGTCAGCGCTTCGACTTCGGTCACCGCCAGGCGTGCCAGTTGGCTGGTGCCGCAGGTCAGCACATAACGCTCGGCGGGCGGTACCTTGGCCAGCGCCTCGGGCAATTGCGCACGCAAGACCCAGTGAGCACCGGGAATGTGGCGCTTGACGTAATTGACGCTGGGGGTGAAATCCAGCACCGCCGTGTCGCCGTGGGCGAGCCACTCCGCCAGGGTGTGCGGGCTGATCAACTCGGCTTGCTGCGGCGCGGGCACGGGTGCTACCCAGGCACCGGTTTCGCTGAAGTGCGCCGTTTGCAGGTCGTCGAGCACATGCACCTCCCAGCCCAGTTGCGCGAGCCAGGAGGCGGACATGTTGGCACGTACGCCGTCGTCATCCGCCAGCACCAGGCGCGCACCGCGCACGCTGGCGACGTGATCGGTTTCCTGCACCAGCTGGCCACCCGGAGTAGAGCGTGCGCCAGGCAAGTGGCCGGCTTCGAATTCTTCCGGGGTGCGCACATCGAACAGGTACGTGGTGCGGTGCGGTTCCTGCTGCCAGCGTTGCAGATCAGCCAAAGTCGCACGGCCGACGCGGGCTTTGTCGGCCACGCGGCGCGCGTCCCGGGCAGCGATCTGGCGGTGTTCTTCGCGGGTTGGCGCAAAGCGCCGCGACTGGCCGTGGGCGAGTTTTTGGCCGGCCAGGGTCCAGCCGATAGTGCCGTTACGCAGCGCCGACACCGGGTTGGCGATGCCAGAGTTGATCAGCGATTGAGTGCCAATAATGCTGCGCGTGCGCCCGGCGCAGTTGACGATGATGCGGGTGGACGGGTCCGGCGCCAGTTCACGCGCGCGCAGCACCAGCTCGGCACCGGGCACGCTGATGCCGGTGGGGATGCTCATGGTCTGGTATTCGTCGAAGCGGCGCGCGTCGAGCACCACCACGTCGGCTTGGTTGTCGAGCAGGGCCTGGACTTCTTCGGCGGCCAGGGACGGCGTATGGCGCTCGCTCTCGACCAGCTCGCCAAACGCCTTGCTCGGCACATTGACGTCGATAAACAGCTCACCACCGGCCTCGCGCCAACCGTCCAACCCTCCTTCAAGCAGGCTGATCTGGGTGTAGCCCAGCGCAACCAGGCGCTCGGCAGCGCGCTGCGCCAGCCCTTCACCGTTGTCGTAGACGGTGACCTGGGTATCGCGGCGTGGAATGCGCGCGTACACCTCCAGCTCCAGTTTGGACAGCGGGATATTCGCAGCGAACAGCGGGTGCGACTCGGCAAACGGCGCTTCTTCGCGCACATCGACCAGGGCGACTTCTTCACGGTCCAACAGGGCCTGACGGATCTGGGCGAAGCTGCGGTTCGATACGGTGGTCATAGGGCAGGGCTCTTTTCTTTGGACAAATCCCAGATGTTCGGGAGGTAGGCGTTGGAATAACCGGAGATAAACAGTTTCTCGCTGCCGTCGGGCTGATACACCGCGCGGCGTACCGCACCGATATTGGCACCGTATACATGAATGCTGATCGACACCTGGTCGCTGTGGGCATTGCTGACCTGATGGATATCGCCGACCTTGGGCGACACGGCCTCGACCTGACCCGGCACCAACTGAATCGGCTTGCCCTCGGCAACGAGGCGGCCGTCGGGTGCGCGTTCAAAGCCCTGGGAAAATTCCGAACCGCGCAGCATGCCGATCAAGCCCCACACGCGGTGGTCATGAATCGGCGTGCTTTGCCCCGGCCCCCACACAAAGCTGACGATGCTGAAGCGCTGGCGCGAATCGGCATGCAGCAGAAATTGCTGGTAACGCGCGGGGTCGGGTTGGGCGTATTCGTCGGGCAGCCAGTCATCGTGGCTGACCAGTTGCGCCAAGAGCTTGCCGCCACGGTGCAGCAGGTCGCCTTCGCGTGGATTGCCGTCGATCAATTCCGCCAGGGCGCCTATAAAGGCTCTGAGTCTCTCGGGGTGTCGGGCCTGGGTCATGGCACTTCCATCGCTGCTTTAACGGGAGGGTTTGATGGGTTTATATAAGCATAATGTTTATAGTTAATATGCTATTTTTTAATGATTAGCTTATAGCTTTAGGTAATTTAGAACCGCTCTGCATAGCGTTAGACGTTATCGATCACAGCGTGGACTATCCATGCAGCGTTCCTGCAACTATGCTTCGCACACATCTTAATGACTGTTCTCTATGTGCGGCCCAAATGAAAATTGACGATATCGATGCCTTTGTCGAAGTGATTCGTTGCCAGTCCATCAGCCATGCCGCCGAGTCGTTGCAACTGACCCAGCCGGCCATTACCCGCCGCGTGCAGAACTTCGAGCAGGCGCTGGGTGTGGAGCTGTTCGACCGCAACACCAAGCCCCTCAAGCCTACGCTGATCGGTACGCGCGTTTATGAACAATGCCGGCTGATCCTGCGCGAAATGGATGCCCTGCGCGAACTGGTGGCCACCGATGCGCCGCCGACCGGCGTATTGCGCCTGGGCGTGCCGCAGACCATCGGCGACGTGGTGCTGCTCGATGCGCTCAAGCACCTGCGCACCGAATACGCCGACTTGCGCACGCAAGTCGCCACGGGTTGGGGCAGCCAACTGGTCGGCAAGATCGAGCGCGGTGAACTGGACGCGGCGGTGGCGCTGTTTCCGGCAGGCAAGATTTTCCCGGACAACATCGTCGGTGAGTCCATCGGCAAAATGGAGTTGGTGGTGGTGTGTGCCAAGGCGCAGTTGCCGAAGAAGCCGTGCAAGTTGGCCGATGTGTACCAGAACGGCTGGATTCTGAACCCGGATGGCTGCGGTTTCCGGGCCGGCTTGCAGCGCACCTTGTCTGATCAGGGGTTGGCATTGCGGGTGAACCTGGAAACCTTCGGCACCGAGTTGCAATTGGGGCTGGTGGCAGACGGTTTGGGCCTGGGGCTGGTGCCGCGGCCTTTGCTGGAGCGCAGCGCTCACCGTGAGCAGCTGGCGGTCATGCCGCTCAAGGATTTCAAGCCGGTGATGGATTTGTGGCTGATCTATCCGCATTTTCTCGGCAACCTGCAGGGACCGGTGGATGCATTCGGCAAGCTGGTCGCGGACTCGCTGCACAAGATCCGCAACGCCGCCTGAGCGAGGACGTGTTTTTTATAAAAAAAAATAATAATTAGCTTAGATTAAAATGTGCTTTTTATTATTTTTCGGCATCCCCTAGGCTGCCTGGAAGTACTTAAGGCCATCCAGGAAGTTTTGCCATGAGCAGCGTCACCTCTCTATCCAGCGTTTCCAGCAACGTCCGCCAGCGCGTATCGCCCGAAGAGTGGGAGGTGCGCGTCAAACTGGCCGCGGCCTATCGGCTGGCGGCGTTGTACAAGTGGACCGATCACATCTACACGCACTTCTCGGCCCGCGTGCCGGGTCCGGATGAGCATTTCCTGATCAATGCCTTTGGCTTGTTGTTCGATGAAATCAGCGCGTCCAACCTCGTCAAGGTTGACCTTGACGGCACGATTGTCGACGACCCTACGGGCCTGGGCATCAATTACGCAGGTTATGTGATTCACAGCGCCATCCACGGCGCGCGGCATGACCTGCAAGCGGTGCTGCACACGCATACCCGTGACGGTATTGCGGTGTCGGCGCAGAAGGACGGGCTGTTGCCGATTTCCCAGCACTCTATCGCGTTCTCCGGGCGTATCGCGTACCACGGCTATGAAGGCGTGGCGCTGGACCTGGACGAGCGTGAGCGGTTGGTGGCGGACCTGGGGGACAAGAGTGTGATGATTTTGCGTAACCATGGGTTGTTGACGGCGGGGGTGAGCGTTGAGCATGCGTTTCAGCAGCTGCAGGGGCTGGAGCGTGCGTGCAATATCCAGGTGGCGGCGCAGGCGGGCGGGAATGCGCAGTTGATCTTTCCGCCGGCGGAGGTGGTGGCCAAGGTTGAAGAGCAGGCCAAGGTGTTCAGCAACGGGGCCGGGCCGGGTGTGGCGCGGCATTGGAATGCGTTGGTTCGGCAGTTGGAGCGTACTGATACCGAGTATAAAAACTGACGTCGGTAGTGGTGGGGGGGCTTGGGGGGGTGTTTGTTTGTGAGGGGGGGTGTTTAGGTAGATTGGGGGCAGATCCGTTGCTGCGGTCACGGCGGCTGGCGGTTCCGCTCTTACAGCGGGTCACTTTTGGCAAACGCCCCAAAAGTAACCAAAAGGTCTTTGCCCCACCACTCGGCACCTCGCTCGGGCTCGGTGTGCCCGAACGAAGGCTTGAATCCGTGGGCCGCCGTGACGGGCCATCCATGGCCCAACACGGCTAACCCGGCGTCCTGCCGGGTTACCCACGGATTCAAGCCTGCGTTCGGCCAGCGTGGTTGACGGGGCCTGTCAGATCAAAGTCAAAATCAAGATCAAGAGCAGAGCACGGCGGCCTGGTAGCCGACCTGAGTGGTTGAAGCAAAAGCGGATCAACAGCACAGCAACACATCTTTGTCTGATGCACTGAGCTCCAAATGTGGGAGCGGGCTTGCTCGCGAAGGCGGTGTGTCAGCTACACATGTGCTGAGTGACCCACCCCTTTCGCGAGCAAGCCCGCTCCCACAAGTTGACCGAGTTCAGCTGCCAGCACCGCACTGCTTGGCTTTTCTGTGGGCGCTGGCTTGCCTGCGATGCAGGCACCTCGGTCTATCAGGCACACCCAATCGATGCCATCGCAGGCAAGCCAGCTCCAACTTACGCAACCTGCCGGGCCTGCTCGTGCTCTGCGACCAATTGGCGGGTGAGTGGGATCAAGCGCTTGCCGTAATCAATTGCATCATTGAGCGGATCGAAGCCGCGAATCAGGAAGGTGGTAATCCCCAAATCGTAGTAATCCAACAGGGCTTCAGCGACTTGTTCGGCGGTGCCCACCAGTGAGGTGGAGTTGCCTTGGGCGCCGAGCAGCCCGGCAACTGCGGTCCACAACCGCTTATCCAGCCGCGAGCCTTGCGCCGCGGCTGCCAGCAACCGGCGTGAGCCTGCGTTCGGCCAGCGTGGTTGACGGGGCCTGTCAGATCAAAATCAAAAGCAGAGCACGGCGGCCTGGTAGCCGACCTGAGTGGTTGAAGCAAAAGCGGATCAACAGCACAGCAACACATCTTTTTCTGATGCACTGAGCTCCAAATGTGGGAGCGAGCAAGCCCGCTCCCACAAGTTGACCGAGTTCAGCCGCCACCACCGCACTGCTTGGCATTTCTGTGGGAGCTGGCTTGCCTGCGATGCAGGCACCTCGGTGTATCAGTAACACCCAATCGATGCCATCGCAGGCAAGCCAGCTCCAACTTACGCGACCTGCCGGGCCTGCTCGCGCTCTGCGACCAATTGGCGGGTGAGTGGGATCAAGCGCTTGCCGTAATCAATTGCATCATTGAGCGGATCGAAGCCGCGAATCAGGAAGGTGGTAATCCCCAAATCGTAGTAATCCAACAGGGCTTCAGCGACTTGTTCGGCGGTGCCCACCAGTGAGATGGAGTTGCCTTGGGCGCCGAGCAGCCCGGCAATCCGGTCCACAACCGCTTATCCAGCCGCGAGCCTTGCGCCGCGGCTGCCAGCAACCGGCGTGAGCCTGCGTTCGGCCAGCGTGGTTGACGGGGCCTGTCAGATCAAAATCAAAAGCAGAGCACGGCGGCCTGAAAGCCGACCTGAGTGGTTGAAGCAAAAGCGGATCAACAGCACAGCAACACATCTTTGTCTGATGCACTGAGCTCCAAATGTGGGAGCGGGCTTGCTCGCGAAGGCGGTGTGTCAGCTACACATGTGCTGGCTGACCCACCCCCTTCGCGAGCAAGCCCGCTCCCACAAGTTGACCGAGTTCAGCTGCCAGCACCGCACTGCTTGGCTTTTCTGTGGGAGCTGGCTTGCCTGCGATGCAGGCACCTCGGTCTATCAGGCATAACCAGTTGATGCCACCGCAGGCAAGCCAGGTCCCACTTACGCGACCTGCCGGGCCTGCTCGCGCTCTGCGACCAATTGGCGGGTGAGTGGGATCAAGCGCTTGCCGTAATCAATTGCATCATTGAGCGGATCGAAGCCGCGAATCAGGAAGGTGGTAATCCCCAAATCGTAGTAATCCAACAGGGCTTCAGCGACTTGTTCGGCGGTGCCCACCAGTGAGGTGGAGTTGCCTTGGGCGCCGAGCAGCCCGGCAACTGCGGTCCACAACCGCTTATCCAGCCGCGAGCCTTGCGCCGCGGCTGCCAGCAACCGGCGTGAGCCTTCGTTCGGCGGTTCCCGTCGCACGAATCCGTTCTTCTCAGCCAGCGCCGTGGCCTGTTGCAAGATCGTCTCGGCGCGCGCCCACGCCAGTTCCTCGGTCTCGGCAAGGATCGGGCGCAACGACAAACTGAAGCGGATCGTGCGCCCATGCTTGGCCGCTTCGGCACGCACCTGAGTCACTACTTCTCGCACTTGCTCATAGGTTTCACCCCACAGCGCATACACATCGGCATGTTTGCCCGCCACCGCAATCGCTGCCGCGGAGGAGCCACCGAAATACAGCGGAATGTGCGGCTGCTGCGGTGACTTCACCGTCGAGTGCGCGCCTTCCACCTGGTAGTACGTACCCGCGAAATCGAAGGGCTGCTCGCTGGTCCATTCCTGGCGCACTACGCTGAGGTACTCGTCGGTGCGTGCGTAGCGTTCGTCCTTGCCGATGTGGCTGCCATCGGCGCGCAGTTCGCGTTCATCGCCGCCGGTGATGATGTGCACGGCGGTGCGCCCGCCGTTGAAAACATCCAGGGTGCTGAACTGGCGCGCAGCCAGCGTGGGCTGAGCAAAGCCTGGGCGGTGGGCGATTAGAAACTGCAGCTTTTGGGTCACGCTGGCGGCATGCGCGGCGATCAACGTGCTGTCCGGGCTGCTGGAATGGAAGGCCACCAAGGCGCGGTCGAAGCCCGCCTCTTCGTGGGCGCGGGCCACGGTTTCGACGTAGTCCGGTTGCAGGGTCGGGCCGCTGCGCGGGTGGATCTCAGAGGCGTGATGGCCGCCGATATAGCCGATGAATTCAATGCTCATGGTCAGTCCTTGTCAGGTACGGGATCAACACCTCCTCCGGGCGTGGGGTCGGTCACTCGGCTCAAAAGTAAGGGCAGAAGCCGGGTCTGTAAAATGCCTGTTGGTTCTAACCTAAGTATTAAAATATGGAATTATCATTCGATTTATTTATTAGTAACGTGCATTAAAAGGCGAGCTACAAGCTCAGCCGAATCTGCGCGCACAGCCCACCGCCCGCGCGATTGCTCAAAGTCAGTGAGCCACCGATCGCCACCGCCAGTTGCTGCGCAATCGCCAGGCCCAGCCCGGTGCCGCCGGTGCCGCGATTGCGTGAGCTTTCTACCCGATAAAATGGCTGCATGACGCGCACCAGTTCGTCCTCGGCAATCCCGGGTCCGCGGTCCAATACGCTGATCGACAGCTGCCCGTTTGGCGTCGAGCCGACTGCCAGTTCTGCGCTGCCGGCGAATTTCAGCGCGTTGTCCAGCAGGTTCACCAACACCCGCCGCAAAGCGTGAGGGCGGGTGTCGAGCACCAGCGCACTTTTACCGGTGATGCTGACCTGCTTGTGCATGTCCTGATAATCAAACACCAGGCTGTCCAGAAACGCGTCGAGGTTGATGCGATGGCTGGCTTCGGTAGCGCCGTGCACGCTGCGCGCGTAGGCCACGCCTTCACGCACCAGGTGTTCCATTTCCCCCAGGTCACTCCAGAGTTTGTCGCGGTCGGCAGACTCTTCCATGAACTCGGCGCGCAGTTTCATGCGGGTAATCGGCGTTTGCAGGTCGTGGGAAATCGCCGCGAGGATCTGCATGCGCTCCTTGAGGTATTCGGCGATGCGTTGTTGCATCTGGTTGAACGCCGCCGCCGCATGCGCCACTTCGGTCGGGCCGTGTTCGTCCAGCGGCGTCGGATGAGCGTTGGGGTCGAGGGTTTCTACCGCGCGGGCCAGGCGCGTCAGCGGGCGAATCGCCAGGCGCACGGCCAACCAGGTGCAGCCGAGCAACAGCGCCAATTGCAGGATCAGCACCACCGGCAACCAATACGCCACGGGCAGGGCGGCCGGGCGTACGTCGAGGGTGATCGGGTTGCCGTCGGCCAGGGTCAGGTGCGCCTGGAAGTGCTTCTGCAGGCCGGGAATGGTGCGAAAGGTCAACGCGTACTGCTCGCCCAGCGCATCCGCAATCGAGGTGGCGGCCATCGGCACGTCGTCACTGCTCATCGGCTCACCGGTCTCGCCGGCATTGAGCAGGTAATGGTAGTTCTGGCGGTCGATACGCGGCAGCCAACTGGCGCGCTCGTTGGCGGGCAGGCGGTCGAGGATTGCCACCGAGGTCGACACATCGTTCTCCAGGTTGCCGAGCATCGCGGTGCGCGCGCTGATATAGCGCTCGTAGAATTGCGCGCTGAACGACAACCCATGGGCGCACACCAGGCTGATCAGGAAAATCAGTGACAACTGCGAGGCCAGCGTGCGCGGCCAACCCAACCGCCATTTCATTGCGTGGCTCCAAGGATTTCCACCGCCAGGGAAAATACATAACCCTCGCTGCGCACGGTCTTGATATACGCCGGTTCACGTGCGTCATCCAACAGGCGTTGGCGCAGGCGGCTGACCAGCAGGTCGATGGAGCGGTCGAACAGATCCGCGTCACGACCCTGGGTCAGGTTGAGCAGTTGGTCGCGGTTGAGCACGCGCTGCGGGTGATCGAGGAACACCCGCAGCAGGCGGTATTCGGCGCCGCTCAAGGCCACCAGTGTGTCGTCTTCGTCGAGCAAATGGCGGGCGGTGGTGTCCAGGCGCCAGCGCCCGAAGCGGATCAGCCGTCCGGTTTCACTCACCACCAGGTTCGGCGGCAGCATGCGCGTGCGGCGCAACACGGCGTTGATCCGTGCCAGCAGTTCGCGGGCGGAAAAGGGTTTGACCAGGTAATCGTCGGCGCCCATTTCCAGCCCGATGATGCGGTCGGTTTCATCGTTGCGCGCGGTGAGCATCAGCACCGGCGTGGCTTTGTGCTTGCCCACCCGCAGCTCGCGGCACAGCTGCAAACCGTCGTCGCCGGGCATCATGATGTCCAGCACGATCAGGTCAACCGGGGTGGTGTCGAGGAAGCTGCGCATCTGACGGCCATCGGCGACAACCGTGGTGCGCATGCCGTTTTTCTTCAGGTAATTGCCCACCAGTTCGCGGATCTCGCGGTCGTCATCGACGATCAGGATATGGTCGACATGGTCCATGCTGCGTTCCTCGTTAAATGCTCATGGGCCGCAGTCTAGCCATCGCCGCAGGCTTTGCCTTGTGCCCTTTGTATTGCAGTGTATCTGGCGATAACGAGATACACAGCGAGGCAAAAAAACCGACAGGCTAGCGTCCGGCGTCGTTCACCCGCACGCCTAAGCTAATGCTAAAAAGGTATTTATTAAGGTTTTTTAAGATCGTTTAGCTTGGTTGCTCCAACCCAAGACGCTTATGGAGTGAGCCGCCGATGCTGCAATCAATCACCACCTTGCCGCTGCTGGATCTGTCGCAGCTTGACGGCACGCCTGAGCAACGCGGCGACTTTCTCGATGCATTGCGCTCTGCTGCGCGGCAGATCGGTTTTTTCTACCTGACCGGTCACGGCATCGATCCGGCGCTGCTGGCTCAGGTGCAGCAGCAGGCGCGCGCATTTTTTGCCTTGCCCGAGGCCGACAAACTGGCGGTCGGCATGCTCAACTCCGCGCACTTTCGCGGCTACAACCGCGCCGCGTCGGAGATCACTCGCGGCCAGCCAGACCTGCGCGAACAGTTTGACGTCGGCGCCGAACGCGAGCCGTTGAGTGGGGCTGAGCACCCGGCCGCGTGGGCCCGTCTGCAAGGCCCGAACCAATGGCCTGTGGCCTTACCCGAACTCAAGCCCTTGGTGCTGGCCTGGCAGCAGGCAATGACGCACATGTCGTTGCGCTTGCTACGCGCCTTCGCCCAGGCGCTGTCGCTGCCCGAGCACGCGTTTGACGCACTGTACGGCGACCAACCCAACGAACACATCAAGCTGATTCGCTACCCCGGCCGCCACGCGCAACAAAGCCGCCAGGGCGTGGGCGCGCACAAGGACTCCGGCTTTTTGAGCTTCTTGCTGCAGGACGAGCAGGCCGGTTTGCAGGTGGAAGTGGAGGAGGGCCGTTGGATTGATGCGTCGCCACGCCCCGCAACCTTGGTGGTGAATATCGGCGAACTGCTTGAGCTGGCCAGCAACGGGTACTTGCGCGCCACCGTACACCGCGTGGTGTCGCCGCCGCTCGGTAGCGAGCGCCTGTCCCTGGCGTTCTTCCTCGGCGCGCAGCTGGATGCGGTGGTGCCGGTGTATGACCTGGCCCCCGAACTGCTGCGTGATGCCCACGGCCCCACCAGTGACCCGCGCAACCCGTTGCTGCGCGATGTCGGCTGGAACTACCTCAAGGGCCGCCTGCGCTCGCACCCGGATGTCGCCCAACGTTTTTACGCCGACGCCACACTTCCCCACGCACTGTCCGCCTGATCAGGAGATCACCATGTTGAAGAAAACCGCACTGACGTTGGCGGCATTGCTGGCCTCATTGAGTGTGTCGGCCGCCGATGCGCTGCGTGTCGCCGCCGACCCGATTCCCCATGCGCAGATCCTCGAGTATGTGCAGAAAATCGACCCGAGCCTGAACCTGAAAATCATCGAGATCCCCAGCGGCGTGAACTCCAACGAGCTGCTGGCGCACGGTGATGTCGACGCCAATTACTTCCAGCACCTGCCATTCCTTAACGCCCAGGAACAGGCCCTCGGCCAGAAGTTTGCCGTGGCCGCCACCGTGCATATCGAGCCGTTGGGCATCTATTCGCATCGCCACACACGCTTCGCTCAGGTGCCGGACAAAGGCACGGTGGCGGTGCCAAATAACGTCACCAACCTCAGCCGCGCCTTGTACCTGTTGCAAGCGAACGGCCTGATCACGCTCAAGCCGGGCTTCAATGACGCGTCCAAGGAGCAGGCCACGCCCAAGGACATCGCCGAGAACCCCAAGCACTTGAAGATTCTGGAGATTGAATCGCCGCAAATTCCACGGGCGCTGGACGATGTGGACCTGGCGGTAATCAATGGCAACTTCGCTCTGGAAGCCGGGTTGGTGCCGGCCAAAGACGCCTTGGGCCTGGAGAAAGCCGAGGGCAACCCGTACGCGAATATCCTGGTGACCACGCCAAAACTGGTCGATGACCCGCGCATCAAGCAGCTCGCCAAGGACCTGCGCTCGCCGGAGGTGGCCACGTTCATCAGCGAAAAATATGCGGGCTCCGTGATTCCGGTGGCGGCCGAATGATCGTCGTCGAAGGCGTCAGCAAAACCTACGCCGACGGCCAGCCGGCGGCGCTGGATAACGTGTCGTTGCAGATAAACGATGGCTCGATTTTTGGCATCGTCGGCCGCAGCGGGGCGGGTAAAAGTACCTTGTTGCGCTGCCTTAACCTGCTGGAGCGGCCCACCTGCGGGCGCATCCTTTTGGATGGCCAGGACCTGACCCAACTGAGCGACAAGCAACTGCGCGAGCAACGCCAGCGCATCGGCATGATCTTCCAGGGCTTCAACCTGCTGCATTCACGCACGGTGGCGGGCAACGTCGCGGTGCCGCTGGAAATCGCCCAGGTGCCCAAGGTCGAGCGCGCGGCGCGGGTGGCCGAGTTGCTGGCGTTGGTGGGTTTGAGTGACAAGGCTGAGGCGTTTCCTTCGCAGCTTTCCGGTGGGCAGAAACAACGTGTGGGCATTGCCCGGGCATTGGCGGCGCGTCCAGCCTATTTGTTATCGGATGAGGCCACCAGCGCGCTGGACCCGCAAACCACCGCGTCGATTCTTGAGTTGTTGCGCGACATCAATCGGCAGTTCGGCGTGACCATCGTGTTGATCACCCATGAACTCGACGTGGTCAAGGCCATCTGTGACAGCGCAGTGTCGCTGGCCGATGGCCGCGTGGTGGAAAGCGGCACGCTGCTGCAGTTGCAAGCCGACCCGACATCGCGCCTGGGCCGTTCGCTGGCGCCAACCCTGCCCGTGGTGAGGGCCGTATGAAAACCGACTGGAACGAGATTGTTCAACTGCTGCTCAACGCCACCGGCGAAACCCTGTACATGGTGCTGCTGGCGGGCCTGTTCACGCTGTTGATCGGCTTGCCGCTGGGCGTGGTGCTGTTTGTCAGCCGACGCGGCGGTTTGCTGCCCTTGCCACGGCTCAACCGGGCGTTGGGCGCCGTGATCAACCTGGGGCGGTCATTGCCGTTTGTGGTGATGCTGATCGCGTTGATCCCGCTGACGCGCCTGATCGTCGGCACCACATTGGGCAGTACGGCGGCCGTGGTGCCGATCACGATTGGCGCTTTTCCATTTTTTGCGCGCATCGTCGAGACCGCCCTGGATGAAGTGGACAAGGGGCGCATAGAAGCCATCGTCGCCATGGGCGGTGACGTGCGCCATGTGATCCTCAAAGTGCTGCTGCCGGAAGCCTTGCCCGCGCTGGTGGCCGGCGTCACGCTGACGCTGGTGATGCTGATCGGCTTTTCCTCCATGGCTGGCGTGATCGGTGGCGGCGGGCTGGGCGACCTGGCGATTCGTTATGGTTATCAGCGTTTCAACAACCAGATCATGGTGGTCACGGTCATCGTGCTGGTGGTGTTGGTGCAGGGCGTGCAAAGCCTGGGGGATCGCTGTGTGAGTTCGCTGGCGCACCGCCGATAAACGGTTATGTACTAATGAATTTTTAATATTTCTAGTTATATGCGCGGCTGGGTAAAGTCACCGTCACTTCTTTTATCTCGCCGCCGGGAAATTGTTCATGAACCGTCCCCACGGGCAGCCCACGCCGATCCTGACCTTGCCCCAGGGCGAAAAAGACCCGCTGTCGATCCGTGCCAAGGCCCTGGTGTTTTCCGACCCGCGCTCGTTGCAACTGCTCGATTATTTGAAACGCGTCGGCCCCAGTGAAGCGCCGGTGTTGATCAATGGCGAAACCGGCACCGGCAAGGAGCTGGTGGCGCGCTACATCCACAGCGCCAGCGGCCGCACTGGCGCGTTTGTGCCGGTGAACTGCGGCGCAATCAGCGAGAACCTGGCCGAAAGCGAGTTTTTCGGGCATGAAGCCGGCTCGTTTTCCGGTGCTTCCGGGCGGCGGATCGGCTGGTTTGAAGAGGCCGATGGCGGCACCCTGTTCCTGGATGAAATCGGCGACCTGCCACTGCCTCTGCAGGTCAAGTTGCTGCGTGTGCTGCAGGAACAGGAGGTGGTGCGGGTCGGCTCGCGCAAGCCGGTCAAGATCAATATCCGCCTGGTGACAGCCACCAACATCGACCTGGAACAGGCGGTGGAGGCCGGCAATTTTCGTCTGGACCTGTTTTACCGCATCAACGTTGCGCAGGTGCAGGTGCTGCCGCTGCGCGAGCGGCCGCTGGACATCTTGCCGCTGGTGGAGCACTTTCGCCGGTTGTACAGCGCCAAGCTCAAGATCGCCGAGCCGATGCTCTCCGAATCCGCCACCCAGGCGCTGCTGGAGTACCCGTGGCCGGGCAATATCCGCGAGCTGGAAAACGTCGTGCACCTGGCGCTGCTGGTGGCCGGCGACAAGCCGATCATGCCCAGCCACCTGAAGTTCTCCGCCGGGCTCAGCGCGCTGCACGCGAGCGCCAATAGTGGTGCGCCGCGCATCCCGCAGGAGGTGATGCGCGAGCAGCTGTTGAGGTTGTTCGAGGTGCCGGGAGACACCTTGCTGCACGATATCGAGGACCTGATCGTGCGCGAGGCGTTTGCGTTTTGTGGCTTCAACCAACTACGCACCGCAGACTTGCTGGGGATCACCCGCAACGCGATGCGCACCTTGCTGGTCAACCACGGCATGCTCAAGGGGCGCGCACGGCCTTGAGCAGCAGTGTCTCAAATAGTTGCTGCGCGCGCGGTTCATCACTGTGGGCGACATTAAAACGCATCGCATTGAGGTGCGCCGGGTCATAACCGAACAAGGCGCCCGGCGCCAGAACCATGCTGTGTTTCAACGCGTGCTGGGCCAGCAGTTCGCCGTCCACCGCCTGCGGCAGCCGCGCCCAGATAAACATCCCGCCCTCATACGCCATCGGCAGCTCGCACCCGCAACGCTTGAGCCATTGCTCGACGCGTCCGCCGGACTCCATCAACCTTTGCACCATGCGCTTGCGATGCCTGGCGTAGCTGCCTTCGCTGAGCATGCGATAGACCAGTTGCTCGAACAGCTCTGAGGTCACGCCACCGCTCATCAACTTCATATTGGTCAGGTTCGCCGCCAGTTGCGGCGCGGCCACCACATAGCTGACGCGGGTGTTGGCGCTCAGAATCTTGGAGAAACCAGACAGGTACGTGACCTGGTCCAGCCCGGCGAGAGCCGCCAGGCGCGGGGGCGGGTTTGGGTGCAGGTCGCCGTAGAGGTCATCCTCGACGATATGGCAGTGGTATTGCTGAGTCAGTTGCAGCAGGCGAAACGCCTGGCTGGGGCTGAAGGAATGGCCGGTGGGGTTATGCAGCACGCTGGTGGTCAGGTACAGACTGGGGCGATGTTCGGCCAGCAGTGCTTCAAGGGCGGCGAAGTCAAAGCCATCGGGGCGGCGCTCGATGGTCACCACGTTGACGCCGTGCAAGGCCAGGTTGGCGTGGAAGTTGAAGTAGCACGGCGCGTCCAGCAGCACGGTGTCGCCGGGGCGGGCGAGCAGGCGCATGAGCATGTCCAGGCCTTGCACGGTGTTGGGCGTGGTGATGATTTGTTCCACCGGCACTGACAGGCCTTCAGCGTGCAGCTTTTGTTGCAGCGCCTGGCGCAGCGGCAACAGCCCGGCCGGCGCGCCCAGCCCGGCGATGCGCAACGACGGCGCGCGCACCACACTGCGCAGGGCTTGGCGGATGGCGTCGTTGTTCAACCAGCCCTCCGGCAAGTGCCCGCTGCCGGGACGCAGCTCGCCGCCGGCGGTGACCAAAGGGCGGCGCAACACGCTGAGCAGGTCTTGGGGCAACAGGTCGACCCAGGTCATCGAGGCGGGGCGGGCACTGTCCATCGCCATGAAGTAGCCGCGGCCTTGGCTGGAGGTCAGCAGGTTACGCCCGCGCAGGCGGTCCAGCGCTTCATTGAGGGTGAATTTGCCCACGCCCAGGGTCTGGGTCAATTCACGCACCGACGGCAATTTGCTGCCCGGCGCCCAGTCGCCGTGCTCGATGGCCTGGCTGAACGCGTCGACAATCTGCTGAACCTTGGGTGTGCCGTCAACAAAGGCGATGGCGGGTACAAACATAAACCTTCCTGGTATTTGCCGGTAATTTTACCGGTGATTTTTACCGGTAAAGTTCGGCTGGATTAGGCATTACTTTACCTGCCCTGTGCAAGGCTGCCGCTCTAGACTGCGGGCCATCAATGACAGGGATTACGTGATGGACAGCCAACTGATCAACCCCGGTGTGCCGTTCTGCCTGGGGGTGGCCCAGCATAAATACCTGGGGGCCGAAAAGGGCCTGCAAAGCGCCATTGACGGGGGCTACAGCCATTGGTACATCGACGCCAGCCTGTTAGGCGAAAGGGTCGAGGACTGGACTGATGCGCGCATCGCCAGCCTGCAGGAGAAGATCGCCGCCAGCGGTGTTCAGCCAATATTCCACAGTAACTTCAAGGCGCCGCTGGGCAGCGATGTCGGCGCTTTTCGTGCGGCGGCGGTGGAGTACGTGGAAAGAGAGGTCGATGTCGCCAGTCGTTTGGGCGCGCCATTGATCATCCACGGCGGCTGCATCGTGGGTCCGCAAAGGGTGCTGGAGGCCAAGGACATCGCCCTTGAGCATTACCTCAAATCGGTCAGGGAGCTGGCGCAGTACGCCGAGGCCAAGGGCACGGATATCTACCTGGAGAGTCTGTCCAACTACGTCAACTACCGGATTTTCACCCACCAAGCGCAATTCGCCTTTGTGTTCGAGCACCTGCAAGCGCACAGCAATGTGTACTGCTTGCTCGACGCCGGCCACACACACATCGACAGCCGCTTGCCCGCGCAAGTGATGCGCAAGTACCCCGCGCTGATCAAGGGTATTTCCTTCAGCAACCACAAGGAGGGGCACGACGCTGACAACTGCGCGTACGCCGCGGTGCTGCGAGCTATCGTCGAGACGAACTGGAAAGGCCTGGTGGCCTTTGAAACCTGTCACCACAGTGCGCAGGCCGCGCTGGCCGACCTGGCGCGCACCTTCGCCGTTGTTTCTGCCAACCCGGGTCTGGGCTCATGACCAGTACGTTGACGCTTTCTTCGTTTGTCTATTTTCTGCTGTTTTGCGCCACCATGACCTTCAGCCCCGGCCCGATGACCCTGCTGCTGTTGAGCCTGGGGTTGAAGGACGGCCTGCGCAGCTCGATCCCGGCGCAGATCGGCGCCAGTGTGTCGTACCTGATTTCGATCCTGATCTTTGCCGTAGGCTTCTCGCAATTGATCAAGGGCAACCTTGCCATCACTCAGACCCTCCAGTGTGTGGGTGTGGCCTACATCCTCTACCTGGCCTACCGGCAGTGGACCAGCAGCGGCGTATCGATCAACCGGGACGGTGCCGCGCAGGGCGCGCGCAGCCTGTTCGGCAAGGGCTTGCTGACCGGGTTTTCCAACCCCAAGACACTCATCATGTTCAGCGCTGTGTTCCCACAGTTTGCCGGGGCGGGAGGGCACAGCCGCGCGGCAGATATCGCCATCCTCGGGCTGACGTTCCTGTTGCTGCAGTTTGCCAGCGGCTGCCTGTATTGCTATTTTCGGCCAACGCATCAAGCACGTGCTGGAAACCCCCAGGCGGAGGGTGTTGCTGCAACGGGTCACGGCAGTGCTGTTGCTGGGTGTGGCGCTGATGCTGGCGCGCGGTTTTTCGCACTGAGGGCGCGATTCGCAGGTTTATGAGCGGTAGTGGCGATTTGACGTTGCCCTGATAGACTCCAGGCATTCATCCAGGATCACATCAAGCCATGTCAACCGCCGGAGGAAATGGACTTCCGCTCGCTTCACGGTTGTATAAGTCGCGCACGCTGGGGCTGACGCTCGGTTTTGTGTGCGTGGTGTTTGGCATGTACCCCTTGCATCCCCCGCTGTGGGTGTGGGCGTGGATGCTGATCAACGCCTTTGTCTGGCCGCACATTGCCTATCAATGGTCGCGCCGCGCCAGCAACTCACTGCGCAGCGAACGCCGTAACCTGTTGTTTGATTCCTTTTGCGGCGGGTTCTGGGTCGGCGCCATGCACTTCAACCCGCTGCACAGTGTCACCACGCTGTCGATGATGACCATGAACAACGTCGCCATTGGTGGGCCGCGCTTCATGCTGGCAGGCTGGGTGGCGCAGGCCTTGGGTGTCGGCGCGTCGTTGCTGGTGTTCGCCCCGGCGTTCATTGCCGTTACCACTGAAACCCAGCTTTACGCCTGCTTGCCGATTCTGATGGTGTACCCGCTGGTTCTGGGCTGGATCTGCTATCGCCAGGCCGTGACCCTCGCCCGGCACAAACGCGAGTTGCTGGCGCTGAGCCGCACCGACAGCCTGTCCGGCCTGCTTAACCACGGTGCCTGGAAGGACCACCTGGAGATCGAATTCCAACGCTGTCGCAGAGAGCAGGTGGGCGCGGCCATTGCGCTGATCGACATCGACCATTTCAAGACTATCAACGACACCTATGGTCACGTTACCGGCGATATCGTGCTGCGCCAACTGAGCAAAGTGCTGCGACAGAACCTGCGCACCACCGACCTTGCCGGGCGCTATGGCGGCGATGAGTTCTGCGTGATCCTGCCGGACATGCCCCTGCACCGCGCCACCGAAGTGATGGACGCCTTGCGCGACCGCTTCAACGCATTGGCGTACACCCAAGACCCGACACTGCGCGCCAGCCTTAGCATTGGCCTGGCGCCGTATCAACCTGCGCACGCGGATTCGACCAGTTGGCTCAACGACGCCGACCAGGCGTTGTATGAGGCCAAGAGCAGCGGGCGCAACCGTGTGAGTTCAGTGCAAGGGAGTTGGTTGCGATCGGTCTAGTGGGGTAGGGTGTTGGCGCACCCCCCAACAAAAAAACAAGGATCGGTCCATGCTCTTCACCTTCTCCCGTACCCTCCTGGCCGCGACCCTGGCCATGTCCTTCGCCGTGCCGGCCTACAGCGCTGAACCCCACAAACAGATCCAGACCGGCGCCGAACAATACAAGGCCCCAGCGCTGAAGCTGCTTGAGCGTCTGGTGAATATTGATTCGGGCTCCGGCTACGAGCCCGGCCTGACCCAAGTGCGCGACATCGCCGTAGAAGAATTGAAGCAGCTCGGTTTCAGCATCGAGCTGGTGCCGGACAAAGCGGCCAACAACAGTCACGTGATCGCCACCCTCAAAGGCACCGGCAAAGCCAAGATTTTGCTGATGGCCCACATGGACACGGTGTTCAAGGAAGGTTCGGCCGCCGAACGCCCGTTCCACATCAAGGACGGCCGCGCCTATGGCCCCGGTGTGATGGATGACAAAGGTGGCATCGTCGCTGGCATCTATGCGCTGAAGGTGCTGAAAGATCAGGGTTTCAAGGACTACGCACAGATCACCTTCCTGCTCGATGCCAGCGAAGAAACCGGCTCCGACGCTGCCTCCGAACTGATTCGCACCACCGCCAAGGGCCACGACGTCACCCTCAACCTCGAGCCCGGTCGCCCAGCCGACGGCCTGGTGGTATGGCGCAAAGGCAGCGCCACCGCCGTGGTTGAAGTTAAAGGCAAAGCCGCCCACGCCGGCGTCGCCCCGGAACTGGGCCGCAACGCCGCGATGGAAGCGGCGCACCAGATCCTGCAACTGGGCAAACTGGGCGACGAAGAGAAGAAAACCACCATCAACTTCACCGTGCTCAAGGCCGGCGACCGCGTCAACGTCATCCCCGACCAGGCGACGGCCAAGGCGGACGTACGCGCGGCATTGCCGGAAGAGTTCGACCGGATCGAGAAGGACCTGGCCCGTGTTTCGGCGAATAAGTTGATTGCGGACACCGAAGTGAAAACCAGTTTGCTGCGCGGTTTACCGCCAATGCCGCAGACGCCGGAGTCGGACAAGCTGGTCGCAATCGCCCAGGGGATTTACGGGGAGTTGGGGCGTAAGTTGACCATCGAAGGCAGCGGCGGGGCAGCGGATGCCAGTTTGTCTGCCGGGGTTGGGACACCGACGCTGGATGGGTTCGGGATTGTCGGTGGCAACATACATACCCCAGAGGAATATGCGGAAGTGGAGAGTGTAGCGCCGCGAATTTACTTGCTTAGCCGGATGATTATGGAGCTTTCGAAGCGTTGATTGCTGCGCTGGGTTCACTCATTTTTTGAGGGTGAACCTTGGTATCCGGTGAGTAGGCCTGTTGTGACTAGCGGGTTTATTGTGGCGAGCAGGCTTGCCCTGCGTTGGGCTGCGCAGCAGGCCCGAAACTGGCGACGCGGTTTTGGCTTAAGAGGCGCGTCGCCCTTGTTGGGGCTTCAGTCCCAAGCAGGGCAAGCCTGCCCGCCACAGTATTTCTAGGCGCGTCAGTGATGCCGGTGGCATTCACCATGTGGATTGGTCTTCGAGGCTGGCTTTTTGAAGGTCGTCTTTCCAGACCTCGTTGACTAATTGGTAGATGTCGGTGAATTACTCACGAGGATCTATTATTTCGACTTGCTGGGAGGTGCATCAGCCGACACGAACATTTACCCATTAGTTTCTATTCACAAATAGTTGCGTAGTCAATATAGCCTTCAAATGAAAGGCATGCGATCCACGTCATCGGTTCCGGCACGATGTAGGTGTGCTGAGGAAATTCAGAGAGGATTTTCACCACCTGACTCAGGCCTCTATGATCGACTAAATAACCGTCCGAGCATACGTCGCCGACGAAGTACAGGTTGTCGTTGGTTACTTTGTTGAGCTCTTCGATCAGTAGCGATATAGCCAGATCTGAGGCTTGAAGTCCAAAGTTAATGCTATTTGTTAACTTGCTCCAGGCAATTTGGCTTCCGGAGAAAGGCATTGTCATCATTGATGCTATCGACTATTGCTACATGCTTAGCTTCAGAGAGAACGGTAAAATTTATATTGAGGCTTTTAAACTCTTTAATGAGTTATTCATCAAAATAGTTCATTTGTTTCAAACCTTTTGGTCAGCTTTATTACCATTTTTTGGTTTGTATCGAAAAGATAATGCGGCCCTTTTTTCTTGGCAGACCAGACGTTTATAAGAGCGCCACTTCTATCGTCGTGTTCAATGCGGAAGCCAGTTTTACGTGATGAGCGGGCTTGCCCACCGTTGGCTGCGTAGCAGCCCCAAAACTGGACGCTTATCGGCCGGTTAAATCGCGTCGCCCCTCTTTTGGCTGCCGGACGACCCAGCGCGGTCAAGCTCGCCAAAGGGGCCAAAGATTGATTGGTTTATAAGTTTGTTTTCTTTATTTTTTATTTGAGGCTTTACTACTTTCCAATGCTGAAGCAACGTGCCTCAACCACGTTCGGGCGCTCTCCCATTCGTTAAGGTAATAGTAGTAGCATCCAATATCGGCGAATAGATAATCTTGGGGCGCTTGTTCGGTTTTTTGGGATGTTATTAATCTATGTAATTCTGATTGCACTTTGAATAATGTGTCTGCAGAGACGTCAGAGATAAAGAAGTCAATTACATCGCTCGCGCTTTTGTGGTCTTCCATCCAATCCTGATTGAAATACCCTGCAAGGAATTGCTGTAGCTCGGGATAGTCTTGGTTCATGGGTTTGGAAATCCAGTATGAATTCGGTAACCATTATGCATGTTTTCATCTCTGCGAATGATAAGGTAGATTTCTGTTCCCGGAACGGCTGCTGTCGTGTTCTTTTTAAAGCTAGTACCTAGAGGTTCTTCAGTTTTTTGAATAATGACGATCTGATTGTTTTGCCCTGCAAGGAAGTTATTTATTTGGGTTTTGTTGTCATCTAGTACAGTTGATACTGCGAACTCTGCTGTGGCGCGATCATGAAAAGTAGAAGCCGCTGGGATGTTTGGTTCCTGCTGTAATCGATCCAGCAATTGTCTATCAGTTCGACCGATATGCTTTTGCATTAGATGCCCTCCTGCCCGCTCGTGCGCGGCTAAACCTCCTCCTGGAACTATTTTGCTGTACGGACCTTCAGGACAGTTCGTGTTCTTACAACTCAGATCCCAACGGATCTACCCACCCCGTCGGGTTAGGTACGTACTGGTACGCATTGATCCCACCCGCCAGCTTCACCGGGTCGGGTGTCAGGTAACGACCAATATCTGGATTGTAGTAGCGATGGCGGTTGTAGTGCAGGCCGCTTTCTTCGTCGAAGTATTGGCCTTGGAAGCGCAGCGGGTTGTTGACTTTGTTTATGTCGAGGCGACTGATCTGGCCATAGGCACGGTAGTGCGCGGACCAGACGATTCCGCCGTCGGGGCGGTGAGCTCCTGCGGGGTGCCGAGGTGGTCGAGTTGGTAGTGGAAGGGCTGGGTGTCTTTCGGGCCGAAACCTTCCAGCAGTGCTAAGGGCCGAAAGCTGTCCGGTTCGTAGAGGTAACTGCGATGCCTTTCCGCGTGATGCTCCGCAACCAGCTTGTCGCCTTGCCAGAAAAACTCAGTGGTTATCCCATCAACGGTTTTGCTGATACGCCGACCGAACGGGTCATAGCGATAGCTGGCCGTTTGCCCGTTCGGCTGGGTAATGCCGATAAGCCGATGCTGGCAGTCGTAGCGGTACTCGGTAACGAGTTGATGGCCCTTACCGCGTCTTTGGCGGATCAGATTGCCGAACGCGTCATAGTCATAATGATGATCGCCTTGGATCACCAACCGATTCCCCGCCACGATGTCCGGGCCGGGTCGGTCCTGCATCAGCAGGTTGCCGGCCGGGTCGTGGCCGAAGCGCTCTTGCACGTCTTGCGAGTGATCCGCTCGAGTCAGGCGGGCGAGGGGGTCGTAGTGGTAGTGATGCTCGCCTTTACGAGTGTCGAGCAGGCGGGTGAGGTTGCCGGATTTGTCGTAGTCGTAGTGGCGGCGGTAGAGCTTGTGTTCCTCTTGCGTCACCGCGTGGGCGTGTAGACGGTTTTGGTCGTCGTAGTCGTAGTGGCTGAGGAGCTGGCCTTGTTGGCGTTGGCGTTCTTTTCCGGTTTTGAACAGGTGAGAGGTGAGGGTTTTGCCGTTCAGCTCGACGGTGGCGAGGTGGCCGCTTTTGTCGTGGTTGAAGGTGAGGCGGTTGTTATCCGGCAGGCGCAGGTTTTTCAGCTGGCCGCAGGCGCCGCTGCATCTCCCTGCGGGTTCTTCGCAGCGGCCGGCACATCATCCACATGTTCCTGGCGCACCAACGCCGTCCGCTGCGTCTTGCTGCGAACCGCAGGCACCGGGTTGGATACCAACTGATCCCCAGCCTTTAACGGCGCAACCGGCACCGTCTTGATCGGCGTCGCCGCACTACTCAACAGCAACGGCTTAACCACCTCGGCATGCGACTCCAACCGGGGCATCACCAGCTTTTTAGCCAGCAACTCCAGCAAATCCCGCCCGCGTCCAGACTTCATGTGCCCCAGTACCTGCGTACCCAGACGCACCGCCACGCCCATACCCGCCGTCGCCCAGATCAGCAGCAGGTTGATCAACACCTCGCCAGTGATTTGCCCCATCAGCTCATTCATTTCTTGCGGTGGCAGCATGCGCATCCAGCTGACCATCGCCGACACATAATGAACAACAGCGGCTCATCGCTGAGCACCAGCAGGCCGATGGCGATCGCGTCGTTGCCGAGCTTCAGCAGCTCATCGAGTTCGGTTTGGGAGATGTAGTGCAGCAACTTTTCGCTGTTAGGCTTGATGTCCGCCAACATGTCGTACAGCTGCGTTATGTTGTCCCACAGGCTGTAAAGCGCTTTGCCCATGCCATTGAGAAAGGCTGCCTCCAGCAGCCGACGCCGGTCCAGCGGAGTAGCGTCCGTATAGGTTTTCCACTGCGCCTGAAACGTGCCGTTCCACTCGTCGCGCAGACGCACGTCCAGATCTCCGATCACCGACTGATAAGACGCATACAGCGCCTTGACGTGATCCTTGGAAACGTTGGGATAGAAATTGATTCGGTACTACTGGTTGCGATCACACTCGGTGATTTCGAGAATGCCGCTGGGGCCGATGGTCTTGTGGATCGGCTCGCCCAGGGGGCCACCGTTGGGGTCGATGCGTTGCAACACCACGGGCGTGTTGCCAATGGGCACGAACTGAGTACTCTGGAACATGTGCACCAGGGTCAACGTGCCGTTGGCCTGGCAGGTGACGACGGTGCTGCTGGGAATGATCGAGCGGTTAATGGGGGCGACCAGCGCCACTTCCTCCCCGACTTTAAACACCTGCTCGACATCCAGCGCCGAAAAGCTCCAGAAGCTGGACGCCCATTCATCAAAGGTGTTCAGGCATTCCCGAAAGTCACGCAAGACGGTTTCAACATCGACCGTCTTTGCATCCATTGGGGCCAGGGCCAGCCTGCCGATGGCCGTGTTCAAGCGGCAGCCCCATGAACCGAGGCTTTAACCGAAGAAACCATCTGCAATCCCTCGCACTGTGTGATCAGGCAAAGGACTTTGCAGAGGTTTTCAGGCGATATCTGTAGAGCTTATCCGGCGGTTACGTGGGATGTTTCGGTAGTCTTCGTCCTCTCCCGCCCAAGCACCAAGCTGCACAGCGCCGGCAGGAACAACAGCGTCAACACCGTGCCCACCAGCACGCCGCCAATCAGCACATAGGCCAACGAAGACCAGAACACCGACAGCGTCAGCGGGATAAACGCCAGCGCCGCTGCCAACGCCGTCAAAATCACCGGCCGTGCGCGGCGCACGGTGGCTTCGACAATCGCCTCGCGAATCGCCATGCCGTGCTCCTGGTTCTGGCGGATCTGATCGGTAAAGATCAGCGTGTTGCGCATCAGGATGCCGCCAATCCCGATCAGGCCCAGAATCGCGTTAAACCCGAACGGCTGGTTGAACAGCAATAAGGTCGGCACCGCGCCGATCAGGCCCAGGGGCGCGGTGGCGAAGACCATGAACATCACGCCGAACGAGCGCACCTGGAACATGATCACGGTGAGCGTCAGCAAAATCATGATCGGGAACAGTGCGGCCAGCGCGACGTTGGCCTTGGCGCTTTCTTCCACCGGGCCGCCGATGTCGATCTGGTAACCGACAGGCAGCTTTGCGATCAGCGGTTGCAGGTCTTTGTACACGGCCATTTCCACGTCGGGCGGTTGTACGCCGTCGATGATGTCGGCGCGCACTTCCACGGTGCTCGCGCGGTTGCGGCGCTTGAGGATCGGTTCTTCCATGACCGCCTGAAAATGCCCGACCTGAGCCAGCGGCACCGAGGTGCCAGCGCTGTTGGTCAGGGTCATATTGTTGAGATTGCCGAGGTCTTCGCGCTGGTTGCCCTGGGCGCGGGCGACCACGGAGACGGTGCGATTGCCTTCGCGCACCTCGGTGATCGGGTTGCCGCTGAGCAAGGCATTAAGCTGCGATTTGACCTCATTGGGCGTGAAGCCCAGCAGGCGCAGGCGGTCCTGATCAAGCACCAGGCGATAGCCGCTGGTGCGCTCGCCCCAATCGAGAAAGGCGTCTTTGGTCAGCTTGTTGGCGGCGACAATGCGACGCACCTCTTCGGACACGCCGCGCAGTACATCCACGTTTGGCCCGGACACACGAAACACCACCGGAAACGGCACGGGCGGGCCGAACAGCAATTGCGTTACACGCACACGCGCAGCCGGGAATTCACCGGCCGCTATGCGCTCACGCATGCGCAGTTTCAGCGCATCGCGGGCATGCGAGTCCGGGGTTTGCACAATCAGCTTGGCAAACGCCGGGTCGGGCAACTCGGGGTTCAGCGACAGGAAGAAGCGCGGCGCGCCGCCGCCCACATAGGTATCGACCAGGCGGGTCTGTGGCTCTTGCAGCAGGGCTTTCTCCAACTGCGCCGCCACCGCCTCGGTGCTTTTGAACGCGCTGCCGGGCGGCATGTACACCTCAAGGATCAGTTCGGAACGGTCAGAGTTGGGGAAGAACTGCTTCTTCACCACGCCCATCCCCAAGCCGCACAGCACAAAGGCCGCCACCACCAAGCCCGTCACCCACCAGCGCCTGCGCACACAGGCTTGGACCACATCACGCAGTTTCTGGTAGTAACGGCCGGCGTAGATGGCGTCGTGGCCGCCCGGCACCGGTTTGATCTGCGGCAGCAATTTCACGCCCAGGTACGGCGTGAACACCACCGCCACCAGCCACGACGAAATCAACGCAAAGCCGACGATCCAGAAGATATTGCCGGCATATTCCCCGGCGCCCGAGCGCGCAAAACCCACCGGCAGAAAGCCGATGATCGTCACCAGCGTGCCGGTCAGCATCGGCGCGGCGGTGGAGCTCCAGGCAAACGTGGCGGCGTGAATCCGGTCAACGCCTTCCTCCAGTTTCACTACCATCATCTCGATGGCGATAATCGCGTCGTCCACCAGCAAACCCAGGGAAATAATCAGCGCGCCGAGGGTAATACGGTCGAATTCACGCCCGGTCAGCAGCATGATCACAAACACCACGGACAAGGTCAGCGGCACTGCGGCGGCCACCACCAGGCCCACGCGAAAGCCCAGCGCCAGCAGGCTGATGACCATCACCACGGCCAGGGCGACGAAGAATTTGAGCATGAATTCATTCACGGCCAGGCTGATGTTTTTCGCCTGGTCGGAGACCTTGGCGAAGTTCACGCCCAGCGGCAGATCGGCCTGGATTTTGGCTTCCTGGGCCTTGAGGCTTTTGTCCAGCTCCAGGCCGTTCCAGTGCTTTTCCATGATCACGCCGAGCATCAGCGCCGGGTCGCCCTGATGGCGAATCCGGTAGCTGGGCGGGTCTTCATAGCCACGGCTGACGGTGGCCACATCGGCAATGCGCAGCACACGGCCGTTGACTTCCAGCGGCACGTTTTCGATCAGCGCGAGGCTGTCGAAGGCGCCGTCGATACGGATATAGGCGCGGGCGCCGGCGGTTTCGACGAATCCCGATGGCGCTACGGCGTTCTGCGCGGCGAGGGCGGCGAAGATCTGATCGGGCTTGATGCCCAGGGTTGCCAGGCGCTCGTAGGAAAACTCCACAAAGATCCGCTGGGCCTGCTCGCCGAGGATGTTGACCTTTTTCACGCCCGGCAGGTTGAGCAAGCCCTGGCGCAGTTCTTCGGCCATTTGCACTTGCTGGCGATGTGGCAAGTGCTCGGCTTCCAGTGCGTAAAGGGCGAAATACACGTCGGAATATTCATCGTTGAAGAACGGCCCGATCACGCCTTTGGGCAGTTTCGACGCTTCATCGCTGAGCTTTTTGCGGGTCTGGTAGAACAGATCCTGGATTTCACTGGGGCGCGTGGACTCTTTGTAGGTCATGCGCATCGACACGAAACC
Source organism: Pseudomonas sp. LBUM920 (assembly GCF_003852315.1). Lineage (NCBI taxonomy): Bacteria > Pseudomonadati > Pseudomonadota > Gammaproteobacteria > Pseudomonadales > Pseudomonadaceae > Pseudomonas > Pseudomonas edsoni (SeqCode). Next base: position 2,497,720 of record NZ_CP027762.1, read on the forward strand.
CGGCTGGGCGATGGTCTCGACGCGGTCGTAGTAGTCCAGTTCCTGCAGGCGTTTTTCCAGGCGGTCGGCGACTTGCTCCTGCATTTCCTGGGCGGTTGCGCCGGGCCAGGCGGCGGTGATGGTCATGACCTTGACGGTAAATGAAGGGTCTTCGGCGCGCCCCAGTTGGCCGAACGAGAAGACGCCGGCGGCGAGGATTGCGATGATCAGAAACAGCGTGACTGCGCGGTGTTTCACCGCCAGTTCGGAGAGGTTGATGCCGCGCATGCTCAGTGGTCCTGTTTACGGTTGAGGGCCAGTGCTTGTGCGGGCAGCAGGCGCACCGCGTCACCGCTGTGCAGCAGGTGCGCGCCGAGGGCGACGATGGTCTGGCCGGGTGTGAGGCCGCTGTCGAGCAGGGCATCCTCCTGGCCGAGACTGGCGACCTTGACGGGGGCGAAGCTGACGGTGTCGTCAGCGCCAATCAGCCACACGCCGGTGCCTTGCCCGGCGTCTTGCAACGCGCCGATGGGCACGCGGGTTTGCTGGGCCTGGCCGTTGCCTTGCAGGCGAACGGTGATGGTCGAGCCAAGGGCGAAACGGTCAACGGCGCCGTGCAATACATAGCGCGCGCGGTAGGTGCGGGTGGTCGGGTCGGCGCTGGCGGACAGCTCGCGCAGGGTGGCAGTCACGGCCTGGTCCGGCGCGCCGAAGGGGAACGCCAAGGCTTTTTGTGAGGCGTGGTCGCGTTGGTTTTCGGGCAGGTTGACGATGGCTTCGCGAGCGCCGTCATGGGCCAGGCGCGCGACGATCTGCCCTTCGGCGACGACTTGGCCGCGGTCCACGCGCACATCGGTGATGATGCCGTCGCCGTCGGCCTTGAGCACCGAGTAGGTGCGGCGGTTTTCGATCTGGCTGGCGTCCGATTGCGCCGAAGCCAGCTCAGCCTCGGCGACGCGCAGGTTGGTCGCCGACTGGTCGAAAATCTGCCGCGACACGGCGCCGGTGCTGGCCAGGCGTTGGTAGCGGTTTTCATCATCGCGGCGCTGGCGCACTTGCGCCTGGGCCGCGTTCACGCGGTTCCTGGCCGAGCGCAGGGCCAGCTCGAAGTCGCCGATGTCCAGCACCAGCAGGGTGTCACCACGGGAGACATGTTGGCCGGGGTCGACCTTGCGGTCTATGACCTTGCCACTGACCCTGAAGCCCAGGTCGCTTTCTGTGCGCGCAGCCACTACGCCGGTGTACGCGCTTTGCTGGGTGCCGGCGGCTTCGACTTTGGCCGCGCGCACGGGGCGGGGCAGCGGCACTTCGGCGGCGGTGTCGGCCTTGCTGTTGCAGCCGCCGAGGAGGATCAACAGGGCTAAAGGCGTGAGAAGACGCAGGGGAAGAGGGATCATGACGGGCTCCGGGCTAACCAGTGAATAAAAAATTATGGACATAATTTTTTACGCATATTATGGTCGAAATATAAATTAATCCAGCCCCCGGATATTCCCCATGGCAAACGTCCCGGCCCCCTCGCGAAGCTTGTTATTTTTATTGGTGGCCCTCACGGCACTGGGTGAAGTGTCGACTCAATTGATCATCCCAGGCCTTGGCGCTATCGAGCAGGCGCTGGCGGCGCCAGCCGGTTCGGCGCTGATGGCGTTGTCGGCGTTTGTTGCTGCATTCGGCCTCGGGCAGTTGCTGTTCGGGCCGTTGTCGGACCGTATCGGCCGTCGTCCGGTGCTGATCGGCGGCCTGGTCCTGTATGTGCTGGCGACTTTCTCGATGCTGCTGGTCAACGACATTGGCCAATTCATTGCCGCCCGCGTGTTGCAAGGCCTCGGCGCCTGCGCCGCGCTGGTGTTGGCGCGCACCGTGGTGCGTGACGTGTGGCAAGCCGAAGCCGGGCCGGCCCTGGCGCTGACCATGATCGGCATGCTTTACGCCATTGTCGTCGCGCCGATGATTGGCGGGCTGCTGATCAAGCTGCTGGGCTGGCACGCGCCGATTGTTGTGGCCCTGATCATTGGCAGTGTGGTGCTGGTGTTGGCTGTGCTGTTCTTTCGCGAGAGCAACCACTGCCTCGATCCCACGGCCGGCCATTGGCGTACCCTCGGCGGGCACTACCTGGATTTGCTCAAGGGCCGTCAATACCGGGCGTACGCCGTGGCATTGGCCTGTACCTATGGCGCGATGTTCTCGGTGATTGCGGGTTCGTCGGCGGTGTTTATCAACCTGCTGGGTTTCAGCAGCCTTGAATACGGCATCAATTTTGGCGTGATTGTGTCGATGTTGATCGTCGGTTCCACCTACACTCGGCGGAACATCATGCGCCTGGGACCGCAGCGGATTGTGGCGATGGGCGTGACACTGGTGGCCATCGGCGGCGTATCGGCGGTGCTGATTTACGAGCTGTTCGGCCTGTCGGTGCTGGGCCTGGACATTCCGGTGGCGCTGGTGACCCTGGGCGGTGGCCTGGTGCTCCCCGGCTCGGTCACGGGCGCGGTGATGCCCAACGCTCACCGCGCGGGGCTGGCCGCTGGCCTGATGGGGTTTTCGCAGATGTTTGGTGCGACCTGCAGCGGCCTGTTGCTGAGCCATTTGCGCGATGGCAGTGCCACGCCGATGATCGTCATTGAGGCCAGCTTTGCGGTGTCGGCGTTTGTCGCGTTCCACTTGTTGCGCCAACGTCCGGTCAAGGGACTGTCCTATACGTAGGACGATCAGGGCTGCTTTTGCCGGCTAGTGTTCAGAGGCCGACGGACTTAGGGTGTAGGCACTTTGGAGGTACACCATGAAAAAAATCATCGGCATCTACACCAGCCCCCGCGCCCATTGGGTCGGTGACGGCTTTCCGGTGCGCACGCTGTTTTCCTACGACGCGATGGGCAAGCACATCAGCCCATTCCTGTTGCTGGACCACGCCGGCCCGGCCGATTTCACCCCCACCGAACAACGTCGCGGTGTAGGCCAGCACCCGCATCGCGGCTTTGAAACCGTGACCATCGTGTATGACGGCGAAGTGGAGCACCGTGATTCCACCGGTGCCGGGGGCACGATCGGACCCGGCGATGTGCAGTGGATGACCGCCGCGCGAGGCATCATTCATGAAGAATTCCATTCCGAAGCCTTTGCCCGCAGCGGCGGGGCGCTGGAAATGGTGCAGCTGTGGGTCAACTTGCCGGCCAAGGACAAAATGGCCGACGCCGGTTACCAGACCCTCGTCGACGGCGACATTCCGGTGCTGCCGTTGGCCAACGACGCCGGGCAATTGCGCCTGATCGCCGGTGAATTTTCCGGTACTCAAGGGCCGGCGCGCACGTTCACGCCGATAGACGTGTGGGACTTGCGGCTGAACGCCGGTAAAGCGGTCACGCTGGACCTGCACGCCGGGCGCAATACTGCGCTGGTGATCCTGCGTGGCACCGTGCTGGTCAATGGCGAGGAAGTGGCACGCCAAGGGCAACTGGCGTTGTTCGAGCGCGACGGCGAGCACATCACCCTTGAGGCCAACGACGACGCCAAGGTGCTGCTGCTCAGCGGTGAACCGATTGATGAACCTATCGTCGGCCACGGCCCGTTCGTGATGAACACCGAGCAGGAAATCCACCAGGCATTTGCCGACTACCAGTCCGGTCGTTTCGGACAGATGCAGGCTTGACGGTCGAGCGCAAACCCCTGTGGGAGCTGGCTTGCCTGCGATAGCATCACCTCGGAGCCACTGATACACCGAGGTGTCGGTATCGCCGGCAAGCCAGCGCCCACATTTTGTTTTCCAGCGTTCCCGATTCATGCGATCTTCTGAGCATTCGCCCTGGAGTCGCCTGGATGCCCTCATTTATTGCTGATCACCCGATGTTGTGCGCCGTGGCGCTGATCTTTATCGACATTGCCGTGTGGCGGCTTATTTCCGTCAACCTCGCCAACTGGAAGCTGGCGGCGCGGTTGGCGATCTTTGCCGTGTACAGCGCCGTGCTGTTCAACGACGGCATGAACCCCATGCAGCTCGCGCCGTACACCGACAACACCGCCTTGCACCTGTCGGCTACTGCTTTGCAGATCGGCTGGTGGCTGTTCGCCGCACGAACCCTGACGGTATTGCTCGGTGCGGTGATGATGCAACGGGTCGGCCATGGTGGGCGCTTGCTGCAGGATTTGATGGGCGCGGTGATCTTCCTGATCGCGATCATCGCCGCCATGGCCTACGTGCTCGACCTGCCGGTCAAGGGCGTGCTCGCCACCTCCGGCGCGGTGGCGATCATTGTCGGCCTGGCGTTGCAAAGCACTTTGAGCGACGTGTTTTCCGGGATCGTGCTCAACACCACCAAGCCGTATCAGCTGGATGACTGGATCTCCATCGACGGCACCGAAGGCCGCGTCACCGATATCGACTGGCGTGCCACGCGCCTGCAGACTTCCCAGGGCAGCATGGCGGTGATCCCCAATTCTCTGGCGGCCAAGGCCAAGATCATCAACTTCTCACGCCCCGCCGACATGTTCGGCCTGGCCGTCAGCCTGCAAGTCAGCCCGCATGCGCGTCCGCAAATCGTGATTGAGGCGCTCGAGCGCGCCATGCAAGGGTGCCGGCCGCTGCTGGCCAACCCCGCGCCGAGCGTGGCATTCAAGACCTCCGCCAGTGGCGGCGTCGAGTATGAAATCAGCGGCTTTGTGCCAGCCATGACCCTCAAGCGTGAAGTGCGTAACCAGCTTTACGATTTGGCTTTCAGGCACCTGCAGGCGGCGGGTGTGGGGTTGCTGTCCGCCACCGAAAGCGGCGCGCCGCCAGCGCTGTCCGGCGCACGCGCATTGCTGGAGCGCTCGTCGATTTTCTCCACGCTGCGCCAGGAGGAGAAAGACACCTTCAGCCAGAACATGACGCTGCACACTTACCGTGCTGGCGAAATGATCCTGCCGGCGGGGGAGGTCAGCGATCATTTGTTTATCGTCGAGTCCGGTGTGGTCTCGGTGATGCTGATCAAGGGCGGTCACAAATTCGAAGCCGGGCGCATGGGGCCGGGTGAAGTGATTGGCGAGGCGGGGATTCTGTCCGACCAGGCGGCGCTGGCGGACTTTTCCGCCAAGACCTTCTGCACCCTGTACCGCATCGAGAAGGAATACCTCAAACCCTGCCTGGACGCGCGGCATGACATCAGCGAAGCGATGAAGGCGCTGCTGGATTTTCGCGTGCACGCAGCGCAGGCCATGACCCAGGAATCGCCGGTGGTGCCAGTCAAAAAAGGCTTTTTGCAGTGGTTGCGCAGTCGCGGGTTGTAAGCGCTCAGGGCGCCATCGCGACGCGGTAGCGCTGGTCAAAATCATCCGCCAACTGCGCCAGCGTTACATCGCCCAAGCGCGCGATCAATAGCGCCTGCGCCTGGTCGAATGCGTCCGTGAGGGCCGCGTTTACGGCCTGTTCCACCAGGCATTGCGGGTGGTCGGTGGACAGGCCAATGGCGAAAATCGACGGCGTGCCCAGCGCGTTGTGAATATCCAGCAAGGTGATGTCGCTCAAGGGTTTGCCCAGCGTCCAGCCGCCCTGATGGCCTTTTTCCGAGCGCACATAGCCCTTTTCCTTGAGCAACCCCAGGGTGCGTCGCACCACCACCGGGTTGGTGCCTAGCATCTGCGCGATGGTTTCCGAGGTGGCGCGCTCTTCATGGCGGCCCATATGGATCAGCACATGCAGCATGCGCGAGAGGCGGGTGTCGTTTCTCATCAAATAATCCCCAGTCGAGTCGGCGCAAAGTATCGTTTGTAACCTGAAAAGTTGCGAGACGCTTGACGCGGTATTTTTACGTAACTTACGGTGTGTCGTGAAAGCGCACGGATAACCGTGCGCGCAACACACGAGGTCACGTTCATGGTGCACGACGTCATTATTGTGGGCGGCAGCTATGCCGGCCTGTCTGCAGGCCTGCAGTTGGCGCGGGCGCGGCGCAAGGTGTTGATGATCGATGCCGGTCAGCGGCGCAATCGCTTTGCCGCCACCTCCCATGGTTTTCTCGGTCAGGACGGCCAGTCACCCGATGTCATCGCCGCCGAGGGCCGCAGCCAACTGATGGAGTACCCGACGGTAACCTGGGTGCAGGACAGCGTGATCACAGCCGTCGTGCAGCAGGGCGGTTTCAGTGTGCGCACCCAGTGCAATGGCGAGTTCAAGGCCAGACGCCTGATCCTCGCCACCGGTGTGGTCGACGAATTACCCGCCATCGAAGGCCTGCAGGAACGCTGGGGCACACGCGTGTTTCATTGCCCTTACTGCCACGGCTATGAACTCGACCAAGGCCGCATCGGCGTATTGGCCACCTCCGCGCTGGCGATGCATCACGCGCTGATGCTGCCGGATTGGGGCACCACCACCTTGTTCACCAATGGCGTGTTCACGCCGGATGCCGAACAGCAGGCGCAGTTGGATCGACGGGGAGTTTCAGTGGAAAGCACAACCGTCACGCGCATCAGCGGCGAACGCGCCGACCTGGAATTGGCAGATGGCCGCGTCATTGCGCTGGACGGTGTCTTCACCCTGTCGCGCACCCGCATCAGCCCGTTGGCTGCGCAATTGGGGTGTGAATTGGCCGACGGCCCCACGGGCGCCTATGTGCACACCCATGAAACGCGCCAGACCTCCGTGACCGGTGTGTTTGCCTGTGGCGATACCTCGCTTGCCGCCGGCTCCGTGGCGCTGGCGGTGGGCGAGGGCGTGCGCGCCGGCGTGGGCGCGCACTTTTCGTTGATCAACGGGTGAGGTAGACCGGGCTGGCGGTGGACAACGAAGCTTTCACCGCGTGGGTCATGTCAGTGATCAATGCTTCTTCACGGTCTTCGCTCAGGGCTTGCAAGGTGATCGCGACCACTTCCTGGGGCGTGCTTTTCGGTGCCTGGACATCGGCCACCATGTCGGTGTCGATATAGGCCGGGTGCACGCCGATCACCAGGGTATTTTGCTCGCGCAGTTCACCGCGCAGGCCGTTGGTCAGGCCCCACTGGGCGGATTTCGACGTGCTGTAGCCGCCGGAGCCGGGCGGGCTCAGCCAGCTCAATACCGAGAGGATATTGATCAGCGCGCCGCCGCCTTGCTTGGCCAGGATTGGCGCAAATGCGCGGCTCAGGCGCAGGGTGCCGAAGGTGTTCACTTCAAAGTGCTGCTGCAGGTTCTCGACACTGTCGTCGGCGAGCAACGAGCCGTACTTCAGAAAGCCCGCGTTGTTGATCAACACGCTGACGTCGGTGCACTGCTCGGTGGCGCGCTGCACGCTGGCCGGGTCGGTGATGTCCAGAGCAATCGGCGTGCTGCCGGGAATGTTCACGCTGGCCGGGTCGCGCGCCGCTGCATACACCTTGGCCGCGCCCGCTGCCAGCAGCGCAGTCACAAAGGCTTTGCCCAGGCCACGGTTGGCGCCGGTGACCAACACCACTTTTCCACGAATATCCATGATCAGCTCCCGCGATAAATTAGGTTTAATAATGAAACCTTTTTTATCCTGAGCCTGTTGGTCCTATAATGCAACCGAATATTTCTGATTGCTGGAGGCCCGACGATGAAACGCAAATGCCTGGAAGGCGACGGCTGCCCGGTCGCCCGTGCGTTGGATGTGGTGGGGGATTGGTGGACGCTGTTGATCATCCGCGACGCGTTTGCCGGGGTGACACGCTTCGGCGACTTTCAGAAACACCTGGGCGTAGCGAAAAACATCCTCGCCACCCGCCTCAAGGACATGGTCGAGCAAGGCCTGCTGCACACCAGTGAGGTCGGCGCGCGCAATGAATACCAACTGACCGACAAGGGCCGCGCGCTGATGCCGGTGCTGGTCACGCTGGCTCAATGGGGCGAGGCGCACACTGAGCCTGAGCATGTCAGTGCGCGCGTGCTGGATGCGCGTTCGCTCAAGCCGCTGCGCAAGGTCGAGATCGTGTCTGAGGATGGCCGGGTGCTGGGCCTGGAAGACATCGTTACGCAAGCGCCGGTGGCTTGATGCGGCGTAGTCGCTGGACTGTACAAGACCGCCTCCCAGTGGTGAGCGGGTTAACGCCCCGTCCGGTGTACGGAGGTCTTCCAGGAGAGGAGACACGCCATGATCACCGACTTTGAAAGCAAGACCAGCTCCCAGGGGCTAACCGTCAAGCTGTACCGCGGCGAGGGCGCTGCGCTGCTGGCGTTCGACCTCGCGCAAGACCTGGCGCCGCCCGCCTTCGTGGGCTTCAGCATCGAAGTGCGCTGCCCCGGCGCCAACCACTGGGGCGCAGGTCAAGCGCCTGCATTTTCCCAGCCAGCAGCACAACAAAGTGCTGATTGTGGGGCGCGCGGGCAAGGCCATACGTGTGCTCGGCGGCTCCACCAGTCTCGCCCTGCGCGGCCTGTATATTCAGGCCAACAACGTGCTGCTGTTCGACGATGAAAACGTGGCCGGCAAGTGTGCCGAGGTATTCGACGCCTACCGGACCGCGCCCGCGACCTTGCGCAAGCATCCGCTTTCACCGCAGTGCTGGGAGGTGCGCGATCAGCCCGGCTCAAAAGTCTCACTGTGCTTTGCGCCCCACGCCGACGGCGCGCTGTCCCTGAACCCTATCGCCACCAGCATCGGGCAAGCCAGCAGTTCGGTGTTGTATTCCATCGTGTTCCTCAGCCAGATCAACGGCAAGGTGCGTGACGCCCAAGATCGCCGTGGTGCATGCCATCGAGGCGTTGCGCCTACTCGATCACTTCCACTTTCGCGTCAATGCCGGCCAGCCCTGCGTGCTGCACGCCTTGCGCCTGGCCAAACCGCCGGCTGCGGGGAGAACCCCTGGTTCGATGCCTGCCATCGCCCCGGCCATGTGAAGGCGCGGGACCGGAATTGTTCGTGAAGTAGCCAGGTTCAGCCGTCCACCAGTTGTTGAAACAGCGGCGTCAGCAAGTCGATCAACACCTGCGGGTCGGCCTTGGCCAGCGCCGACAGTTCGAGCATCTGGCGCATCACTTGAAAGCCTGACACCAGCGCCATCACCAGCGCTGCGCGCTCTTCGCGATGCGCGCCCTGGAGCGCGGCGGCCATGGTCGCCTGGTGGCCTTTTTCGACGTGCTCGCGGCCAATCGCCGTCGCGCGCTTGCTCGACGCCGAGTGCAGCATAATCAGGAAGCCATCCAGCGGCGTGCTGCCCGCTTCGGTGATGCTGACTAACGCGGTGGCGAGGGTGCGGCCGAGGGTTGCCGCGCTGAGGTTGCCTTGCGTCAGGGCGCGCGGGTTGGCCAGCGCCTCGGCGATCACTTCGGCAAACAGCTGCTCCTTGGAGACGAAATAGCGGTTGACCAGCATTACGGTCACCCCCGCGCCTGCGGCGATTTCTCCCAGCCCGGTGTCATCGTAGCCTGATCGGGCAAACGCCTTGCGCGCAGACGACACGATGGCTTCGCGGGTGACGGCGGCATCGCGCCGGCGAGGAATGGGGTTGGGCATTGGCGTCCTGACGTGGCTGGGAACTGTGGGCGCGCAACCGGTGCGCGCCGACAGGGTACAGGGTCTATTTGCTGTCGAGGAAGTCCAACAGCGCGGCATTGAACAACGCCGGGTCTTGCAGGAAGGCGAAGTGGCTGGTGTTCGGCAGAATCAGCAGGCCGGCACCCGGAATGGTCGCGGCGATGTACTCGGTGTGTTCGCGCTTGATCGCTTCGTCATGGTCGCCATCCACCACCAGAATCGGGGTCTTGATGCTCGCCAGTTGCGCGTCGGTCCAGTTCGGTTGGCTGGCCCACATATGGCTGATCTGCTCGACAAACGCGTCGTACTCTTTGGGCGTCGGCGACAGCTTGGCGTACTCCTTGCCAGCGCGTTCGATGAAGGCGGCGAAGGTCGGGTTTTTCTCGACCGCGTCTTTGACGCCGGACGTCTGGGTGTTGGCGGCGAAGGCGAACACTTTGCCGATGCGGTCCGGGTGGCGCAGCGCCAGGTCAATGCCGATGATCGCGCCGTCGCTCCAGCCGACGATATCGGCACGCGGGATTTTCAGGCTGTCGAGCACAGCCACTACATCATCCGCCATCAAGTCGTAGCCGTAGGGTTTGTCATCCCGCGAACTGCGCCCGTGGCCACGGCTGTCGATACTGATCACCGTGTGCTTGGCCGCCAGGGCCTTGACCTGGTTGCCCCAGTAATCCGAATTGGACAAGCCACCGTGCAGCAACACCACCGGCGAGCCGTGGCCGGTGCGTGTGTAATAGACCTTGATGCCATTGACGGCGGCGTAACCGGTTTTGGCACCGGCCACCGGTGCTGGGGTGGGCGGCAGGGTTTCCCAGCGTTCGGCAGCGTGGACCGCAGAGAAAGACAGCATCAGGCAGGCAACTGCCAGCAGGCGACGTGACATGGCGATTCCTTTTTTGCAGTGAGAAGGCGCTGAACTCTAGCATTGGCCTCGGTGTTGAAAATATGCATTTTTGTCTATCGAAACTCACCGAATGAGAGAAAAAAATGCAGTTATATCAATGGAATAAAACCGTCTAAGTGCTCAGGGTGATTTTCTTCAATACCACGCACGTTCAGCGCTTTACCGTGGTGCCATCTTCGCTTGACACAACAAAAAGGAATCGCAATGAGCTTGATCCTCTCCATGGCCGCCTTCGCCCTGGCCACCTCCATCACACCGGGCCCCGTCAACGTGGTCGCGCTCAGCGCCGGCGCGCGCTTCGGCTTTGCCGCCAGCCAGAAACACGTGTTTGGCGCCGCCGTCGGCTTCACCTTGCTGCTGGTGCTGATCGGCCTGGGCCTGCATGAAGTGTTGGTGCGCTGGCCGATCCTGACCCAGTTGATCCAGTGGGGCGGTGTCGCGTTTTTGCTGTACATGGCCTGGAAGCTGGCGGTGGACGATGGCCGGCTCGACGCTGATGGGATCGCCACTGCGCCGTCGATGCTTTACGGCGCGATCATGCAATGGCTCAACCCCAAAGCCTGGCTGGCCTGTGTGGCAGGGATGGGGTTGTTTGTGGCGGACGGCGATGCGGGCCAAGTGTGGCTGTTTGCGGCGCTCTACCTGGTGATCTGCTACCTGTCGGTGGCGTGCTGGGCATACGCCGGGACGTTCTTGCGACGCTACCTGAGCAACCCGCAAGGCGTACGCCTGTTCAACCGCTCAATGGCCGCGTTGCTGGTGGCCAGTGTGGGTTATTTGCTGATGGCTTGAGCAAGTCGCGGTATTGCCCCGGCGTAGCGGCGAAATGCTGTTTGAATGCGCGCTGAAAATGCGCCTGGTCGGCAAACCCTGCCGCCAGCGCCACGTCAGCGATCAACTCGCCGTTGCGCAATTGAGTTCGGGCAAACTGGATACGCCGGTTGACCAGAAAGGCATGCGGCGTCAGCCCGTAATACTGCTTGAACGCACGGATCAGATACGACGGCGACAGCTCGGCCGCCAGGCAAATCTCCTCGAGCTTCAACGCCTCGGTGCAGTGCGCGCGGATGTACTCGGCGGCCCGCTCCAGCTTGTGGTTGACCTCCCGCACTGGCGTCAATGAAGGGTTCAGACGCTGTTGCACCTCGGTGAAAAAACTCACCAGCGCGCTCTGTTTTTGCAGCAGTTCGGCGTGCTCATCCAGCAGCATTGCGTACAGCTCGATCAAACCGTTGAACAGTACCGGATCGCGGGTGTAAGGCGTGTTGAACGGCCGATAACCCTGATCGGTACTGAATCCCAGCTGGTATTGCAGGTCGGTCAGCCAAGGCGTGTCGAGGTAAATCATGTGATACGACCAAGGCTGGTCGTAGATCGGATTGCACGCATGCACATCGCCGGGGTTCATCAACACCACCGTGCCGGCGCTGATCTCAAACGTCTGCGCGCCGTAGTGGTAATAACTGCGCCCGGTGGTGATCGCGCCGATGGAAAAATGCTCGTGGGCGTGACGGGTATAAGTGACCTTGCGCCCATCGGCTATGGTCCGCGCTTCGATGAACGGCATGCGCGCATCACGCCAGAAGCGCGGCGCTTGTGCGGGGTCAGCGGTGTTCAGCGACATGGCGGTGGCTCCATCCCTTGAGGAACGAAGGGCGATCATTACACAGACCGCCAGGGCCGTCAGCAACGCTGAGCTCTACACGCAGCCGTCGGCATCGCGAGTGTGTTGGTAGGTGTAGCCGGTCGGCAGGTGCCAGCCGTCGAGTACTCCACCCGACAGTTCAGCCTCAAACCCCTTGTGCGCAAAATGGGAGTGGCTTGCGGGTGGAATACGCCGGCCAAGGTCCATTTATGCTAAAAACCCTGCTCACGCCGTTTTCAGCCCTAGAGCCGCACATGACATCGTCTTCGCCCATCCAGATTCGCGCCGCGAGCCCCCAGGATGCCTTATGCATCGGCGTGCTGGGCATGCAGGTATTTCTCGATACCTACGCTACCGAAGGCATTCGCAGCGCCATCGCCACCGAAGCGCTGCAAGCCTTTGCGCCGGCTACCATCTCGCAGCTGATGACCGAACCCGGCAGCGCTCTGGTGGTGGCAGAAACCAACGGCCACCTCGTCGGTTTTGCTCAAATCAAACTGCGCGCCGGGCACGCAATGCTTCCATCCTCCAACGTTGCCGAGCTACAACGCCTGTACATCCAGGAGCGCTTTACCGGCCGGGGTATCGGCTACCAACTGCTGCAAGCGGCCGAGCAACACGCAGCGCTGGCCGGGGCTTCACTGTTGTGGGCCACGGTGTGGGTCGGCAATGAACGGGCACTGGGTTTTTACCCGCGCCGCGGCTACGAACTGCTGGGCTCGCCGACCTATACGTTCCAGGGCGAAACCCACGAGAACCGGTTGTTTGGTAAAACCCTGAGCGCCGGCGGGTGAATGATGAGCGAGGATGAAGCAGCCTTTGGTGTAACCGTCGCCTACCTCAGGTGCGCCCTGGACATCGGCGTTATCGATGTGGCCGCGGTCATTCAATGGGCGGATACGACACTGGCGACACTGCAGCATCCTCCCTATGCGCTGATAGAACTCGCGCTCATGAGCAGGTCGAGTCGCGAGGAGGTCATGTGGCAGCTATTGCAAGTCGCCGCGCCGGCCATGGCCGAAGACGAAATGCTGCCTTATGTGCTGTCGGTTGCGCACAGCCGACTTCTTGGTGACCCCGCCTTCGGGCGACGCCTGGCCGAGGGCATTTACCGTCTATGGACCCGGTCAGGCTACGACTTACCCGGCACCCTGCAGGCGTGCGGGTATTTTGATGATGCGTACAGCCTGGCGGACAGCGGAGTGCATGGGCATGCCGAAGTCATCGACCGCGAGCTACTCGAATTCACGCAACACTTTGCGGGCCTCGACTGGCAAACCCTCAAAGCGCCTTAGACAAAAACACCCGGCTGCTGCCCGCAGGCAAGCACGGCACCTCACCAAACCGCACCCACCCCTGCTTCTGGTAAAACGCCGGTGCCTGAAAACTGAGGGTGTACAGCACCGCGCTCAAGCAACCCCGGCGCCGGGCTTCGTCTTCGAAGGCTTGCAGCAATTGGCTGCCCAGGCTCGAGCCGCGCAGGGCATCGGGCAAGTGGAACAGGTCGAGGAAGGCCATGCCCAAAGAGGTTTTGCCGGTGATGCCGCCGAGGATCTGCCGAGTGCCCGGATCCCTGACCAGCACCGTCAGTGGCTGGCGGTCGTTGGCACCGGTGATGGCTTCATTGAACGCGGCGAGACCGTTGCCGAGCAGGCGCTCGGCGTCGGGTTTGGGTTGGTCGCTGATTTCAATCTGGGGGTGCGGCATCGTGTTGGGTTCCTCGCTTTGCAACGCCTTGACACTATCCCGTGGGGTCGACTGTTTCATGGTGTCGTCTGGGGGGGCGTGACCGGTTTCAATTTCTTGGGTACGCGAATCGCGTTGCCGCTTTGGGTGAGCGCGCAGTAGGCAGACTGTTCCGGCCATTCTTTGCGCTGTGTTTTGATCAGGCTGGTAGGGCACAACAACAGCACGTCGCCGAAAGAAAACAGCGGGAACGCAGAGACGACGGGTTGACCACGCAACGTTTCTACATTTCCCCACACGCGGGTGTCGAAATCTTCGGTCGCATAGGTTTTGGTCAGCAAGAACCTGGACTCCGCAGGGGCTCGAGCATTCATGACAAACGCTGCCGAATAAACCAGGGCCGCCGACCCGCCGGGCGAAATACTGATGATCATCCCTCCACTCCCGAGAACGGCCGCCAGAACAAGTGTCAGTCGCTTGAACAGGTCCGCCCGGCTGACATAGAAAATCACTACTGGCAGCAGGGTGATGCAGGCGGCGAACATCGAGATCAGCATCAGCCGAGTGATTGCATCGGGCGTGTCCTCGCCTATATAGGCCTTAAGAATAAGGCTGGCGGGGAATATGGCGGACAACACCGTGCTGACCAGCAGCAAAGACAGCATCAGCATGAACCAGCAGCGTAGCGGCCAGCTCTTGGCATTGCCGGGGCCGGCCATGGTGGCGCAAGTGTCGACTGCCAATCTGAAAGTGGTGCGCGCCAGCATTGAGCCAAGTGCGAGCCCTAGCAACAGCAGGACCCATAAGAGTTTCTCACCGTCACTCAGGCGTGGTCCTTCGAAGATCTGCCACAGCAAGGCGACAATCCCCACCCATACAGGCAGCAAAAGAATGCTTACCAGCTTGGGCTGCAGCGACGGGACATCATTGAACAAAGACACCGTGAGCCCGAATAGTACCGTGGTCGACACCAGGATCAGAATGTACACGGCGAGCATGCCAATCACAGTAGCAAGCCAGGGAATCAGCGCAGACTTGGCCTCCAGTGCGGCCGCCATCACATCCGGGCGACCAATCGCGGTCGCGTAAGTCGACAGCGTATAAAACCCCAGCAGCGTGCCCAGCCCGGTAAAAATCACGCTGAGCGGCGCCCAGAAGGTCAGTGCGCGCTTGAGGTTCTTCTTCAACGCTTGTTGAAAGGTAATCGGTCTTGCGTTGATCACGTGGGGTTCCTTCCCAGAAGTGAGGACGAACGAACTGCTCCGAATCAGTTCAGGACGCATTGTCGGGCGCCGGCAAAAGGATGAACTATAAGGGTGGCTATTATAAAGCCATCACCATCTCATGCCACGCCATCCCGCCATGGTCAGAAGGCGAAGGCTGCACATAGCTGTAACCCATGCGCGTGTACAACGGCACATGCTGCTCCTTGCACATCAAGTGAATCGTCTGCTTGCCCATGGCCTGCATGCGTTGCACAAACTCGGTCATCAACCGCTTGGAATAGCCCTTGCCCTGCTGCGCCGGGTCAACCACCACCGACATGATCACCACATTCGGCGCGTCGGCCGAATGCCCCACCAACTCCTTGAACGCCTCGTCCGACATCACCACCTGATGGGCGCAGCCAGAGTTGATAAAACCCACCACCTCGCCATCTGCTTTCAGAATCAAAAAGCCTTCGGGGTACTGCGCAATGCGCGTAGCGATTTTCTCCAGGGTCGCGGCCTCATCGCCTTCGTAAGCGCTGATTTCGATTTCAAAGCAGCGCGCGGCATCGGCGGGGAGGGCGTTACGGAAGGTGAGGGCGGGCATGGGTATTTCCTGGGACGTTAAGCGAAAGGCCACATCATAAAGAAACATCAAGGGCCTGACACGGATTGTGGCGAGCTGCCTTGTTGCAGTACGCCGGCCCATTCAACGCCGCGCGCGGGCTTTTTGTGGCGAGCGGGCTTGCCCCGCGTTCGGCTGCGAAGCAGCCCCAGTCAAAACCAACGCGGTACGCCAGGCAAATTTTAGTGGCTGTTTCTGGGGCTGCTGCGCAACCCAACGCGGGGCAAGCCCGCTCACCACAAAAAAGGTGGGCTTGAACCGACCGCCGAAAGCCAGAAAACCCGCCGAAGCGGGTTTTCTCACAACTCACCTTTCATCAAGCCACAGCAGGCACATCAACTCCCCGCGTCTCAATCACAGAAAACACATCCGCGGCATCCTGAGCGAGAATAGGGGTCAGACCACGTTTTCAATAATGGTAGTCTGACCCCTATTTCCGCTCTAGTGCTATGAGACGAATTGTTCTCATCAATTTAATATGCATGGGAAAAATTTACGGGTGTTCTGGTTGCCCTGAGAGCCTAACGCCGCCATAAGTTGCGAAAAAGGCTTGGCTAAAATTAGCGACGAAGGAGCGCAAGCCAAGCTTTTGCGTCCGCTCTTGATGGCTTTGTTATATTCAAAATCTGGAAATCATCTATTAGAAAAATTCTGAATTATTACTGCATCAGACTTGTGATCATTAGTGTCGATTGAGTAGCAAAAGCTTATTGATTGATCTGCACTGAACTCTTGGTATAAAGTAGGTCTTAGAAGTCTAGTTTTATTGTCATTGAACGGTGTTCTTGCTCGCCCATCTTGATTTCTCCTAACACCATAACAGTAGCGCTTTTTAGGGTCTTGGCTATCACTCTTTGATAGAGATGCAATCATTGCTTCCTCAATCCGTGGTGGTTTACCTAAAGTTATTTGAGTTGGAATAAATTGAGCAAAGTATTCATTAAACTGACTCAATATATCTCCAAGGTTTTCACCATACTCTATATTAAAAAACTCTCTCAATAGTTTCGGTTCAATAAGAAAACCATTTGCGTTAACAGCTGAAATCAGTCGTTCATTAATATTTTGACTCTTCAATATCTCTATTTTTAGCAGGGCGTATTTCGGCTTTATTTCTCCTTTCTCGTACAATTTTGCTAAGACGATGTAGTCAAGGCCTTTGTAATTGAAAGGGAAACCTTCTATAGCCCAACCGTTTGCAATCATGTCCGCTTTTAACAACTTGAAGCTTTCAAATACACTCATCTTTTTACTCTTATTGATCAGTCGTGCCTTTTGTATTGAATAGAATGCAACTATTGGGAGGCACGATTCCTATGGAATATAACGGTTGAGTTGGTAGGCGGCTTTATGATTGCATGTTAGTGACTTCTTCATAACAATACCTCGCCCGGTCGATTCAGTACGTAAGTTCTCTCTATAAAACAATTGGTTATCTTGTTGCTGCTGCATACAACCTGTATTCGTTTAACTTTTTATTTTTGTGCAATCAAAAATACAGCATGAATGCGATATATACAAGACACGCCTGCGAGAGCAGTTTGTAACGTTATTGGGGTGAATCACTACAGCATTCCCATCGAGAAGACCTACTGGTACTGGATACGCTATTTCCTGCTCTACCACCGGATGCGCCACCCTCTGGAGATGGGGTCAGCGGAGTTAGCGAGTTTGTTACATGGCTGGCCCTCAGTCTTTACCCGTTTCATCTTGGAGCTGGGAGCAAGGAGCGATTGAATAGTACCTTGCTTCCAAACGTCTTCAAGTCATCCGTAAACGTCCACTCTCGGCCAACAGCGGACAAAAGCAGCCGGGTTCAAGTGAGCTCAAAACCGGAGCGATCCACTTGGTCTAAAGTTTGAGTTCAACCCCATATAACTATTCACGGTAGGACTATGGCAGAAGAAACGGCGGAGACGAATAAAACGGGGTCAGACCCCCTTTAACACTATGCCTATCAACATAGTGGTCTGATCCTATTCCTCTCTTTCGACAGCACCGAATGCCTGTCCGGAACGTGCCTCAAACATGTTTTTTTTCGATTGCTGCCCCGAAGTGTCGATGGAGAAACTCGACCTGCGTGCGTAACACGTCGGCGAAACCTGCCCCGCCTTCGTAGACGTCATAGTGACCACCAGCGCTGCGGAACAATTCAGCCCGCGGAGCCTTGCGTGCAACCTTGAGCGCAGCCGGCACTGGCGCAATCGAGTCTGACTCCGGAACGACGAGCAGGAAGGGAACGCGCACTGACGCGGCACGGCGCACGGGGCGGCGCCACGAGAAACTCAGCAATGACCGCGCGGCCACCCGGTTATGCCATGGCGTCCCATCCTTCGGCGTCATGAGCCTTTCCCCGAACACGCCGTCAGGTGTGGCACCGATGGACAGTTCCCCGGGTTTGCCGTGACCGGGAATGTAGATCGGCTGGCGGCCCACCAGGGCGCCGAGTACATCGAGCAGCGCCAACCCGAACAGCCGAACGCCAAGTTTGGGCGGGGCCATGATTGCTGCGGCCAAGCCGTCCGTGAGTGGCGCCTGAGTGATTGCACCTGCCAGGCGAGTGTCCGAAGCAGCCAGCTCGACGACATGCATACCGGCAAACGATGTGCCCCAGATAATGACCTTGCGCGGATCGATGTAGGGCTGGTCGGCGGCCCAGCCGATGACCGTTGCATAATCCTCGCGCTGGCGCGGAACAGAGAGTACTTCCCGCGGCTGCCCATCGGAGCCACCGAAGTTGCGGTAGTCGAAGGCGATGGCGACGAATCCCTCCTCGCGAAAACGCTCGGCGAACGGGGCCAGCCCGCATGCCTTGATCGCGCCGATGCCGTGGGCCATTACCACCACGGGATGAGGGCCAGTGCCTCCTGGCAGGTAGACCCACGCCTCGATCTCGTCACCCGACGCGGTCGGAATTCGGACAGTGATGCGCTCGGGAGCGTTGTGGGTGAGGCTTGTCATGATCGTTACCTTCCAGTCATTACGATTGGCGCCAACTGTGCTGCAACAGCACGCGACGCTGCGCCTGCTTCGATTTGGCTACTCTCTCGTCATCCTGGTGACGCCGGGAGGTCTTTACACACCGTTTCGCGATACTTGCCGCCACTACGGCGTGCCAATTGCAAGAGCAGCACCACGAGGCCCAGGGCCGAAACCAATGCGCCCGCGAGGCCGGTGTACGAAATACCCAGCGTGCCGAGCGTCGCGCCGCCTACCCACGAGCCCAGCGCGATACCGCAGTTGAACCCCGCGATGTTCAGCCCGGCGGCTACACCGTGGGCGTGCGGCGCATGCAACTCGGCAACGCCGATCAGGCGGGCTTGCAGGGCCGGCACTGCGGCGAAGGTAAACATGCCTAGCAGCCCGACAAGGATGCCCATCGCAATCGTCGAGGACGCGAAACCCCACATCCCCAAAGTGATCAACGCAATGCCGGCGATCAAGGCTACGCTTGTGCGGTTTACCCCGAACCGATCGCTCAGTGCGCCACCAATCACGTTGCCGGTTGCGGCGAGCACGCCATAGACGAGCATGAAAACGCCGACGGTGTGGCTGCTGACCTGTGTCACTTGGGTGAGTAACGGGGCGATGTAGGTATAGGCAGTGAACGAGCCAGCATAGCCGAGTACGGTCACAAGGGCCGCGAACAGCAGAACTGGGTTAAAGATCGCTTTAAAGGCTTGACCCACGTCGCCGGCACCTTCCCGACCCTGAGCCTCCGTTGGCTCCTTCATGCCCAGCAGCAGCCCAAGGAAGCCCAATGCCCCGAATGCCCCGATTGCGCCAAGCACCGGGCGCCAGGAGATCACGCCACCCAGGTACGTGCTGACGGGTACACCTATCGCCATGGCAAGGGTGAAGCCGCCAAACACCACCGCCACCGCGCTGCCTGCCTTCTTCGGACCGGCAAGGCGCGCCGCCGTGCTGGAAGCCACCGCAAGGAACAGGCCGTGCCCCATGCCTGCCACAAAGCGCGCAATCAGCAGGGTAGAAAGGTTCGTCGCAAAGGCAGCAGCCACGCTACCGACGGTGAAGACCAGCGCAGTCATCAGCATGACCCGCTTTCGCGACCACCCTGCCGTCAGGGCGGTCAGGAACGGGGCGGCGAAAGTTGCACCCAGTGCATAGGCGGTCACAGCGCTACCGACCTGATTGACATCGATATTCAGGTTGTGGGCCATGACGTCAGTCAGGCCGATGGGGACGAATTCGGCAAGGCCCAGTGCAAATGCGCTGAGTGAAAAGATGTAAACAACAAATGGCATGACGTATCTCTCGAACGGCAGGTGGTCGGAGCAGGTCCGACGGATACGAAATCTTAGAGAATTGCCTGAAATTGAAAAAATTATTATTCTTTGGTCTTCGGATAAATATTTTTATGGCTAGAGTCGACGCTATTCTCTGTCGTGAGAGCGTGACAGCCAGGACGCGATGACCTCATGAGCCATCTGGATCACCTTCGTACGTTCATTGAGGCCTATCGGCTGCAGTCGTTTACCCGCGCGGCAGAGGCGCTGGGTATTACTCAGCCGGCGGCATCCCAGCACATCCAGGCACTGGAGGCGTTTGTCGGCAAGCCCCTGTTCGTGCGGCGCGCCCGAGGCGTTACAGCGACAGAGGCGGCCGATGAATTGGCGCGCGCGATCGGGCCGATGCTCGACGGCTTGCAAATGCGGTTGGCCTCCTACCGCCTGGGGAGCGAGGGAGGCGGCACCGTGCATATCGCCGGGCCCTCCGACTTCATCAATGCGAAGGTCGCTGCGGGGCTGGCACCATTGATGGCTCAAGGTTTCCGGATCCGCCTGCACACCGGCAACCGGGAACGTATCTACAGCCTGCTTAATGCCTCGACGGCCGACCTGGCGATCACCGCTTCCATGCCAGATGAGCATTCGCACGGATTCGCCAGGCTGCTCACCGAGCGGTTTCTGCTGGTGCTCGCGCCGCAGATTGCCAGCGTGCTTGGCAAACGCCCGACCGCGGAACAGTTGGCGAGTGTTCCGCTCATCGCGTATGACGAGGACCTGCCACTGATCCGGCCGGTGTGGACAGCCATGTTCCAGTTTGCGCCCACGCTGCAGGCGGCGCTGACCGTCCCGGATCTTCGTATCATCCAGGACCTGGTCATCAAGGGACATGGCTGGAGCGTGCTGCCTGACTACCAATGCAACGAGGCGCGGGCGTCGGGACGACTGGTTTCGATCACCCCGGAGAAGACCGCGCCCACCAACAATCTGTACCTGGTGTGGAACAAGGCCTCGATGCGCAATCCGCGCATCGTGCATATACGCGATTTCATCCTTGGGCTTTTCAACGAGAGCGCCAGTGCGCAGGCTTCTGACGGGGCGCTTTCAGGCTAGCTATTCGACCCTGGCAGCAGAAGTCGCGAGGCTCCTGCCTGATTAACTCAAGCCGACTACCGATAGGGCATTCCTGAACAGGATTACGTCATCGTGCGGGGCTCGCGAGAACCCATGTTCACGCGCTATATCGCTTGGTAAATAATTGAGATCTGGCTGTGTAGCAATGTCTGCCTCTGGCCGGTAGCTACCAGCCGCGAACGGCAGCTATCGCCAAAACCCAACCTGTCAGGTGAGTCGCAAAAAGGAAGGTTTACATCGCCATGGACATTCAACTGATCAAGCAACGCCTGGCCCGCCCTGCAGTGAAGTTCGTTGCTGGCGGCTTTCGTCCCTCTGGCACCGATGAAGAAAGCTGGCTGGGGAATGTCTTTGTGTTCCGACCTGATGAAGGCGTGCCGACCAATCAGGCGGGGCAGCCATTGCTTCCCTATGCGCAATTTTTTCTGCCCGCCATGCCCTTCAGCAGCCCGCTGCTGGAAGGGGTTCGTGTGCTGACGGTGTTTATTTCAAATCCGCTTCCAGAGCCCTTTGAGCCGATGGGGAACAACTGGGTTGTCCGCGAATATGCGGCGGATGATGTATTGGTTCGCAAGGCGCTGCCGGTGGACGGTTCGTTTCTCAAACCCTTCCCGCTCAAAGCGCAAGCGGTGCCGGAAGACTTTCCACTGTGGGATGGCGGCGGTGTGCCGGCCGACATTGAGCAAGCCATACTTACGCTGGAACGGGCGGGCGAGATACCCAGCTATTACGACCTGGTCACTCACACCTACGAACACAAGATCGGCGGTTACCCCTCGTTCTGCCAGTCGGGGGTTGATCCGGGTGAAGGCTTCGAGTTTGTGTTCCAGATTTCGTCCGACGCAAAGATCAATCTGAACGTGGTCCACAGCGGGAGCCTGATGTTCTGGAAGCACATCGAAACCGGTGAATGGGCACTTTATTATGATTTTTACTAAGGTTCTGCGAGCGCTTAATGACTGACTACCGTGGATTGATGCTCGACGACACCCGCGAAGGCGCCTCCGAGCAGGCCATCTCGCAACTGGAGGCGCTGCTCGGTGCCCGCCTGCCGGACGATTACCGGCAGTTTCTCAAGGTGTGCAACGGCGGCACCGTGGATTACGACGTGCTGGCCACCATGAGTAATGGCGATAAGGAATTGCTGAGCTTTTCGCTGTATGGGCTGCAGCCCGGCGAAGGCTATGAATCCAACCCTTATGAACTGGAGCAACTGCGCAAGCAACCTGACTTCCCCACTACGGGGGTGTTGCCGATCGGCCGCGATGGCGGTGCGAGCCTGTTGCTGCTTGACCTGCGCGAGGGCCGTCAGGACGTGGGCGCGATGGTCGCGGGTTTACCCGCATGGACGGGGCGTCGCCAGCAAGGCGATGAGTACGTGGTGTTGGCGGACAGCTTCAATGCCTACCTGGACATGCTGCACCTGTCGCAGGAGCGGATTGCCGAGCATATCAATCACTTTGTCATCAGCGCGGATACGATCGAGGCGACAGTGGCGTGGCTGGATCAAGGCAGCCCGGGTTGGCGCGAGCGCTATCGGGACCTCTGGAATGCACGGATTGTGGACAGGCCGATCTGATACAAGCGTTCGGGCGCTTTGAATCCTCTATCAAATTGAACAGGTTTGTTACCTGCAGATGCCCTGATGATTGATGAGTGTGAAGTCAAACTTGAACAGTGCGGGCGCGGTTCACACCCTGAACGCACGGGATTGCTACCGAGCGCCAACACTACTGAACGGGCCAACTATTTTTCTGGCCATCACGGACATCTATAACAGTGAGACGGTATGAATAATCAACTCGCCATTTTGATCAGCGACTACCAGGCAAGTGTCGGCGTCGCGGTGGCCATGATGCAGCGGTCTGGCATCCCGCTGCCCGCGACGAATGTGGATTGGGTGGTAAATGACATTCCTCAGCACGGCGAGCTTGAAGGCGGCGTTCGTTACTTCAAGCACGGCTACGGCTGCGCGGTCAGCCTCCCCACAGGCACGGTGGACTTCGACTTTGGGGCCCACGGTGAGATCGATGGTTTCGACGTGTGGCGACTTGCTGATTTCGCCGGTGACAAGTTGTCGGCGTACGGTTTTGCTGATGAGGATGCACTCAAAAAGTGCTTTGAGGCAGAGGTGGAGGCCGGTGCTCTTATGTATTGCGGGTACATCCTTTACTACTTGGCGGATGCCACCTGACAACTCGTGTCGACACAGTCCGTTCGAAGTTCTCAGACCAAGCGCCGGTCGACGCAAGGCAGGCTTCACCTGGCCCGCCGCGGGTGGTTCTACGCCGCTGATAACCTTGCAGTGCGAGGGGTCAGCTTCAGTTAAAGGCCACTGGGCGGGCAAATACGTTCAATTACCCACCCGCCTCATGACTCAGAGAACGACTGATTGATCAGAGGACAACAGCTTCCTGACTTCGGCAATGATCAAATCGATATCGAAGGGCTTTGGCAGCACAACATCAAACAAGTCCGATCGCTGCATGCCAATGTGCGCCTGAGCGCCGCTCATCAAAATGATCGGTAAATGATTGCCTGCGGGAAGGGCGCGGACAGCGGTGGCGAACTCCTGGCCGTCCATGACCGGCATCATGAAGTCGGTGATGATCAGGGCAGGGCGTTCTCTGTCCAGCACCTCGAGTGCTTTTCGACCATTGCTGGCCGTTACCACCATGAACCCCTCATCCTCCAGCGCGAAGCTGAGAATATCAGCGATCAAATACTCGTCGTCGACGACCAGAATGGTGGTCATGTTAGTTCAACCCACTCGAAAGCTTAAGAAATTGAACCAGGTGATGACTCAGTGATGACTGAAGGTTCATGACTTGAAGCCTTTCTCAGAAAAACATTTTGATCTTGGATGACGACCTCGAATCGAGAGGGGTCATAAGCGCTATCTCGTACCTTAAGAATGGATAACGTCCTGCTTAGTTCATCGCGATTCTCAGAGAACCGCATCAGCATCAGGTTATCGACGATGCTGGACAGGTCGGAACTGGGTGCGCTGACCTCGGAGCCAAACAAATCCCGCATTTCCCAGGATGCAAAAACCGTAACGCCCCTGGACCGCAACTCGTTCATCAGCGCACTGAAGAAGTCGGTAATGCGCGCCGGGTTGGTCGAGACTCGCGTCATGCCACTGAGACTGTCGATGAACAGGCGCTTGATGCCCTTTTCCTCAACGATGCTCAGCAATCGTGCTCCCAGCCCATCCAGCAGGCCTTCGGTGGTTGGCTGCCAGGCAATGCTCAGCGCGCCGCTGTCTTCCATGGCTTTGATATCGATACCCAGTGACTGACCTTTGAGCCGCAACCTTTGTGGGCTCTCGTAAAAGCCAAAATGCAGCCCTGGCATATCCACCGTCGACTCGGACAGAAATTTCAGACCCAGGGTCGTTTTACCAATCCCGGAGGGCCCTATGACTAGAGACACACTGGAACTGTAAAGGCCTCCGCCCAATATGCCGTCCAGTGATCCAACGCCACTGGCGATGCGCGTCATGTCAGCGCTGTCCGGGGCGGACGGGTGGCTGTAAAGACTTTCGAGGCGAGGGTAAACCACCAAGCCATGGTCGGTGATTTCGCACTCATGAAGACCGGTCATTGCTCCGCTGCCGCGGGTTTTACGCAGTTGGATGCGACGTGCCGAGCGAGTGCCATACAGCTCTTCGCCCATCTCGATGACGCCATCTACCATGGTGTGCTCAGGGCTTCCGTCATCAAGTCGGGAGCTGGTAAGAAACAGCACCGTGCAACCGGCGAAAGCGGCGTGCCCTTGCAATTCTGAAATGAATTTTTTCGTGTCTATGGGCGAATCGGCTTTAGAACGCGCGTTGAGCAGCCCGTCTACTACCATCACGGTGGCTTTTTGGCGGCTTATCTCACGCCGAAGCAGCTTGACTACTTCATCCAGCCCGTCGTTTTCCAGCGTGTCAAAGGCGCTGACAAATTGAATTTCGGCACCGACTTTGGATGAATCAAAAAAGCTCAACGTAGAAAGAAATTGAAAAAGACGGTCATGTGACTCTGCCAGCAGCGTGGCGACCAGAACCCGGCCCCCATTATTCGCATGATGGAACCCCAGCTGGTTGGCAAGGATCGTTTTTCCAGACCCTGGGCGTCCTTGAATAATATATGAAGCACCCTCGACCAATCCGCCCTTGAGCAGAGCATCGAGCCCTTCTATTCCGCTTTGAAGGCGTTTTAGCTTTTCCACAATGCGACCCTGATCCGAAAAACAATCTGTTTAAACCAAGCTACTGGGTGGAATGCTACTCCATTTCGGCTCGGGAGCCATTAGGGTTAAATGGAAAGTTGTCGCGCAAGTCGCCGTTGTTATGTCGCAAGAACCCCTCACGAGTGGCAACTTATGGCCCAAAGCAGACTAAGCAGCGCGCTACGTTTCAGCAGCTTTGCCAGACTAAGCCAGCCCTCGAATTGAACTTGGGTCATCGTTGGCCATAACACCTCAACAGGCTGATCAACCGCTGCGCACGTGCACGCGTGCACAGCCTTCACGCGCGTAACCGCAGCCCAAACGAAAAAAACCACCCATACCGCAGCTGCAAGGCCACGATAGGGATGGTTCCACCCATTACTCCAAGAACGCTTCAGCCTTTTACCTCAAATGCCACCCACCAACTTGCCCCCCTCCATGCGTCGCTTATACGCACTGTCGCGACTCGCCAACCAGAAATACAACGGCGACGTCACCACCAACCCCACCACCCAGGACAAATCCGCGCCATTGATGTGTTCGGAAATCGGCCCTACATACAGCGGCGTATTCATAAACGGAATCTGCACTGCAATCCCGATGGCATACGCCAGCAGCGCCTGTGGGTTGTACTTGCCGTAAATCCCGCCATCCACGCGGAAGATCGAGGCAATATCGTATTTGCCTTTGTGAATCGCATAGAAGTCGATCAGGTTGATCGCCGTCCACGGCACCAATACCACCAGCAGCACCAGCACCATGTCGACAAAGTGGCCAATAAAGTCTTTGGAGGCGAACACCGCCGCAATCGCGCAGGCGGCGAGGACGAGAATCGAGATCACCGCACGGCTTTTGGCGGTAGGAATCCAGCGATACGCAAAGGTCTGCACCAAGGTGATGATCGACAGTACCGCGCCGTAGAGGTTAAGGGCGTTGTGGCTGATCACGCTGAGCAAAAACAGCACCAGCATCAGTGGGCCGATGGCGCCGGTGGCGAGTTTGACGGCGTCCATGGTGTCCATGCCGACCGGGGTGGCGAGCACGGCGACGGCGCCGAAGATGAAGGCCAGGCTGGAGCCAAGGACAGAGCCCAGGTAGGTGGTCCAGAACGTCGACGCCACGCGGACGTCGGCCGGCAGGTAGCGCGAATAATCCGACACGTAAGGTGCGAAGGCGATTTGCCACAGCGCCGCGAGGGACACGGTGGCCAGCCAGCCGGAAATGTTGAAGCTGCCGCGGGTCAGAAAATCCGTGGTCTGCACATGGGTGAAGATATAGCCGAAGCCCAGCACGATGCCGGCGCCGAGCACCCAGGTGCCGATGCGGTTGAGCACGTGGATGAAGCGGTAGCCGATGATGCCGATGATCCCGGAACCGATGGCGCCGATGACGATGCCGACCGGCACGGGCACGCTGTCGACCACGCCGTGCAGGGATTTACCGGCCAGCACGATGTTGGAGGCGAAGAAACCGATGTACATGACGCCGGCGATGATCACCACCAGCAGGGCGCCGAGCGAGCCGAACTGGGCGCGGCTCTGGATCATTTGCGGGATGCCCATTTGCGGGCCTTGGGCTGAGTGCAACGCCATCAGCACGCCGCCGACCAGATGGCCGACGAGGATGGCGACGATGCCCCACACCAGGTTCAAGTGGAACAGCTGCACACCCAACGCGCCGGTGACGATGGGCAGCGGTGCGATGTTGCCGCCGAACCACAGGGTGAACAGGTCTCTTACCTTTCCGTGGCGATCTTCCGGGGGCACGTATCCAATCGTGTGTTTTTCGATAAGCGGGGCGGAGGATGTTGCAGTGGTAACCATGACGAGCTCCAAGGCAAGGTGAGTACGTTGACGTACTTCGCTGTGCGACGCGTGGGCGACGCTTTGTTGTTGGAGTGATCATCTGCAATGGACGCAGGGAGGTAAATTAGTAAGTTTGTTGCTATAGACCTTAAAAAAAGTATCTCGCCGGATTTTTTGCTCCGGTATGTTGCAGGGGCTTGAATCAGTGTGAAAAAGCCGATTTTCGCGCACTTGTTTGGGGCGAAGTCCCACGTTTCCGGAGGTCCCGATGGCTGCCTATAACCTGCGCCAGCTCAGATATTTTGTTACCACGGCCGAGTGCGGCAGCGTCGCCGAGGCCTCGCGCAAGCTGTATATCGCGCAGCCGTCGGTCTCCACCGCGATCAAGCAACTGGAAGACAGCTTTGGCGTGCAGTTGTTTATCCGCCATCACGCTCAGGGCGTTTCACTCACGCCCAGCGGCGCACGGTTTTATCGCAAGGCGCTGGAGCTGTTGCGGGTGGCCCATGAGTTCGAGCAGAACGCCTTGGCCGACAATGATGTGGTGGCGGGGCAGATCGATATTGGCTGCTTCGAAACGGTGGCGCCCTTGTACCTGCCGCGTTTGATTGCGGGCTTCAAGGCGCTGTGGCCGGGCGTGGAAATCCGTATTCGTGATGGCGAGCAGCAAGAACTGGTGCAGGCGCTGACGGCGGGCAGTATCGATGTGGCGATGCTGTTCGAGCATGACCTGGGCGGCACGATTGAAACCACGCCGCTGATGCCGCCGCAACAGCCGTATGCCTTGCTGCCGGCGGATCACCGTTTTGCGCAGCAGGCCAGGGTGTCGCTGGCGGACCTGGTGCTGGAGCCCATGATCTTGCTGGATGTGCTGCCGAGCCGCACCTACTTCGTGAGCATCTTTGAAGAGCGCGGGCTGACGCCCAATATCGTGTTCAGCTCGCCGTCGATCGAGATGGTGCGGGGCATGGTGGGCAGGGGGTTCGGGTTTTCGATCCTGGTGACCAAGCCGTTTACCGAATACACCTACGATGGCCAGAAGGTGGTGTGTGTACCGTTGGCAGAGACGGTGACCGGCTCAGGGCTATCGGCAGTCTGGCTGCGTCGTGCGCCGCTGACCAAGCCGGTGCAACTGTTCGTCGACTACTGCCGCGAAGAGCTCGCGCGGCTGCTGGGTTAGCACGGCGACATTTCTGCGCCCAGGCGCGCGACCAATTGTGCCAGGGTCGGCGCGCCCCGGTGGCCGCCAAACACTTCGCATTTGATCGCGGCGGCAACGCTCGCGGCGCGCACGCGCTCGGCCAGCGTCCAGCCATGCGCCAGGCCGTACGCATAGGTGCCATGCCAGACATCCCCGGCGTTGAGCGTGTCGATTGCGCGAATGCGGGGTGTCGTGAAGTGTTGCACCGCAGTGCTCGCCGCTTCGCGCTGCCAGATCAGCGAGCCGCGTTCGCCCAGGGTGACGCCGATCACCTTGGCTTCGCAGCGCGACGCCAGGGCCAATAACGCCTCTTCGGGCGGGACGTTGCCAGCCAGCAACTGCAAGGCCGGTTCGGAAAACAGCACATGATCTGCCAGGGGGATCAGCGCGTTAAGGTCTTGCACGGCGGCGACGTCGGCATCCAGCAGGGTCGGCACGCCCAGCCGCCGGGCGGCGCTGAAAGCTGCGTGAGCCCCTTGCAGCCAGCGCATGTCGGCCATTACCGCCGCCGCGCCAGCGATGTCGTCGAGGGGCAGCCAGGCGGCGTCGGCTTCC
Organism: Pseudomonas sp. LBUM920; assembly: GCF_003852315.1. NCBI lineage: Bacteria > Pseudomonadati > Pseudomonadota > Gammaproteobacteria > Pseudomonadales > Pseudomonadaceae > Pseudomonas > Pseudomonas edsoni (SeqCode). Next base: position 2,526,370 of record NZ_CP027762.1, read on the forward strand.
AGTGTGGGGTCGATGAACGGCACGACGAGCCGCTCGCCGTCACGGTCCACCAGGATGGTCGAGAACGGCGTGCGCCCGCCAGGCACCTGGCGAATCCATGCGGTGCAGACGCCGGACTGGCTCAGGTCATCGAGGAGCATTGTGCCGGTGGCGTCGTCGCCGATACGCGCCCACAGGGCAACCGGGCCACCCAGGCGCGCAATGCTTGCCGCTGCGGCGGTGGCCATGCCTGACGCGGCCTGGACCGCCTGGCGGGGGAGAATCTTGGTGCCGCGCGACGGGATGTGATCCACGCTGAAGATGGTGTCCCACAGCGCGCAACCCACGCAGATGACACGGTTATCCGCCATGGCGCGGTTCTCCCGGCAGTGTCGCCTGCAGGGTATCGAGCGCGCGGATTCTGGCGCGAAAGTGTTCGGTACCCGCGACGATTTTATCGAGCACGGCGTCCAGGGCCCAATGGCGTTCGCGCACGTCGTAGTCGATCACCCGGCAACGTATGGACGCGAAGGTGCCGATTCGCTGGTGGTAGATTTTTGCCAGGGCCGGGTAGCCCATGCCTTCTGTGGTGGCCGCCAGCACCAGAAAGGTCGCGAGCTCTTGCGCCAGTGGCGGGTGTTGTGCGCCATGCAGGCGCAGCCACTGATACAGGTCGGGGTGGAAGTTGGTAAACACACCATTGAAGCCTGCGGCCCCGGCTTGCAGGGCGTCCCAGGCGATCGCCGCATTGGCGTTGAGAATGCGCAGCGACGAGCCCTGCGCCAAGGCAACGCGCCGCTTGACCACTTGCAGGTCGCAGCTCACGTCCTTGAGCATGATAAAGCGCTGGCTGTCGATGCAGGCCTGCAGCTCCTCGTCGCTGAGCAAGCGCCGGTAGGGCGCCGGGCACTCGTAGAGGCCCAAGGGCACGTCAACGGGCAGGCGTTCGAGCAGGGTGTGCAGGTTATCGAGAAACACCTTGCTGCCCTGGCGTTGCGGGTCAAGGTGGTTGGTCACCAGCACCACGGCGTCGGCGCCACTGGCGGCCATCGCATTAAGCTCGTGCACTTGGGTCTCGAGGCAGTCGCTGATATGGCCGGACACCGCCACCGGCACCCGCCCGGCCACTCGCTCAACCACATGCCGGGCAAGTTGCGTGCGCTCGTCGAGGCTCAGCCATTGCATCTCACTGGACTGCGCCACTGCGAACAACGCGTCGCAGCCAAGGCCCAGGTACCACTCGACCAAGCGGTCGACGCCGGGGAAGTCGATATGGCCAGTCTCGTCAAAGGGCGTGAGCATCACCGGCACGATGCCTTCGATGACAGGTTGGGCAGGGCGGGGCATAGCGGCGTCCTCTGGATGAATGTTCATGGGTGAGCCGCCACGGCGGTGACCGCGCAGGCGGGCGGGGTGTCGGGGATGGGGTGGCGTACCAGGAACAGGTACGACAGGGCGCCGATCATGGCGATGGCGGCGCCGGTCAGCAGTGCGGGCACGAACGACCAGGTCTGGGCGATGTAGCCGGTCATGATCGGCGCGAGTGCGCCGCCCAGGAAGCCGCCGAAGTTCTGGATCGCCCCCAGTGAAGCCACGCGATTGGCCGGCGCGACGGCGGTGGCCAAAGACCAGGCGCACGCCGAGGACGCGTTGGCCAAAAAGATCACCACGCAAATGCAGGCCACGGCGATGACATTGCTCTCTACCAGCGCGGCCGGGATGGTGAAAATCACCATGCCCACCATCGCGACGACCATTGCGTTGCGGCGTCCCAGCACCGCGGTTTCGCTGCGCCTGGTAATGCGGTCGGACACCCAGCCGGCGACCAGCGCGCCGATAAACCCGCAGAGGAACGGAATCGCAGCAGCCACGCCGCTCATCTCCAGGCTCATGTGCCGGGCGCTGCGCAGGTAGCCGGGCAGCCAGGTCAGGTAGACCCAGTTCAAGTACACCGAACCCATGAAGCCGAGCATCATGCCCCAGGTTGTCGCGTGGCAGAACAGTGCGCGCCAGTCAGCGAACGTGACCTTGGGGGGGGTGACGTGGGGTTCATCGCTGTACAGGTAGCGACGTTCTTCCTCGGTGAGCGTGTCCTTGACCGGGTCGCGATAGACCACCAGCCAGACCACCGCGACCAACAGCCCGGCGGCGCCGGTGAGGTAGAACGCCCAACGCCAGTCGAGTGCCGCGATCAGCGCCGAGAGGCACAGCGGGGCCAGCGCGATACCCAGCGGCGAGGCTGAATTGAAGATGCCGGTGGGCGTGCCGCGTGAGCGCAGTGGAAACCAGTTGCTCACCACCCGCGCGGCAGACGGGAATTGCGGCGACTCGCCGATCCCCAGTAGCACGCGGGCGAGCAAGAACCAGCCAAAGCTCGACATCAGGCCGCCAGCCGCCTGGGCCAGGGACCACAGCACCAGGCCGCCGCCCAGCAACCAGCGTGGCCCGATGCGGTCGACCAGGGCGCCGACGGGCAGTTGGCAAAGCGCATAGCTCCAGGAAAAAGCCGAGAGCAGGATGCCCATTTCGCCCAGCGACAGATCAAGGTCGGCGCGCACGAATTCATTGGCAACGGCCAGCGTGCCGCGGTCCAGGTAGTTGATGAGGCCGCTGAGCACCAGCAGGCTGAGGGCAAGGGTTTGCTGGCGCCGAATGCGCGGTGGCGCAATCGGGTGTGCAGGTGTCTGACTCATGATGGATGTCTCTTTTTATTGTTTTTGACAGCGTGCGCTGACCCGGCACGTTGGCCCGGCTTCCCGGCTGACGTGGCAGCACATGGCATTATGTAATCGTTTGCCATCCCGACAAAAATCGTCCGTGGTTGCACGAACCTTTAACGCAGAGTGCCCAATATAAACAGCATATGTTGAAAATGTTTATTTTTGTCTAGCGCTTACATCCTAGATTTTCAGTTTGCTGGCTGTCAACGATTCATTGACTGCGCCGAGGTGCCCGCTTAGGTTGTGCGTAACGCTTACTTTTTGACATGAAGCCACCTATGCCCGCAGCAATCACCACGCCCCGCGACACGCCTCATGCGCCCATTACCCAGGAACCGGTGCTCGCCGATGTCGCCCGGATCGCCAATGTGTCGACCGCAACGGTTTCGCGCTATTTGAATGAGCCGCAACGCGTCAGTGAGAAAACCCGCGCCAAGGTACGCGCGGCCATCGACCAACTGGACTGGGTGCCTAACGCGGCGGCGCGTTCGTTGGTTTCCAGGCGCTCGTACACCATCGGCGTGATCGTGCCGACCCTGGAACACGAGAAATTTCACCAGCAGTTGCAGGCGTTCCAGAACCGTTTGGGTGCCCAGGGGCTGGCGGTGTTTGTCGCCTGCTCGGCGTATGACCCGGGCGAAGGTTATCGTCAGGCCAGAGGCATGCTGGCGCGCGGCGTCGATGCGCTGGCACTGCTTGGGGATGATTACCCCGATGCGTTATTTGATCAGCTGGATGCCAAAGGCACGCCGTATGTGGTCACCTTTGGCAAGCGCGCCGGTGCACGGCACCCCTGCGCGGGGTTTGACCATGGGCAGGCCTACGCAATGATCACCCGACGCCTGCTGGCGTTGGGGCATCAGCGTTTTGGCATCATTTTCCAGTCGGTCACCGACAACGGCCGCATCCAGGACCGACTGCAGGCCGTGCACGCCACCCTGGCCGAACAAGGGCTGGCCCTGCGGCCTCAGCATCAGGCCATTCGCGCCCAGAGCCTGAACGAGGGGCGCGTCGCGTTTGCCCGCGCCAGCCTCCAACACATCATGAGCCAACAACCGGCGCCCACTGCGATCATTTGTGGTAACGACATGCTTGCCATCGGCGCATTGCTGGAAGCCCAGGCGCTGGGCATTGCGGTGCCCGGTCAATTGTCCATTTGCGGGTTCGACGACATCGAGATCGCGGCCCACAGTCGGCCAGCCTTGACCACTGTTCAGGTGCCCGACCGGCAGATCGGCGAACTGGCCGCGCAGTACCTGATTGATCGTCTCGCCGGGCTTGCCTGTGAGGCGCCGCCGATGCTGGAGGTGCAACTCATTGAGCGCGAGTCGACGGGCGCGGCGCCACGCCAGGATTGAACACACCCTTGAGGGTGAGAGGGGACTTGCTCCCCCTCACCGTTGCTGTGCGGGTTTGACAGCCTGGCGGCTCAGGCGCGAATCGAGTCCAGCATCCGTTGCAACATGGCATCGCAGCCTTGCAACTGCGCCACACTGACAAACTCATCCGGCTTGTGCCCCTGGTCCATGCTCCCGGGCCCACACACCACTGTGGGAATACCCACCGCATCAAACAACCCGCCCTCGGTGCCGAACGCCACGGTGCCGAAATCCCGCGAACCGCTGAACGCTGCGATCAGCTGCGCTGCCTGGCTGCGCTCATCGGTCACCAGCCCCGGATACGCCGACAACTCGGTAAACCGAATCGCACTCTGCGCGCTCACCGCCTGCATACGCGGCAGCACCTGCTGTTCGGCGTAGGCCCGAAGCGCTGACGCCACGTCGCCTGGGTCCTGCGACGGCAAGGCGCGAATCTCAAAATCAAACCGACAGTCTGCCGGTACGATATTCAGCGCCTTGCCACCCGAGATCATTCCGGTCTGCACCGTGCTGAACGGCGGATCAAAGCGCGAATCCTGTTGCTCGCGCAGTCGCTGGCCGATCCGCCCCAGCTCACCGATCAACTCGGCGGCATGCTCAATCGCATTCACACCAGACGGCGCATACGCCGAATGGCAGGCCTCGCCATGTACATCGCAGCGCATCGCCAATTTGCCCTTGTGGCCGAGCACCGGTTTGAGTTCGGTCGGCTCGCCGATGATGCACAGCATCGGCTTCACTGGCCTCTGCTCCAGCACCGCCAGCAAGGAGCGCACGCCCAGGCAGCCGACTTCCTCGTCGTAAGACAGGGCGATATGCACCGGCAGGCGCAAGTCGGCTTCCACCAACGCCGGCACCAGCGCCAGCACACAGGCGATGTACCCCTTCATATCCGCCGTGCCGCGACCAAACAGCTTGCCGTCGCGCTCGGTCAACTCAAACGTCGGCACGGTCCACGGCTGGCCATCCACCGGCACGACATCGGTGTGCCCCGACAGCACAATGCCCGGCAGCTGCGTCGGGCCGACACTGGCAAACAGGTTGGCCTTGCTGCGCTGCGCGTTGTAGACCAGCTCGCTGGTCACGCCGAATTCGGCCAGGTAGTCGCGCACGAACGCGATCAACTGCAAGTTGGATTCGCGGCTGGTGGTGTCGAAGCCCACCAGCGTCTGCAGCAATTGGCGGCTGGTGCTCATCGCTCGTCCCCGGCCACGCCGTAGCCGGGCGAGCGGTCGGGGGCGAGCGCGCGGTCGATGTAGTCCTGCACTTGTGGGCGGTAGGCGTCCCACAGTTTTTGCAGTTCGCCGATCGGCTGTTCATCGGCCCAGTCCACCCGCAAGTTGATGATCGGCCACGTCAGTTCGCCCACCACCACCAAGGCGGCAGAGTGCACCGGGCCGGCTTCGCCACCGGCGGCGATGGCCGCGTGCATGGCGGCCAGCAGGCGGTCGGCGAGTTGGCCTTCGCCTTGCTCGAAGGCCGTGACCATCGCCTCGATCACCGCGCGGTCAGCGAGCATATTGCCCGCCGCCACGCATTGTTCGCCCGACACCGCGTGGTGCGTACCGAGGGTTTCGCTGCCGCTGAAATGCACGCTGCGGCCCAGGTGATCAATCGCCGTCAGTTGCCGGTACTGGCTGTAGCCGTTGCGGGTCAGGGCCTTGTCGACGGCCTCGGCCGGTGCGAGGCCGTGTTCGAGCAGGTCGAGCACGTCCGGGCCCAGGGCCGGCAGCGTGATGTTCTGGGTCGAGACCGCGCCCACACCGGGCCGCAGCCACGGGCAGCGCGCACCCACGGCGATACTCGATGAGCTGATGGCGATGCCCAGCTGGCCGGTGTCCGCGCAGCGCGCGACGATTGAAAAGGTCATGTGTGGCTCCTTATTCGGGGATGACGGCGATCACGTCAATTTCCATCAACCACTGCGGCTGGCCCAGGGCCGACACCACCAACCCGGTGGAAATCGGGAACACGCCTTTGAGCCACTTGCCGACTTCCTGGTACACCGGCTCGCGGTAGCGCGGGTCGATCAGGTAGGTGGTGGTCTTGACGATGTGGCTCAGGTCGGAACCGGCTTCTTCAAGCAGTTGCTTGACGTTGCGCATGGCTTGCTCGGCTTGCGCGCGCGGGTCGCCGAGGCCAACCAGGTTGCCGTCAAAATCAGTGCCCACCTGGCCGCGCACATACACCGTATTGCCGGCGCGCACGGCCTGGCACAGGTCGTTGTCCAGGCTCTGGTTGGGGTAGGTTTCCTTGGTGTTGAACATGCGGATACGCGTGTGAGTAGGCATCAAAAAACTCCAGAAAAAAGTGATCAGGCGCTGACAGGTGAGGGTTGAACAATCGGTGCGGGTTCACGGTACTCAAGGTATTGGCGCTGGATGGCAATGTGGTCGGCCACGTACTTGGCGTCATGCCAAACGCCCCAGATAAAGGACGAGCCACGGCGCGATTGCCAAGGCAAACCGAGGAAGTAAATCCCCGATTCGGGGGCCACGCCGCGCTGGTGCTGCGGCTTGCCGGCGGCGTCAAAGGCATCGACCTTCAGCCAGCTGTAATCCACGGCAAAGCCGGTGGCCCAGATGATCGAGGTGATACCGGCCTCTGCCAGGTCCAGTTCCAGGATCGGGTGTTTGATGCATTCGGCGTCGGGGAACACGCGGCGTGCTTCGGGTTCCATCGGCAGGTCGAGGCCATTGCGCTCGATGTAGGCATCTGCCGCGTCCAGCAGGGCCAGGTAGTTCTCATCGCCTCGTTTCAGGTTGTCCACCAAATTCGCCTGGAAGGTGGCGGTACTGCCGTTGAAGGATTGAGTCAGGCCGACGAGGGTCATGCCTTGCTGGGCAAGCTCGCGAAAATCGATGGTCTTGCCGCCGTGGGCACCGCTCACTGCAATGGTCACGTGCTCGCGGCCAGGCTTCATCGCGGCTTGATCCCATTCGCCCAACACGCCCAGCCACCAGCAGAAATCGCGGTTGCGGTAGGCACGCGGCGGGCGGTCGTGGGCGCCGACCGAAAGGTACACCTGGCGGCCGCAGCGCTGCAATTCATCGGCGATCTGCACGCCGGACGAGCCGGCACCCACGACCAGCACGGCGCCGGCGGGCAGTTGCGCAGGGTTGCGATAGTCGGCGGAATGGATCTGGTGCAGCGCGGAGTCTTTGGGCGCAATTGCTGGAATCACCGGTTTCTGGAACGGCCCGGTGGCCGCGACGACGCGGTTGGCTTCGATGACGCCTTCGCTGGTGTGCACGGTAAAGCCCGGGCGGCCGACATTGCGCACCACAGAGGTCACCTCCACGCCGGTGCGGATCGGTGCGTTGAATTTGCGCGCATAGGCTTCAAAGTAATCGGCCACGCGCTCTTTAGGCGCGAAACCATCGGCGGCGACGTCATCGAATTCAAGGCCTGGAAAACGGTCATGCCAGGCCGGCCCATTGGCCACCAACGAATCCCACCGCCCGGTGCGCCAGCGCTCGGCGATGCGGCTGCGCTCCAGCACCAGGTGCGGCACACCGTGCTTGCTCAGGTGTTCGCTCATGGCCACGCCAGCCTGACCGGCTCCCACAACCAGGGTGTCTGTTTTTGTTATTGCTTGCGTCATGTGTCTGTCCTTGCGTAATGCAGTTGGATTCAGCTTGGGCATGGCGTCAAGGCTAGGGGGAGGGCGATTTTTAATAAAATATTATTAAGCTGGGAACAGAGCATAAATATCGGATGCAGAGCGGCTGACACGATCGCGCTGAATGGCGCAGAGCGAACGTGGCAGCGAGCTTGCCCGCGCATGGGGGATTTCAGTCAATATAGCTTTCACTGAGCCATCGCCTTCGCGAGCAAGCCCGCTCCCACATTGGACAGACGCCATGCCTACGATCCGTGTAATGACCCCCGCCGACTACGACGCGGTCCTCGCCCTGATGCAAAACACCCCGGGCATTTCCCTGCGCGACGCCGATTCCCGCGAGGCCACCGAGCGCTACCTGGCGCGCAACCCCGAGATGAGTTTTGTCGCCCACGCCGCCGGCCGGGTGATCGCCTGCGTGATGTGCGGCCATGATGGCCGGCGTGGCTATCTGCAACACCTGCTGGTGCTGCCGGACTATCGCCGCCAAGGCATCGCCCAGGCACTGATCGAGCGCTGCCTCGGTGCGCTGGAGCAACTGGGCATCGACAAATGCCACCTCGATGTATTCAAGACCAACACCCATGCCGCCGCGTATTGGCAAGGGCAGGGCTGGACGCTGCGAACGGACATCGACCGTTATTCCTTCACGCGCCCCGGCAACGAAAACGCCTAGCGCTCGGCGCAGTACTTGACGGCCGCCGCCGCGCGCGAGGGCACCTTCAAGCTGCGCAGCAGCGACGACACGTGAATGCGCACGGTGAATGGCGAGATCGCCAGGGCTTTGGCGATTTCCTTGTTGGTCTTGCCTTGGGCGATCAGGCGCAGCACCTCTTGCTGGCGCGCGGTGAGGGTGGGGGTGCCCAGGGGCAGCAGGCCGGAGGGCGCGAACTTGACCAGCACTTCGCCGTCGCGAATCGCCAGGAGCGCCTGGCCGATTTCGTCCGGGGTGATGTTCTTGCCGATAAACCCGTCGGCACCCAGCGCCATAACCTGCTCGATCAGCGCCGGGTCATCCACCATCGACACCACGATCAAGGTGCTGCGCCGCAAGTGCTGGCGCAGCTCGGCCAGCTGGCTCATGCAGGTCAGGCCGGGAAAGCGCAGGTCGAGGATCAGTGTGTCGATATCGCTGCCGTCGCGGGTCAATGCGTGCACCGCGTCCAGGTCGCCGGCCTCTTGCACCACGGCCTCGGGCAGCAGGCGCTGCACGGTGCGCAGCATGCCTTCGCGAAACATCGGGTGGTCGTCGGCTATGATGATCCGGCCGGTCATGGTGTGCTCCTTCCTGGGGCAAGCGAGTGTTGTGCCATGCTACTTTAGCACCGCGCCACAGGGACGCTTCTGGCGCGTTCCGGACAGATCGATTGCCGCACAAGGACGTCATCCATGAGTCATGAGACCCACTCCGAACTCGATCAGGCCAACCTGCGCATTGTGGTGGCCGCCATCGCGATTATCTACATCGGCGCGCTGGGGTTCTTTCCCGGTCAGTCGGTGGACACCTACGTGCCGGTGATCCTGTACATCGTCGCGTTCCTGCTGGCCTCCATCGCGCTGCGCCAGGTCATCGCGCGCTGGCCCGGGCATTACCCGACGCGGCGGGTGCTGGGCATGATCCACGACTACACCGGCACCTCGTTCGGGCTGGTGGTGGGCGGTGAAGCGGCATTGCCGCTGTATGCCGTGATGGTGTGGGTCAACCTGGGCAACGGCATGCGCTACGGCTCGCGCTACCTGGCGATTGCCACGGGGCTGGCGTTGCTCGCGCTGCTGATCGTGTACCGGCTGACGCCCCTGTGGCAGGCGCAACCGTTCATGGTGCTGATGCTGATGATCACCAGCACGGTGATCCCGGTGTACGCGCATATTTTGCTCGAGCGCACGCGCAAGGCGTCCGAAGAGGCCATCGCGGCCAACCTGGAAAAATCGCGGTTCCTGGCCCAGGCCAGTCACGACCTGCGCCAGCCGATCCACTCCATCGGGCTGTTTACGGCGTGTTTGCGTGAGGCAAAGCTTGGGCATGACGAACAGCGGTTGGTGGACAATATCGACCGCTCGCTGCTCAACGTGTCGCAGCTGTTCCGTTCGATTCTCGACCTCTACACCCTCGACAACGGCAGGCTGTTGCCCAAATACCAAGTGATTCACCTGGGCGAATTCCTCGCCGACCTGGTGCACCAGCACGCCGAGGCGGCGCACTGGGCCGGGGTGCAACTGCGCCTGCGGCCGTGTGCGTATTGGGTGCAGGTCGACCCCGCGATGTTGGCGACGATGGTGCAAAACCTGCTCTCCAATTGCTTCAAATATGGCGCGCAGCGGCCAGTACTGATCGGCGCGCGCATTCGCAACGGCGGCGTGTCGCTTCAGGTGCACGACCAGGGGCGGGGCATTGCCGAGGAGCATCAGGCGAAGGTCTTCGAAGAGTTCTATCGGGTACGCCAACTGCGTGACAAGGACGTCGAAGGCGTGGGCCTGGGGCTGTCCATCGTCAAGCGGCTGGGGCAGTTGATGGGCGTGCACGTGAGCCTGCGTTCTGGGCTGGGCCATGGCACCTCCGTGAGCCTGTACGGCCTGGCACTGGCGACGGCGCCGCGCCAACCGGCGGCGCGAGACGACCCGCGCCAGGCCGGCTTGCTGACGGGTCTGAAAGTTTGCCTGGTGGAAGATGACCACAACGTGCTGTTGGCCACCCAGGCCTTGCTGGAGCGCTGGGGCTGCGAGGTGCAGGCCGAATCCAGCGGGCAGGGCCTGGTCAGCGACTGCGACATCATCGTCGCCGACTATGACCTGGGCAACCACGCCACCGGCATCGAGTGCATCGATGCCCTGTGCCAGCAACGCGGCTGGGCGGTGCCGGCGCTGATCCTGACCGGGCACGACGTGGAAAAAATCCAGGCGGCCCTGCATGACCGCAAGATCGCGATTCTGTCCAAACCGGTGCGGCCTGCGGAGCTACGCGGCACGCTGCGTGACCTCAGCCAGCCAGCCGTCACTGCATGAACGGTGCGGCCTGACCGCCTTTGGCGCCTTTGGGCATGCACCAGGCGCTGGGTTTCATCAAGCCAAAGCTGGCCACGGTGAACAAGCCGCCGCTGGCACCGCTGGGCACGGTGCAGTTGTAATCACCAGACGCGGTGCTGGCGATGTAGTAGGTGGTCATGGAGTCATTGCGCACGTTGGAGATACGCTTGACCGGCTCACCGAGGTTGGTTTCCGACAGCGTCTTGAGATGGTCTTCATTGGGCTTGACGTTGCTGCAACCGGCGACACTGATGATCAGGGCGCCAAGCAGGGTGAGACGGGTAACGCAGGCGTGCAGGTTCATGAGGGTTCTTCCTTGGGATTGTCAGGGTTTTTCCAGCGCGCAAGGCACCCTCGCGCAACAGGCGTGCGGTGCCGGGGGGAGCGTTGGAAGTGCCGTGGAATATAGCGCCGCCGGGCAAAGGGGTCGATTAGCACAAGTGTGCTAATGGCACGATGAGGTCATGGACGGAGAGAAGCATGCTGCAGATTAAACGCGCCACCCAAGCGGACGCCCAGGCGGCGTTCGACATTCGCCTCTTGGCCATCCGCAGCCAATGCATCGGCGCCTACAGCCGCGAACAGATGCTGCTGTGGACCCGCGGCCGCGCCGAAGACGGCTACAGCGCGCTGATGGACAAGCCGTTTTACCTGGGCTGGGTGAATGGCGAGCCCGTGGTCACCGGGATGCTCGACCCGGATAACCACGAAGTGGGCGCGCTGTTTGTGCTCCCTGAATTTGCCGGACGCGGGTACGGCAAGGCAATGCTTGATCACTTGGAAAACCTCGCGCGGGAACTGGCCATTGAGCACGTCGTGCTGGATTCGACGCTCAACGCGGCGAGCTTCTACAGAGCGTGCGGTTATGCGGGCGACAAACAAGCGGTGTATCACTCGCCGTCGGGGCTGACACTGGCGTGTATACCGATGACCAAGCGACTGGTTGCCGAGGACGCGAACTAGCTCCGGCTAACATCGATGATCGCTGTGGGAGCTGTCGAGCCCCGGCGAGGCTGCGAAAGCGGTGGTTCAGGCAACAATTATTTCAGCAGTGCCGCCGCCTTCGCAGCCTCGCTAAAGCTCGACAGCTCCCACAGGGGATCGGGGGTGGGCTTGAAGGGCCGTGCGCAGGGTATCAACCGAAGCCTCGGCGGCGTCTGGGCATGGACGCGATCCGTGTGGGAGCTGTCGAGCCCCGGCGAGGCTGCGAAAGCGGTGGTTCAGGCAGCAATTATTTCAGCAGTGCCGCCGCCTTCGCAGCCTCGCTAAAGCTCGACAGCTCCCACAGGGGATCGGGGGCGGGCTTGAAGGGGGCGTGCGCAGGGGATCAACCGAAGCCTCGGCGGCGCTGGGCATGGACGCGGTCCGTGTGGGAGCTGTCGAGCCCCGGCGAGGCTGCGAAAGCGGTGGGTCAGGCGACCGTTGTTCCGGCAGTGCCGCCGCCTTCGCAGCCTCGCTAAAGCTCGACAGCTCCCACAGGGGATTGGGGGCGGGCTTGAGGGGGGGCGTGCGCAGGGGATCAACCGAAGGCTCGCCGGCGTCTGGGCATGGGCGCGGTCCGTGTGGGAGCTGTCGAGCCGCGGCGAGGCTGCGAAAGCGGTGGTTCAGGCAACAATTATTTCGGCAGTGCCGCCGCCTTCGCAGCCTCGCTAAAGCTCGACAGCTCCCACAGGGGATCGGGGGTGGGCTTGAAGGGCCGTGCGCAGTCGCTCGATAACCTGTTTAACCGAGTCCCCCTGAACCGCCGGCGGCGTTGGGCTTTCGCCGAACTCGCGCCATACAAACAGCGTCAACTCGGCCCCGTCGGTCAGCGTCTGCGCTGGCTCCTGGGTGCCAAAACGTTGCAGCACGCGGTATCGCGGGTCCTGCCAAAACGTCTGCTCGACCCAGTCGTACACCGGGATGAAGTGAAAGTGCAGCGGGAAGCCGGGCATGTGCCCGTAGCGGCTGATGTACAGCCATTTGGGCTGCAGCTGCGCCTCGATCACCCGTTGGGTTTTAGCCAGCAAGCCCCCCAGCTCAGCCAGCGCGGCTTCCGGCATGTCGGCGAGCGAGTCGATTGGTGCCTTGGCACCCAGCATCAGGTAGCCCGGCAGCTTTGACGCCAGGTGATGATTGAGCCGCCAGTGCTCGGTTTGGTGAAGGATGAAAGCGGGGTCGATCGGCATAAGCACGCGTCCATGAGAGCCGGGCGGGCAGGATAACAAGCGCGAGCTCCTGTATCCCACAAAAGCCGGCGATCTGTGTCTACCGCTGCGCGTGGCGGGCGGATAGGGTCGAGCCACGTTAAATAATGACCGAGCCCACCATGCAACTGACCGCCGTCCCGTTTGCCACCACCGACTGGTCCACCCTCGAACCTGAACTGCACCCAGGCGTCACCGGCAATGCCCTGTGGCGCACGTGCCACTTCGGCACCACCCGTGTGCGCATGGTCGAATACACGCCCGGTTACCTGGCCGATCATTGGTGCTGGCGCGGGCATGTGTTGCTGTGTCTGGAAGGGCAATTGCACACGCAATTGGAAGACGGCCGCCAGTTCACCCTCACGGCCGGGATGAGTTACCAGGTGGGCAATGACATGGAAGGGCATCGCTCATCCACCCTCACCGGCGCGAAGCTGTTTATCGTGGATTGAGCCTCACCCTTTGCGATACACCCCAGCAGACGCCCGCGCCAGGTCAATAAAGTTCTGCAGCGGCGCCGACGGGTTGAACGCGCGCCGCACCAGGGTAATCGGCGCCAGCAGCTTGGGCCTGGCGTCGCTGATCCGGCAATACACCACACTTTCGCGGTGCACATCGCGCATCGACGCCGGCACCACCGAGATGCCTTCGCCAGCCGCTACCAGGCTGACGTTGGTCAGCATGCGTTCCACCTCAAAGGCGATCTTCGGTTCGAACCCGGCGTTCTGGCAGGCGGTGATCAGGTTGGCGTACATGCCCGGCGCGCCGGGGCGGCGGACCAGGATGAAGCGTTCGTCCTTGAGCGCGATCAGCGGCAGGGTGCTGCCAGGCTCTTTGAGCAAGGGATGCCCGGTGGGCAGGGCGAGCAGCATTTCTTCGTTGAGCAGACGGTGGAATGTCAGGCTTTGATGGGTGCTGACCGGCGCGCGCAGGATGCCGATGTCGATGCGTTTTTCGATGGCGTCCTCGGTCACTTCCCGGGCGCTGCCTTCGTTGATCGACAGTTCCACGCCGGGGTAGCGCTCGCGGTAGGCGCGGATGATGCGCGGGATCAGCGGGTGAGCGGCAGCCGAGCTGGTAAAACCGATCACCAGCGTGCCTTCGATGCCCTGGGCAGCACGGGAGGCCTTGAGCGCGCCGTGCTCGACGCGGGCGAGGATCACGCGGGCTTCGTCGAGAAACACCAGGCCGCCGGCGGTGAGGTCGACGCCCTTGGGATGGCGTTTGAACAGGTCGAAACCCAGTTCCTGTTCGAGGGCGCGAATCTGTTGGCTGAGGGGCGGTTGCTGCATGTTCAGGCGCGCGGCGGCACGGGTGAAATGTCGCTCTTCGGCCACCATGATGAAATAGCGCAGATGACGAAGTTCCATGGTGGTGTATCCCGTGACAAGACTTTATTATCTGCGGCTAGAAGCGGCCAGGCGGTCAATATGCCGAACGCGGCGGTTAACGACAATAACAATAAATAAAAACAGGCAAGAGCGCTGATGTCGATCCGATACGCCAGCAACACAAGCCTGTCTATTTTGATTGCCATCGCACTCGGCATAACGGTGGGTTGGGCGTATCCGGAGCGGGCAGTTGACCTGAAACTGCTCAGTGACGGCTTTATAAAGTTAGTCGGTTTATTGATGCCGTTTCTGCTGTTTGTACTGGTGGCCACCGGGGTTGCGGGTATCCAGCGCGCGCCCGGTCAGCGGCATGTGGTGCGTCGGATCATTGTGTATTTCCAATTGATGTCCTGCGCTGCGCTGCTGGTCGGCATGGCCACCGGCTGGGCGTTCAACCTCGGGCATGGCGCCTTGCCCGCGCCGCCTGCACCTGCACTGGGGATGACTGAGCTGTCCCTGCTGTGCTCGTGGTCAACGCTTTATCACGTGTTTACGCAAAGCCTGGTGCTGCAAGTGATGCTGGCGGCGATCATCTGCGGGCTGCTGCTGGGGCGTGGCGGCGCCTTCGCCAATCGCTGCCTGAACGGTTTGGAAACCGCGGTGCAAGGGTTGTTTTATCTGTTGCGGATTATCTTGCAATGGGCACCGTTGGCGGCCTTTGGCGCCATGGCGTTTGTGGTGGGCAAGTATGGCGTTAGTTCGGTAGTGCCCTTGATAAAGTTTGTGCTGGTTATTTATATAACCTGTGCCTTATTTGTGATGATTGTGTTCGCGGCTATCACGCGGTGGGTGGGTATCAAGTTGCCCAGCCTTATTGTTTATTTAAAAGAAGAATTGTTACTGGTGGCCTTCACCGGTTCTTCCGTGGCAGCACTTCCTGGTTGCGTGAGCAAACTTGAAGCGGCAGGTTGTGACCGTCAATTAGTGCGGCTTGTTTTGACCACCGGCTACACCTTCAACCTGGCCGGCACCAACCTGTACCTGACCACGGCCATCATGTTTCTGGCGCACAGGGGCGGGGTGGAAATGGCAGTGCCGCAATTGGCCGCGGTGTTGCTGGTGTGCCTGATCACTTCATTAAGTTCGACCAGCGTGGCAGGTTCGGCGCTGCTCACCTTGATCGCGACCTTGAACATCCTGCAATGGGTGCCGCTGGAAGCGGTGGGATTATTGCTGGGAGTGGAGCGGCTGATGAAATGCCGCTCGCTGACCAATGTGCTGGGCAACTGTGTGGCATGCCTGGCGATATGCCGACGGCAGAAGTCGATAGATCCTGAGATGTTGCGCCGGCAAATGGCGATTTCAGACTGAACCCGGCGCAAAAAGGTGGAAGCGAGCAAGCCCGCTCTCACCTTTGGAATGCGCTTCAACCGTTGGTGTTGGCCAGTTTGTCGAACGCCGTGTCGAGGTTTTCTTCGGCGCCTTTGAGCTTTTCACGTCGCTCCTTGAGCCACTGCTGATCCCCCTCCAACGTCTTGCGCGCCTCCACCAGCATGCGCTTGACCTCCTGCGGTTGCGGGCCGCCGGTGCCTTTGCGCGTCTGCACCATGGTGGTCGGCGACAGCGCGGCTCGCAAGCCCGCTTCATCCAGCGGCAAGGTGTTCGGTGTCCACTTGTACGTGTCCGCCGCCTGCCTATACAGCTTCTGCGCATCGGCGTACGCGAAGGTCTTCGGCGTGGTGCCGTTGCTGCGCGCTTGGGTGACGATCAACGAGGCAAAGCTGTGACCGATGCGGAACGGCACCTTGTATTGGCGCTCCAGGGTGTCGGCCAGCTCCATCGAGGTGGTCCATTCCGATTCGAGTTCTTCCAGCGCGCGCTGCGGGTTAATCTGCAGGGCGTCGAGTACCGCGTCCATGGCCTCGAACATTTCGGTGGTCGAGCGGAACACGCCGAGCGAGTCGAAGGCAAACTTGTAATCGGTCATGCCCGTGGTGACGTTGTGCGCGCGCAGCGTCACGGCCTGGGCCAGGCCGACCACGTCCGAGGCGCTTTCACGTGCACGCATCAGCAAGCCCGGGTTGCGTTTTTGCGGCATGGCGCTGCTGGTGTAGGTGGCTTCTTCATCGAGCAACAACCACGGGCGGATCTGGTGGTACTGGGTGTGAATGTCGCCGATCATCGCGCCCACGCGAATTGCCGAGGATGACGCCAGGTTGGCCGCCTCGATGGGAATGTCGTAGGTCGAGACCTGGCTCGAATCCAGCGAGTTCTCGCGCACCCCATCAAAGCCCAGCAGTTCAGCCAGGCGCTCGCGGTTCAGCGGGTAAGCCGAGTTTGCCAGCACCGCAGTGCCCATCGGGCTCTGGTTCAAGCGGGCGTACAGCTCGCGGATGCGCTGTCCATCGCGGTCGAAGGCGGCTTCAAACGCCAGCAGGTAATGCGCGTAACTGATGGGCATGGCCTGCACGCCGTTGGTGTAGGCAGGCACCAGGGTGTCGACGTTCTTGTCGGCAATGTCGAGCAGGCGCAGGCGGGTGGCGTTCAGTGCCTCGCTGTAGGCCAGCACCTGGCTGCGCAGGGCGGCCAGGCGGTAGGTGGCGAGCATGTCCTGGCGGCTACGGCCGGAGTGAATCAATGAGGCTTCAGGGCCGATCTTGTCGGTCATGATTTTTTCCAGCTGCAGCACATCGCTGGGGCGCTTGCCGCCGGGCTGGTCGGCCTGGGCAATGGCGTAACGCACGCCACCGGCGATCTTCTGGCCCATGGCCGGCGCCACGATGCCTTCTTCGGTGAGCATTACGATCGAGGCCTTGTTGATGCGGTTCAGCCAGGCGAATTGAGTCTGGGTCGGGTCGCCCTTGGCGTTGTGCCCGGTTTGCGCGCTGTCGGGCGTGGCACCGACTTTGGCCGCCTGGGCCGCGCATTGTTCGGTGGTGGCGCAGGGCAGTTCGCCGGTGTTGGCCGCCTGGGCGCCGACGCTGTGGAACAGGGCGAAGGCCACAGCCAGGTGAAGCAGGCTTTTGAGGGCGCGGGGAGATGTGTTCACAGTGGTACCCGATTATTGTTGGAATTATGAGCCGTCGAACGCGGTGAGGCGCGCGCGTCAACATCAGGCTATCGGGTCTGTTTGTAGATTGAAAATATATAGAAAGTGTTGAGGGCAGAGCTTTTGGATATGGCGTTGGCGTGGGCTGGGAAGGGCTTGTTGTGTTGGGCTAGCTTATCGTGGCGAGCGGCCTTGGGGTGGCGAGCGGGCCTGTTGTGGCGAGCGGGCTTGCCCCGCGTTGGGCGCGAAGCGGCCCTGAAACCAGGCGCCGCGTTATTGCTGATGGATTGCGGTGGATTGACTGGGGCCGCTGCGCAGCCCAACGCGGGGCAAGCCCGCTCGCCACGCTAAGCCCGCTATCCACCACAAGCTGCTCGACACGCCAAGCCGGCTCGTTGCAACAAGCGCGGTTCGCCACGAGGTGGCTTAGTGCATCGTGCTGTGGTCCATGCCGTCCAGCCCACGGGCTGGCGCTTTGACTTCAATCGACTGTTTCTCGCCTTTGGCGTTCTCCACCGTCAGGGTCAGCGGCACTTGGTCGCCTTCCTTGATTTGCCCGGTCAGGCCCATCAGCATCACGTGGTAACCATTGGGGTCGAGCTTGACCGCTTTGCCCGCAGGCAGGGCGACCGAGTCCACCGGGCCCATGCGCATCACGTCGTCCTTCATGCTCATCTCATGGATCTGCACGTCCTTGGCCACCGGCGACGCCACGCTGAGCAGTTTGCTGTCGCTGTCGGCGGTGACGGTCATGAACGCGCCGCTGGACGGCTGGCCCGGCACAGAGGCGCGAACCCACGCGTCGGTCACCAGCACCTGGGCACTGGCGTGCGCCGCAAGGCCCAGCAGGGACAGGCCGATCAGGGTGCGCTTGAGGTGTTGAACAGCAGTCATTAGCAGACCTCCATGACGGTGAGCAGGTCTTCTGCGCACTCTTTAGCGGTAAGGGATGCCGACAGGCCCAGGCGCAGGTTGCCGCGGGTGTCGAAGACGAAACTGGTGGCCGTGTGCGACAGGGTGTAGGTGTCGCCGGCGGGGATCTTTTCATAAAAGATCCCGAACTCCTTGGCGGCCACGGCGATTTCTTCCGGGGTGCCGTAGAGCGCTTCAAAGCTTGGGTCGAAGGCCTTGACGTACTTGTCGAGAATCGCCGGGGTGTCGCGCTCGGGGTCGAGGGTGATGAACACCACTTGCATGATCTCGCCGTCGCGGCCCATCAGCTTCTTGGCCTGGGCGGCGCGGGCCAGAGTGGTCGGGCACACGGCGGGGCACTGGGTAAAGCCGAAGAACACCACCGGCATCAAGCCACGGAACGAGCTCAGGGTGACGGTTTCACCGTCGGTGTTCTTGAGCTTGAAGGTGCGGCCCATGATCTTGTCACTGAGGTCCTTGCCGTACTTGAAGTTCAGCTTGGGGCTGTAATCACAGCCGCCCAGCAGGCTGCCCAGGCCCAACAGGCCCATACCGGTCAGCACTTTGCGGCGGGTGAATAACGTACTCATCAACTGTGCATCCTGTGAAACGCCTGGATGACTCTGCAACGGCATAGCAGGCTTTGAAAAGGAGTAATGATGCGGGCGCACAGTCTACCAACCCAGGCCAGCCCACGTAATCTGCGACGTTCTGCCACAGGGCGCGCCGTGCTTCATCCCTTTGGCGCTTCAGTGGTAGAGTCGCCGCCATGAAATTGAGCCACCCCGACCGTTCGCTGATCGCCTGGGCCCTGTACTTCTGCGTGCTGATGAACCTGTTCGTCTGCGGTTTGGGCCATGGACAGATGCTTGGCGAGCAGCTCAACGGCATTGGCGGTGCGTTCTGCTCGGTGGACGGCAGCCAGGCGCCACTTTCCGACAAAGGGTTGGGTAACCCGTCTTCTGGCAACATCTCGAACTACTTTGCCTGCCCGGTATGCGCTGCCGTCACCGTGGCCATCGTGTTCCTCATCGGGCTGGCCTGGCTGTTGGGGCTCGGACACGCCCCACGTCCTGCCCATGAGCGGCGCAACAAGGCGCCGCCGCGTTATTCCTGGCCCTCGGCCAACCCTCGCGCTTCCCCCGCATTCTGACGTGTGCCTTGGGTCTCCTGTGTTCAGGAGGCGTTCTATCGTCACGACTGTGAGTGTATTTGATGATCTCTGTATTGCCTGCAGGCGCCAGTCGCCTGGTCAGCAAGGCATCTCGGCGTATGCGCGCCGAACCGACGCTGCCTGATTACCCGAGCAATTCGCGCTGTTTCGTGCACCTGGATGCGCGTTTATTGCCGTATTGGCACACCTTGTTCGACATCTGCCCGGCCTTGCTCAAGCTGGATCCTCCGGAAGGGTTGAACCTGTTTCGCAGTTTCATGACCTGGGCCTATCACAACCAGCCGCCGCTGGATTGGACGTACCACCTCAACGTCTGCCGCTGGCTGCTCGCCTCGGGGTATCGATCACAGATTGACGAGGAGCCCATCGAGGCTTTCATGGCGGCCGCGGCGGCGCGCTGGATCACTACCGATCAAAGCCAGGCGCAGGGCGTGGTTCTGGGGTGGCGAGGGGCGAGGATTTTCGATTGGAAGGGCAGTGGGTTGGAAGGCGTCGAACATCAGCCATTGCCAGCGCCGCTGGATGACTTTGGCTGGTGCCCGTTGAACCGTCAGGGTGATTTCAGCGGTTGGTTGCCGGTGCCCTGAGTCCCTGGGAGGTCGCGGCGGGTCCCAGGCCACGCCGTGGCCTCGGCAGCAAGGTAGCTGGCGAGGCGTTTCACCTGGCCCTTGTGAGTGGCTAGTTGCTGCTGCCGCCGCTGCTGCGCGGCGTCTTTTTCTGGGTTTTTTTCGCGTCGAGTTGCTTGTGTGAAGTCCCGCTCGTCGAGGCCTTCTCTTTGGGTGGCGTTTCCGTTTTTTTGTCGCTGTCGGAAGGGCTGCTCGGATAGGTGCCTGGCGGCAGAGCAGAACCTGCTGCGCTGTTACCGCTCAGTGAATTCGCGGCGGGGGCGACGGCATCGCCAAAGGCGGCGAAAGCAGGGCTCGCCAGCAGCGCTGAGACGCCGACGACGAGCAACATCCTGTGGGAAATACTGGTCTTCATGACTCAATCCCCTTGCGTGGGCCGAAGCCCGGGAAACCCGGGCCCCGGTGGTGCTTCAATCAAGACTTCTTGGCGCCGCCGCCGGAGCTGTGGGCTCCGCCTTTTTTGCCGGCTTCAGAAGCTTTTTCACGGTCGTTGGCAAAATTGCCGCCGGAGCCTTGACCGCCACTTTTCTTGGCCGTGTCTGGCTTGGCTTTACCGCCTGCACCTGTCGTGGTTTTTCCGCTGGTAGCCATTTCAAAATCCCTCTTCAATGAATGAATCAACGGTGTCGCCTAATTGGGAATGCGTAAGCCAAATCAAAGTTTGAAATAGTTCGTGGCCATGCGACGAACGGGCATCAGGCCGCGATCGGCTTGGCGCCCTGGGCTTTCTTGTGCGCAGCTTTCATCGCTTCCATTTCTGCGCCAAGGGCTTCGAGCACGGTCTTGCCCAACAGCTTCTTGGCCTGCGGGAACATCTCGGATTCCTCTTCTTCGATGTGGTGCTCCAACAGTTCCTTGACCACTTTGACGCGCCCGGAAAACTCAGTGGTGGACGGCTCGGTCTGTTTCAGGTCGGGCAGCACCAGGGCATCGACGGTGCGGTGCTCTTCCTTGGCTTCGTGGTACATGATGTCCTGCTCTTTACCGCCAGCCTTGCGGAAGGCCGGGTAAAGGATCTCTTCCTCGAGTCGGGTGTGCAGGCTGATTTCCATCTCGAGTTTGGCCAGCAATTCAGTGCGTTTCTTGACGCCACGCTCGGTGGACTCGCTCAGTTGGGTCAGCAGCGCTTTGACGCGTTCGTGGTCAGCCTTGAGAAGGTCGATTGCATTCATGGTGAAACCTCACGGATAGCATTCGGGCATGTCGAAGTGCACGCCTCGTGCCCTGGAGGTTGCATCAGTTGTACCAACTTGAATAAATTTAATAAATCTATATTAATCAATGAGATAAGAAGATATGCAAGGCAGCGAATTCGTGCAGCTTGCATGGTTGGGCGGGCGGCAGATTGCAATACGCCGCCTCTATGCGCCGCTGACCTTCCAATGCTTGATGTCTTCGGCGAACACTACCTGTTGCACCTCGTGGGCGATGCCATAGGCCAGCGATTCATGCGCAGCGATGACTTTTTCCTCAGCCGACAGGCACTTGAAAATGTCCAGCTGGGTCTCGGCACGAGTGGTCTCCAACTCATAGATTTTCACATAGCGCGCCAGGTCGTTATCCAGGCTCGACAGGTATTCCCGCAGACGCTGGTGATCGACTGAACTCTGGCTGAAATACCAGTTCATCGGATGGATCAAGAATCGAGAGTGTGGCGTGGTGATGCGTCGGTTCGCCGCCAGGAACATGATGATGCCCATGGACTCGATGTTGCCCGCGTTGATCGCGCACAAGGGCACCGGCAACGCCTTGAGGAAGGTGTAGAGGGTAAAGCCGAAATTGGTGCTGCCACCGGTGGTCGACAGGTTCAGCAGCAGGGAACTGGCGCCTTCGCCGATAGCGTCCAGGCAACAGTCGCGAAAGCGCTCGGTGGTGCTCTGGTCGATCTGGCAGTGAAAGTGGATAACGTGCTCGGTCATCCTGAACCTCCTTAAGTCAGTGCAGGCGAGGTGATTCAGTGTTGAGTCTAGAAGGTCACGCAGGATTAGCTGCAACCGTTGGGCGTGAGCCCTTGCTGAAAATCGAATGGAACCCTCAGGCCATCTGCTTGACCTAATGCATAGACCTCAGGAGGTGAGCTATGCAATTGGAAACTATCTGGATCATTCTGGCCGTGATTCTGCTGATCTTGGAACTATGGGCGATCAACGTCGTATTACGCAGCACCGGTGGCTGGGAGACCAAAGGGCTGTGGTTGATCATTCTTATTTTCGTGCCGCTGTTCGGGCTGATTGTCTGGGCCTTGTTCGGGCCAAAACGTGAAATGGCCGAGCAGCGTAAAAGCTGAGTCCATTGAAGACCGCAAACAGGCGCCCATTGGGCGCCTGTTTACGTTCAAGCGGGTGGTTTAGCCCGCAACAGCTTTAGCAATCGCTTCGTTGAACGCCGGCAAGTCATCCGGGGTACGCGAGGTGATCAGGGTCCAGCCATTGGCCTTGCATTCCTTGACCTGGGCATCCACCCAACCGGCGGCTCCGGCGTTTTCAAGGTCGATCCGCACGCTTTTGTACGAGGTCAGGGTTTTGCCCTTGATCACGCCAGCATCGATCAGCGTCCATGGCCCGTGGCAGATCGCCGCGATGGTTTTGCCGGCCTTGACGAAGTCATTGATCAGGCGCAGCGCGGCGGCATCCTGGCGCAAGGTGTCAGCGTTGACGGTGCCGCCCGGGATAACCAGGGCGTCAAAGTCGCTGCTGGTAACCTGAGACAATTGCACGTCGGATTCCACAGTCTTGTCCTTCTCGGTGTCACCGACGAAGGTCTGAGTGGTGCCGCCTTTGCTGGACGCATGAGTCACCGTGGCGCCATAACCGCGCAGCGCTTCCAGTGGCTTGACCAGCTCATCGCGTTCGATACCGGTATTGGAGGTGATGATGAGGATTTTCTTGCCGTTGAGTTGCGAACTCATGGTCGAGTGTCTCCTGGGTCAGGGATGGTTTTAGTGGTCGTGCTTGGCTTGCAGCTCCTTGGCCATTTTCAGGTGGGCTTCAAGGGTCGGCAGGGTCTTGGCGGCGAAGGCCTTCAGCTCGGCGTTGTCCGAGGAGGCGGCTTCTTTCTGGAACAATTCGACGGTTTTTTCGTGAGCGGCGACCTGGTTGTTGGCGTAGGCCTTGTCGAACGACTCGTCGCGCATTTCGAGAATGGCTTTTTTGGCCTTGTCGGTCAGGGCGGCGTCATCGGGGACTTCGATATCCAGCTTTTTCGCCAATGCCGTCAGTTCCTGATTGGCTTTGGTGTGGTCGGTAACCATGTGCTGCGCAAAAGTCTTTACGTCGGCCGAGCTGCTTTTTTCCAGGGCCAGCTTGCCGGCTTCCACCTCGGTGATACCGCCCTGGGCGGCGTCGTCGACAAAGCTGTTGGACGTTGCGGCCATGGCCGTGGAAATCGAGCCTGCAACCAGCACAAAGGTCAGGCCCATTTGTTTCATCAGCAGAGTAGTCATGGTGGATCTCCTTGAAATCGACAGTGGCGTGATGCCGTACCTGACTGTTGAGGGGGCGCCTCGGCAAAAGGTTTAAATTAATTCGCGGTTTTTTCTCCGGTGGTCATGCATGCCAATTTCCTTGAACTATCGAAATTCGACAGGCTCTGCTGCATAAGCGCCTGCTATTTTTTGTGGGCCTTCAACTGCCTGGAGACAGACTGTGACTGCCGATAAAACCCCAACCCCGATCAGTTCCGAAGACGCCCAAAAAGGCACCGACAAAGCCGACAAGGGCCACACGCTGGAACGCCCGAACCCAAAAACTGAAAGTGTCGACAAGGTGCTGACGCCCACGTCGATCAAAGACATCGAACGCCAAACGGACGCCATCAACGAGCAAGCCGCCAAGGCTGAGCGCAAGTTGGGCCACTGAGCATGGCCAGGTCGATTACGGCTGCGCAGTTGGGCATCGAATTAAGGCCTGAAGACGACGCCAGCCTGTTCAAGTGGTTTATCGCCAGCTTCCTGATGGGCAAGCGCATTCAGGCGCCGATCGCTGCCCAGGCATACAAGGTGATTGTTGAAGAGCAAGGCCGCGATACCGCGCGCAAGTTGCAGCACTGCACCTCCAGGGAGTTGGTGTCGATGCTTGGGCGCGCGCATTACGTGCGCTATGACGAAACCACGGCGCAGCGCTTGCTCGACCTGAGTGCCAAATTGAATGCCGAGTATGGCGGCAAGATCAGCCATATTCGCAGCGCCAGCGAAGACCGTGAGGCCTTCGAAAAGCGCCTGGGTGAATTTGCGGGAGTCGGGCCCAAGACCATCGAGATTTTCATGCGCGATGCCGCCAAGGTGCTGTTTTGACGGCAGCGCTGTATGTGGGTTGCGCGGGGTGGAGTTTGCCGCGTGAACAGTGGGCGGCGTTTGCGAGCGAGGGTACACACCTGCAGCGTTACGCGTCGCGTTTCAACGCCGTGGAAATCAACAGTTCGTTTTATCGCCCGCACCTGCCCAAGACCTATGAGCGCTGGGCCCAATCGGTGCCGCCGGCGTTCCGTTTTTCGGTCAAGGTGCCCAAGCGCATCACCCATGAATTGCGCTTGCAGCGCTGCGAAACCGCGCTGGATGAATTCCTTGAGCAGTGCTTGAGACTGGGTGAAAAGCTGGGCTGCCTGCTGATTCAATTGCCACCGTCTTTCGGCTATGACGCGGCGATTGCTGCGCCGTTTTTCACCGCGCTACGCCAACGTTTTGCCGGTGCCGTGGTCCTGGAACCGCGCCATGCCAGCTGGCTTGAGGCCGAGGCGTTATTGCAGGATTTACACATAGGTCGTGTGGTCGCCGACCCGCCGGTCATCGACGCGGGCATCGGCTGGCAGGGCGTGCAGTATTGGCGATTGCACGGCTCGCCGCGTATTTATCACAGCGCGTATGGGCCGGAACGCGTGCAGGCATTCTCGCAGCAACTGAGCCACTACGTTGCCGCAGGCATTCCCACCTGGTGCATCTTCGACAACACCGCCAGCGGTCATGCCACCGCCGATGCCTTGTACCTACTCAACCTCCACGCGCAGCACTTCCAGCCCTAACTGCTCATAGGCTTCGACACTCGGTACGTGCCACTCGGTGATCAGCGTATGGATGCGGCTGCACGGGCCCACCACAAAGGGCTCCACCGCGCCGAGCTTGTCTGCCATGGTCACCGCCACCACATGGGAGGCACTGTCGAGCAACGCTTGCTTGACCGCCACTTCGTCGAAATGCAACGAGCTGATGCCCACCTGCGGATGCAACGCGCACACGCCGGTAAACAGCAGGTCGGCCTTGATGCTTTGGATCAGGCGCACGGTTTCGTGGCCGCTGGTGGACAAGGTGGCAGGGTTGAGTTGGCCGCCCGCCACAATCACTTTCACATCCGGGTGGTCGGCCAGGGCGATGGCAATCATCGGCGACGGCGTAACCACCGTCAGGCGGATCGCGCGTGGCAGGGATTGCGCGATTTGCAGCGTGGTCGAGCCGGAGTCGAACAGCACGATCTGGCCGTCTTCCACGCGATCGGCGGCCAGGCGCGCAAGGTGGCGTTTGACCTCATTGGTCTCGCCCACACGGGTGAAGAAGTCTTTGCCGGTGTCTTTGGGCCGGGGCAGGGCACCGCCGTGCACGCGTTGCAACAGGCCGGCGGCGGCCAGTTCACCGAGATCGCGGCGGATGGTGTCCTGGGACACGGCAAAGTGATCCACCAATTCGGATGCGGTCACTTTGCCGTCGCGCTCCAGCAGCAACAGGATCTTCTGTTTGCGCAACGAAGGCAGGTCAATGGCTTGATGAGTGTTTTGCATGTTTATGCGTCTTTATGCGGGTTTGTGCGAGATTAGGCTTCTGCCGATATAAACGCAATGACTGGTTGCGCGGCTGATCGGCGGTTACTCTCTGGGCTCAGTTCAGGGAGAGGTGACCTAGATGTCGTTGATTACAACCATCGAAGACTTACGCAAGCTGGCGCAAAAACGTGTCCCACGGATGTTCTACGACTACGCCGATTCCGGCTCCTGGACTGAAAGCACCTATCGGGCGAATGAAAGCGATTTTGCCCGCATCAAATTTCGTCAGCGCGTGGCGCGCAACATCGATCAACGTTCGATCCGCGCCAGCATGATCGGCCAGGACATGGCCATGCCGGTCGCGCTGGCGCCCACGGGGCTTGCGGGCATGCAGCACGCCGATGGCGAAATCCTGACTGCCCGCGCCGCCGCCGCTTTTGGCCTGCGCTACACGCTGTCGACCATGAGCATCTGTTCTCTTGAGGACATCGCCGAACAGGTTGGCCAGCCATTCTGGTTCCAGCTGTATGTGATGCGAGATCGCGGGTTTATCGAGCAATTGATCGAGCGCGCCAAAGCTGCGGGTGTGGATGCGCTGGTGCTGACCCTCGATCTGCAGATTCTTGGGCAACGCCACAAGGACTTGATCAACGGCTTGTCAGCGCCTCCCAAACTGACCCTGCCCAATATCCTCAACATGGCAACCAAGCCGCGCTGGGTGATGGGCATGCTGGGCACCAAACGCCGTGGTTTCGGCAACATTGTCGGCCACGTTAAAGGCGTGGCGGACATGAGTTCGCTGTCGTCGTGGACCGCCCAGCAGTTCGACCCGCGCCTGAGCTGGGACGACGTGGAATGGATCAAGAAATGCTGGGGTGGCAAGCTGATTATCAAGGGCATTCTCGACGTCGAGGATGCACGGCTGGCGGCTAACTCCGGCGCTGATGCATTGGTGGTGAGTAACCACGGTGGGCGCCAGCTCGATGGTGCACCGTCGAGCATCAGCCAACTGCCGGCAATTGTCGAGGCGGTGGGCAATCAGATTGAAGTGTGGCTCGACGGCGGCATTCGTTCCGGCCAGGACGTGCTCAAGGCGATGGCACTGGGCGCCAAAGGCACCATGATTGGTCGACCGCACCTGTATGGTTTGGGCGCCATGGGCCAAGCGGGCGTGACCAAGGCCCTTGACATCATTGCCCGTGAGTTGGATGTGTCGATGGCGCTGTGCGGCTATAACGATATACGCGATGTGAATCGCGATATTTTGCTGCCCGGCACCTTTCCCCAAGGGGTTTGCTGAGCAAAAAGATCGTAAAAAAGTAAAAAGAGTTGTCCACGAAAACCGTGGGTATCTCTGTGGATAACTTTGCGAAGGCCCGGCAGGGTTGGCGATTTAACCCTCGGTTAATATTTGATCAACTTGCGACGCGGGCCAGTATGGGCAGGGTTTACGCTTGACAGCCAAGCGCGGACCCAGTGCCGAAAAGTACTTTCAAGAGTCGCCGTTGCGACCTGTGGAGTGCGTCACCACCTGTGCGGGCATCTGCGCTTGCATCAGTTTTTCCAGCGCTTGCCCATAGTTGCGCCCGGCCAGGCTCATGCTGTTGTTATGCGTGGCGCCAGGCACCAGCAGCAACCGTTTGGGCTCTTGAGCGGCGTCGAACAGTTGTTGGCTGAAACGTGGTGGCACGTAGGGGTCGGCCAGCCCGTGCACCACCAGCAGCGGCATGTGCACGCCGGCAATCTTGTCGATGGAGTCGAACTTCTGCGACAGCAGCCAGCGCACCGGCAGCGAGGTGTTGGCCACGGCCGCGGCCGCGTCCCCCAGCGAGGTGAAAGTGGATTCGATCACCAGGCCGCGCACGGGCACCGGCGTCTGTTGACTCAACTGCGCCGCCAGGTCGATGGCCACCGCGCCACCCAGCGAGTGCCCGTAGATCAGGCGTTTGCTCGGGTCTGGCTGCAGCACCTGAAAGCGCTCCCAGGCGATGCGGGCGTCTTCATACACACTGGTTTCCGAAGGCAAGTCGCCGTGACTCTGGCCGAAACCGCGGTAGTCGATGGCCAGCACCGAAAAGCCCAGTGCGTGCAGTTGTTCAATGCGAAACAGCTGGCCGGTGAGGTTCCAGCGCACGCCGTGCAGGTACAGAATCGCCGGAGCATCCTGCTTGTCGGCCGGGTACCACCAGCCATGCAGGTTCTGGCCTGATTTGAAACTGGCGGGTTTTATATCGAATTCCTGCACGGCCTTGGGCAAGCCGGTGTACCAGCCGGCGGTACCCGGCTCAATGCGAAACACCAGCTCACGCTCCTTGTGTTGAAGCACCGCGCAACCTACCGGCAGGCCGATGATCAGGATGGCCATGCACAGCAGGGGAAACCAGCGCAGGCCCAGGCGAGACAAAAAACGAGATGACATGAAGGTTCCAGGACAAAAGCGAAGCTGGGGTTTTACCAGATGGCTTTAAGGGGCAGGAATTAATTCGACAGTCGTGAATGGGGATTACTTGCAAAGTGTTACAGCATTGAACAACGCATGCCTGGGTTGTTAGGGTGGCGGGCTTAACAGGAGAGTATGCACATGGATTTCACAGGCAAAACCGCCATTGTCACCGGTGGCGCACGCGGGCTGGGTCTGAGCTATGCACGGGCGTTGGCGACCCGTGGCGCGCGGGTAGTGATCAGCGATATCGGTGCCGACAGTAACGGCGCCGGCAGCGATGGCTCGGTGGTGCTCAATGCGGCGCAGCAGTTGCAGGCGCAAGGGCTCAAGGTGCTGGGGCATGGCGGCGACTTGTCTACGCCCGAGGGGTGCCGGCAACTGATCGGGTTCGCTATCGAGGCGTTCGGTCAACTCGATATCCTGATCCACAACGCCGGATGGGTGGGTTATCAGAACATCGAAGACCTGGATGCCGCGTTCCTCCAGCGCGCCATGGACATCAACCTCTACGCGCCGCTGTGGTTGTGCAAGCATGCGTGGCCGCACCTGCTGCGCTCATCGGCGCCGCGCATCATCCTGACCACCTCCGACCGCGCCCTGTACGCGCAATACGAGCAGACCGGCCTGGTAGCCTATAGCGCCGGCAAGATGGCGCAACTGGGCATCATGAATGCCCTGAGCCATGAAGGCGCCGAAGCCGGCATCAAGGTCAATGCGATTTCGCCGGTGGCCAAGACGCGCATGTGGGGCGTGACCGGGGAACCGGACGAACTCAAGCCAGAATGGGTGACGCCGGGTGTGCTGTTTCTTGCCTCGCAGCACTGCCAGGACACGGGATACATCCTGCGGGCCAGCAATGGCCAATTCACGGCGACGCGGTTCACTGAGAACCCTGGGGTGGATTACCCGCGCGATCTGGCACGGATCAAGGCCGCCAGCGCTGAGGAAGTTGCGGCCGCGTGGCCGCGCATCAAGCAACCGCTCGCTCAGGCCGTGACTGCTTCCTGAACCGATACCCCGCGCGCCTGTTTGCACAAGCGATTCGCTTGACGCTGACATTGGCGCCGCGACATGCTCGCGCTCCTTTGAGCAGAGGCCAGACCATGGACAACAGCCCCGTTCGCATCACCGCCGAAGAAACCCTGTCGAACAATTGGTATCTTCTGAAAAAATACACCTTCGACCTGCGCCGCCAGGATGGCAGTTGGCAAGCCCAGACCCGTGAGGTGTACGACCGCGGCAACGGTGCAACGATTCTGCTGTACAACCGCGCACAGCGCACCGTGCTGCTGATTCGCCAGTTCCGCATGCCCACGTTCGTCAACGATTACCCCGGCTACTTGATCGAAGCGGCCGCCGGCCTGTTGGACAACGCCACCCCCGAAGAGCGCATTCGCCTCGAAGCCGAAGAAGAAACCGGCTACCGCGTCGGCTCCGTGGAGAAAATCTACGCGGCGTTCATGAGCCCCGGTTCGGTGACCGAGCGCATTCACTTCTTTATCGGCGAGTACCAGGCAGCAGACCGGGTCGGCGAGGGCGGCGGGCTGATCGACGAGGGTGAAGACATCGAAGTGCTGGAGCTGAGCTTTGAACAGGCGCTGGCCATGGTGCAGAGCGGTGAGATTGTCGATGGCAAAACCATCATGCTGTTGCAGCACCTGGAATTGCGCATGTTGAAAGAAGGGTGGTGATGCGCGATGCGCGCGTGGGCGTTGCTATGGGTACTGGCGGCCGGCAGTAGCAGCGCCGCTGACGCGTTCTACACCTGGGCGGACCCTGTGCCGCCAATGCCCGGCAAACTGCTGCGCAGTGAAGCATTGACGCCGCAGCAGAGCCTGGCGTCGGCCGGGCTGAACCTGCGGATCCTGTATTCCTCCACCGATGGGCTCGACAACCTCACGCCTGTCGCGGTCTCCGGTGCGTTGTTCGTGCCCAAGGGCCCAGCGCCTGCGGGTGGCTGGCCACTGATGGCATGGGCTCACGGCACGGTCGGCAGTGCTGATCGTTGCGCGCCTTCGCTGAATCAGCGCAGTCCACGGGATACGCGCTATCTCAATCACTGGCTCGAGCAGGGCTATGCGATTGTTGCCACTGATTACCAGGGGCTGGGCACGCCCGGGTTGCACCCTTATGGGCTGACGCGTCCCTTGGCGTATGGCGTGCTGGACAGCATCCGTGCGGTCAGCGCTGCGCCTGTCAACGTGTCCAAGCGGGCAGTGGTGTTCGGGCAATCCCAGGGTGGCCGCGCGGCGTTCGCCACGGCGGTAATGGCCAAGGACTATGCGCCGGATGTGGAGGTTGTCGGGGTGGTGGCGACCGGTACGCCTTATGCCTCTGCGCACGCCCAGGGTCGCAGCCCAGAACTTGAAAACGCACGCCGTTCGGTGGTGCCGACGTTTGCCTATAACCTGTTGCGCCTCAGTACGGTGGCGTTGCTGGACCCTTCGTTCGTGCCCGCCGATTACCTGGCTGAGCGGGCGCTGCCGGCCTTCAGGGCGAGTCAGGATGAGTGCTTGCATGCCATCGAGCAGCGGGTGGTGGCTGACGGGTTGACCTTCAATAACAGCTTCAAGCGATCGCCCAAGGCAGCGTTGGATCGGGTGGGGCGTGAAGCGGCTTATCCCACGTTGAAAACCGATATTCCGGTGTTTCTCGGCACTGGCGGTAAAGACCGAGATGTGTTTGTGCCGGGCCAACAAGCCTTGGTCCGGGACGCCTGTAAGGCAGGGGATCGGGTGGAATGGCATTTCTATCCAGCGCTGGATCACTCCGGGGCGGTGAATGGGTCTTTGGGTGATTCGATAGGGTTTGTTCGGCGGGCGTTTGCGGGCGAGGCAATCAAGGGCAATTGTGGGCGATGAGTGGTGGGGATGGTGGTCACGGCTGTTTGCCGCTCCCGCAAACAACAAATCCCGCCATGTGGCGGGATTTGTCGGGGTAAAGCGCGCTACACAATCAGCGTGATCAAGCCGGGAACAGCTCGCTCAGCTTCATTGCCAGCATCATGTCGCCTTCGGTGCGCAGTTTGCCGCTCATGAAGGCCTGCATGCCATCGGTGTCGCCGCTGACGATGCCTTCCATGGTTTCGCCGTCGGTGACCAGCGTGACCTGGGCGTCAGGGTTTTCGCCTTCGAGCAGTTCGCAGGTGTTGTTCTTGACCACCAGCGAGAAGTTCTGGGTGTCGTCGATACGGAAACCGAACACCAGGTCCAGGCCGTCGGCAGCGGCTGGGTTGAATTTGGCTTTCATTGCTTCTACAGCTTTGGCTACGTCAGTCATGGTTTCGATCCTTAAGGGTAGAGTCCAGTGACCTTGGGGTCACGGTTGGCCGCAGTTCATCGGAAAGTGATGAGCTGCGGCGCCTTCAACAGTTGCAAGTGGGTATGACTGTTGAAGGAAGCCAGCGCCACCTCGCGTCCACGGAATTTCAGCTGGTTGAGCGAGGTGTTAACAATTTGCCAATTGAGCTCGAACGCCTGGGCGGCAGGCATGCGGGTAATCAAGTGAAGCAGGGCGGTGATCGTGCCGCCGGAGGTGAACACGGCGATCTTGTCAGTGTTCTCGGCGGTTTCGAGAATCCGTTGCAGGCCGCCTTGTACGCGTTCGACAAACCCCAGCCAGCTTTCCAGCCCCGGTGGGTCATAGGTGCCGGCCAGCCAACGCTCGATGATCAACGCAAAGATGCGCTGGAATTCGCTGCGGTTGTGCGCCGCATTGCGCAGGATCTCCAGGGCTTCGGGCTCGGTGGTCAGCAGGTCGGGGAGCAGGGCGCGGATGATCGCGTCGGCGTCGAATTCGTTGAAGGCGCTGTCGATGTCCAGCGAAGGTACCGGCAGGCCACGGGCTGCATATTGATCGAGTACGGACGTGGCGGTGTGCTGCTGGCGGTGCAGGTCGCCCGCTATACAGCGATCGAACGTAAGGCCCAGGTCTGCCAGATGGCGTCCGAGCACTTGCGCTTGTTCCACGCCGACGGGCGACAGGACGTCATAGTCGTCTGCACCGAAAGAGGCCTGGCCATGTCGAATCAGATAAATGCTGCCCACGTCCGTTTTCCCGGTACGTTGAAAGTCTGGCGAGGTTATGAGGATGCCGGAGAGCTGTCAATGAAAAAACATACGCTTGTTTTAAAAGCCCGTTAGAGCCCGCTTGCTGGCGGTTTGATCACTGGCTCGAACGCGGTGCCGTCGGTATGCTGGGCCCATCCGCGCCTGGCGCAGTGCATTTTTAAGGAGACATATGGATTTTCTGGCCGAATACGCGAGCTTTCTGGCGAAGACCGTCACCCTGGTGGTCGCTATTCTGGTGGTACTGATCAGTTTCGCGGCGCTGCGCAGCAAAGGCCGTCGCAAGTCCGCCGGCCAATTGCAGGTCAGCAAGCTCAATGATTTCTACAAGGGCCTGCGTGAGCGCCTGGAATCGAGCCTGCTCGACAAGGACCAGCTCAAGGCCCTGCGCAAAGCCGAAAGCAAAACCGAAAAAAAGAATGGCAAGAAGAAATCCGAGGCCAAGCCACGGGTGTTTGTGCTGGATTTCGACGGCGACATCAAGGCCTCGGCCACCGAGAGCCTGCGCCATGAAATCACCGCACTGCTGAGCCTGGCCACGCCGAAAGACGAAGTGGTGCTGCGCCTGGAAAGCGGCGGCGGCATGGTCCACAGCTACGGCCTGGCCTCATCCCAGCTGGCGCGTATCCGCCAGGCGGGCGTGCCATTGACCGTGTGCATCGACAAGGTCGCGGCCAGCGGCGGCTACATGATGGCGTGCATCGGCGAGAAGATCATCAGCGCACCGTTCGCCATCCTTGGTTCGATTGGCGTGGTAGCGCAGTTGCCCAACGTCAACCGCCTGCTGAAAAAACATGACATCGATTTCGAGGTGCTGACGGCTGGTGAATACAAACGCACCCTCACCGTGTTTGGCGAAAACACCGAGAAGGGCCGCGAGAAGTTCCAGGAAGACCTGGACATCACCCATCAGCTGTTCAAGAACTTCGTGTCGCGCTATCGCCCTCAGCTGGCAATCGATGATGTCGCGACCGGGGAAGTGTGGCTGGGCGTTGCCGCCCTCGACAAGCAACTGGTCGACGAGCTGCAAACCAGCGACGAATACCTGGCCACCAAGGCCAAGACCGCCGAGGTGTTCCACCTGCACTATGCCGAGCGTAAAAGCCTGCAAGAGCGGGTCGGCCTGGCGGCCAGCGGTTCGGTGGACCGAGTGCTGCTGACCTGGTGGAGCCGGTTGACCCAGCAGCGGTTCTGGTAATTCCAGACTGCAGGTCAACCCCTTGTGGGAGAGGGCTTGCTCGCGAATGCGGTGTTTCAGTTCAGATGTGTTGACTGACACAGCGCATTCGCGAGCAAGCCCGCTCCCACATTCAGTTCTGCGCTAGCACAACGGGAATCGGCTTTCGCATCAGCATTCCCACCACCAACGCCCCCAGCAATCCCAACACCCCCGCCACCCACAACACCGCGCTGAACCCACCCACAAACGCTTGCCGTGCCAGCGGTTGCACCACCGCCCGTGCCGTCTGCGGCAACACACCCATCGCTGCCTGCATATCACCGGCTACTACGCGCGAGGCAATCGCCGCTGCCTGCGCCTGCCACTGCGGCTCGATACTTGCGCGCAGCAACTGCTCGCTGTGGCTGCTCAGCAATGCCCCGTACACGCCGATAGCCAACATGATCGCGCTGAAGCGCATCGTGGTACTCATGCCTGATGCCATGCCCGCGCGGTCCCGAGGCACGCAAGCCATGATGTTTTTCTGCGTATCGCCATTGAGCAGGCCCGCGCCGGCGCCGGTCACGGCAATTGCCAGGGCGAAGGGCACGTAGCCACCCACATTGACCGCCCAGGCGCTCAGCAGGTTGCCGCAACCGACCAACGCCAAACCGCTCGCCATCATGGTCGCCGGTGCGAAGCGCCCGGCCAGGCGAGCGCCGATCCGTGGGCAAATCAGCATGGTCAGCGCAAACGGCAGCATCCCCAGGCCCGAGGCAACCGCACAGAAGCCCAAACCGTTTTGCAGGTAGAACGGCAACAGCGTCATCATCACCTGGGCGCAGCCGGCATAGGCAAACATCCCCAGCAACGCGCCGATAAAGCGCGGGTGGCGAAACAGCTGCAGGTCCACCATGGGCCGTCGCTGCACGCGCTCGGCGAGCACAAACACACCCAGCAGCACGGCGCCGCCAATAAGCCGCGCATAGGTCAGCGGGTTGTTCCAGCCGATGCGATTGGCCTCGATCAATCCCCAGATCAGGCACAACAGGCTGGCACTGAAGGCCAGGCTGCCCCACGGATCAAGCCGCGCCGATTGGGTATCGCGGGACTCTGCAATCGCACGCAGCACCAGCGCCATCAGCCCCAGGCCCACGGGCAGGTTGAGGTAGAAAATCCAGCGCCAGCCCAGGTACTGAGTGATCAAGCCCCCCAAGGTCGGCGCGGCGGTCATCGCCACGCCCATGCACGCGCCCCAGAACGCCCAGGCTTTGGCGCGCTCCACTTCATCATGAAACGTATGGCCGATGGAGGCCAGGGCGGAGGTTAGCAGTAACGCCGCGCCGACGCCTTTGACGGCGCGGGCGATGTCCAGAAACAGCGCATTCGGTGCGGCGCCACAGCCCAGGGAGGCCAGGATGAAAATGCTCAAGCCCCAGACCAGGGTCTTCTTGCGCCCAAAGCGGTCGGCGAGGCTGCCGGCCGGCAATAACAACGCGGCAAACGCGAGCATATAGGCGCTGACCACCCACTCGATGTCAGCAAAATTGGCGCCCAGGTCACGGGCGATGCTCGGCAGGGTCACGGCGACGATATTGGTGTCGAGCACGATCAGCGCACAAACGCCGGACGCCGTGAGCAGCGTCAAGCGCGGACTGACCCGGCTCATGGCTGAATTACCCTGCAGGCAATAAGGAAAAGGCAGTTGACGATCATCGCGTAGGCTCTCTAGTGTTGAGGTGCTGTGAGCTTATCGCCGGCGAAGACCGGTCTTGTTAGCTTGCCTGAAGCACTTCATTACCTTTGAGCTAATCCTGCAATGGACATCCGCCATTTCCGCTACTTCCTCGCCGTCGCCCGTCAGCGCAACTTCAGCCGCGCCGCCGAGCAGTTAGGCATCGCCCCGCCGACCTTGAGCCGGCAAATCCAGGACATGGAAGCCAGCCTGGGCACCCGCTTGTTTGTCCGCCAGCAGCGCGAAGTCAGCCTCACCGAAGCCGGTGCGGCGTTGCTGGTTGAAGCCGAAGCCACGGTGCGCCAATTCGAATTCGCCCAGCGCAGTGCCCAGCGCGCCGGGCGCGGCGAGATCGGTCATATCGAGCTGGGCTACGTGGCCTCAGCGGTGTACTCCGGCGTGTTGCAGCGCCAGATGCGCGCGTTCAGCCAGGCATTTCCCGATGTGAGCGTGAACGTGCGCGAATGGGCGATGGCGACATTGCCGAGCGCGGTGGCGGACGGGCGCTATGACATCGGCTATATCCGCTCGCCCATGACCCTGCCCGATGGCGTGGACGCCGTGCGCCTGGCCAGCGAAGGCTTTGTGTTGGCGCTGCCGCAGGATTCCTGGCTGCTGGGGCTCAAAGCCATTGGCTGTGAACACCTGCAAAACGAGACCTTTATTCTGCCGGAACAAATCAGCGGCACCTTGCACGTCGCTGCAAAGGGCGGTTTTGCCCCGCGCCTGGGGCCACAGCCGGGTGGCTTGGTGGCGGTGATGGCGTTGGTGTCGTTAGGGCAGGGCGTGGCGGTCGTGCCGGCGTCGATGGTCGGGCATGTGAGTTTGCCGGGCGTGGTCTACCGCAGCATCAAGGGCAGCGAGGCCTCGTCGTGGCTGTCGCTGATACACCGGCGCTTTGAAAAAGCACCGGCGGTGGTGCGGTATATCGAGCAGGTCAAGCAGATGACTAAGCTGGATGCTTGATCGCGGCGGGTTGGAGGCTGTGCGGGCTAACCGTGTGTCCGGTACGGTGGGCGACATGATGGGTTATGACTTTATCGACATACACGGGCAGCCGGCGGTCAACGCCATCCAGGGGCGGGTGATCGGCCTGACGGTGCAGGCGCTGTTTCGCATCCCGGACGTGGTGGCGATTGCCAGTGAGAACACCAAGGCGGCGGCGACGCTTGGCGCGTTGCGCTCGGGGGTGATTAATACCCTTGCAACCATGGTGACGAATGCGCATACGATTTTGGCGCTGGATGGTGCGACGCGTAAAAGCTGACACGACGCAGAGCAACCTGTGGGAGCGGGCTTGTGTGGGAGCTGGCTTGCCTGCGATAGCGTCACCTCGGTTTGACTGACGCATCGAGTTGCCTGTGTCGCAGGCAAGCCAGCTCCCACATGGGTTTTGTGTTGGTTTGTGTACAGATTTTGTAATAGTTTTGCGTTGTAGGAAATTTAGGTTTCGATTGTACGATTCAGGTCCTTTTCCACTGCAGGACTTGCATGAACACCCTCTCGGAGCCTCCCAGTCGTCTTTCCCCAAGACATCCGCTGTTGCTGTTCCCGCTGAAGCACCCCGTATTCGATGGCTGCCCTTGTCCCGGTCCACTGACCGCGCCTTGCCGTGTCCGGCATTCAGACATCTATAACGAGGCTCTATAAATGGAATGGTTAGCGGATCCAACGGCCTGGCTCGGCCTGTTGACCTTGATTGTGCTGGAACTGGTACTGGGCATCGACAACCTGGTGTTTATCGCGATCCTGGCGGACAAGCTGCCGCCGGAGCAGCGCGACCGGGCGCGGTTGATCGGGTTGTCCCTGGCGTTGCTGATGCGCCTGGGCCTGCTGGCGAGTATTTCCTGGATGGTCACCCTTACTCAGCCGCTGTTCGAGGTTTTCGGCAAGGGGTTTTCCGGCCGTGACCTGATCATGTTGTTTGGCGGTGTGTTCCTGTTGTTCAAGGCCACTATGGAATTGCACGAGCGCCTCGAAGGTCACGTCGCCCAGCGGGCCGGCAATGCCACCTATGCGATGTTCTGGCCGATCGTCGCGCAGATTGTGGTGCTCGACGCGGTGTTCTCCCTCGACGCGGTGGTGACCGCCGTGGGCATGGTCGATGAGCTGGCGGTGATGATGATCGCAGTGATCGTGTCCATCGGCCTGATGATTGTCGCGAGCAAGCCGCTGACCCGTTTCGTCAACGCGCACCCGACGGTGATCATGCTGTGCCTGAGTTTCCTGATGATGATCGGCCTGGTGCTGACTGCCGAAGGCTTGGGTTTCCACGTGCCCAAGGGGTACTTGTACGCGGCGATGGGCTTCTCGATTGTGGTGGAGCTGTTCAACCAGCTTGCCCGCGCCCGTCGCAAAAAGTCGGTACAGGGCACGTTGCCGGTGCGCCAACGCACTGCGCATGCGGTGATGCGTTTACTGGGGGGGCGCAGTCTGGCCGTGGAGGGCATGGATGACGACGTTGCCGACTTGATGGGCGAGCCGGATGCGACCCAGGGCCCGCTGTTTGACCGACGCGAGCGCGTGATGATCAGTGGCGTGTTGCAGTTGGCCGAGCGCCCGATCCGCAGCTTGATGACGCCGCGGGCCAAGGTCGACTGTATCGATCTAGCGGACGATGCCGACACTATCCGCCGTAAATTGATGCATTCGTCCTACTCCCGGCTGCCGTTGATCCGCAACGGTGCTGTCGATGAGCCATTGGGCTTTGTGCACAAGAAGGAGTTGCTCAAAGAATACCTGGCCGGCCACGAGCCGAACCTGGAGCACCTGGCGCGCCGCGCGGTCAACCTGCTGGAGAGCTTTTCGATTCTCAACGCCCTGGAGCAGATGCGCCAGGCATCCACCCATATTGCGTTTGTGATCAACGAATTCGGTGATTTCATCGGCGTGCTGAGCATGACCGACATCCTTGAATCCATCGCTGGTGAATTGCCGGATGCCAGCGAAATCGAAGGGCCGGATATCGTCGAGGAGGGCGCAGGCTTTCGCGCCAATGGCGCCTTGACCCTTAACCAGGTGCGCCAGCGCACCGGCTTCAAGGCCGTGGCCACCGACGATTACCAGACGCTCGCAGGTTTGGTGATGAGTCTGCTGGACCGCTTGCCGCGAGTGGGCGACAGCCTGGAGCACGAAGGCTGGCACCTGACGGTGGCGGCAGTGGAGGAGCGGCGGGTGACGCAGGTGCTGCTGATACCTACGGCGCGTAGTCTTTGAACACCTGATCCAGAAGTGCTTCCTGTTCA
This sequence comes from Pseudomonas sp. LBUM920, assembly GCF_003852315.1. Classification (NCBI taxonomy): domain Bacteria; kingdom Pseudomonadati; phylum Pseudomonadota; class Gammaproteobacteria; order Pseudomonadales; family Pseudomonadaceae; genus Pseudomonas; species Pseudomonas edsoni (SeqCode). The sequence goes on from NZ_CP027762.1 coordinate 2,564,769, forward strand.
TCCGGCGCGCCAATGCCCTTGAGGTTTTCGACCTCAAGGGCATTTTTGTAGACCACCAGAGTGGGGGTGCCGTCCACGCCTTCGATTCTCGGCGTCCGGGCGGTGTCCAGGATCATGCTCTTCACTCGGCCGGCGTATTTTTCGGCGATGCTATTAAAGCGTGGGTGAACTCCCAGGCACGCCTGGCAGGACTGGGAAGTAAACAGCACGATGACCAGCGGGTGCTGATTCAGAACCTGCTGGTAGTCGCTGAGGGTATCAATCACCGCATTGGCAGCACCCATGATGATCTCCTTGTGCACCTGGCCGAGGGGGCCTGCCGGGTACGCTAGATCGCGAGATCACCACCGTCTACTGTCAACCTTCACAGGTAGACAGGCTCATGCATCGTCGGCACGCTCGGTTCGTTCACGCGCCTTGCGCGCCTGGCTCGCGCATTTCTTGTATTCCTCATTGTCCCTGGACGCCTTCGCCCGACGATAGCCATGGTGGTTCTGGCTGGTGTAATCAGTGCTGAAGGCTTCCTTGAGCTTCTGAAGTTCTTCCTTGCATTCACGGCGATCATTACTGGCCGAAGCCGTACCGGCCGCCAGACAGCCCAGCAACACCACCATTAGGCTTACCTTCATCACGCCACGCTCCCGTACACAGACCTCCCACCAGCCTAGCCCAGCACAAAAAAACAACCAGAGCCTCGCCAAGAAACGCTGGTGACGAGCAGACCTGCCATGGCAGACGGGCGACTTGTGGCAGATGGGCCATGTGACAAACGGGCCAGTCGTGGCAAACAGGCTAGCTGTAGTGAGCAAGCTTCCTGTGGCGAGCGGGCTTGCCCCGCGTTGGAGTGCGAAGCGCTCCCAAGCCAGCCGCCGCGCTATACCTGAAAAACCGCGTCGCCAGGTTTTGGGGCCGCTTCGCAGCCCAACGCGGGGCAAGCCCGCTCGCCACAAGAAGCCCGCTTGCCACCACCAGAAGCCCGCTTGCCACCATAAGAAGCCCGTCTGCCATCACACGCCCGCCTGCCACACCAAGCCCGCTTGCCACAGAAAACACCCACGCCCTAGCACCGCCACGGTGCACGGTAACGCTACCGTGGTGCACCGCATCCAACTGTCACCGCCGTGTGTGGCCTTGCGTAGCAACACCTTCCAGGCTGCTGGCATAGCGCCTTACCCCAGCTCAATATCTATCCAATTGATTTAAAACAACTTTACCCGCGTCATGTTTTTCTGCAACTGCGTGTGGCACACTTTCTGCTGTCTATTCCGTTGTTACATACTAAGTTCCGGTATAGCGGAATACACAACTCCTGGAGTGCTTGTCATGCATCACCGACCTTCCGTGTTTAAAGCGTGTGTTTTTCTCTTCGCCGCATCGGCTTCCCTCGCAAGCGTTGTGCACGCGGCGGACAGCAAGCTCGATGATGTGCTCAAGCGTGGGCATCTCATCGTGGGTACAGGCAGTACCAATGCGCCGTGGCACTTCCAGGGAGCGGATGGCAAGTTGCAGGGTTTTGATATCGACATCGGCCGCATTGTCGCCAAAGGCTTGTTCAACGACCCGAGCAAGGTCGAGTTTGTGGTGCAGTCTTCCGACGCACGTATTCCCAACCTGCTGACCGACAAGGTCGACATGAGTTGCCAGTTCATTACCGTTACCGCCAGCCGTGCGCAGCAGGTTGCCTTTACCTTGCCGTATTACCGCGAAGGCGTGGGCCTGCTGTTGCCGAACAACAGCAAGTACAAGGAAATCGAAGACCTGCAAGCCGCCGGCGACGGCGTCACTGTGGCCGTGCTGCAAAACGTCTACGCCGAAGAGCTGGTGCACCAGGCGCTGCCCAAGGCCAAGGTTGACCAGTACGACAGCGTCGACCTGATGTACCAGGCCGTGAACTCCGGCCGCGCCGATGCTGCCGCCACCGACCAGTCGTCGGTCAAGTACCTGATGGTGCAAAACCCAGGCCGCTATCGCAGCCCCACTTACGCCTGGAGCCCGCAAACCTACGCGTGCGCGGTCAAGCGTGGCGACCAGGACTGGCTGAACTTCGTCAACACCGCGCTGCATGAAGCCATGACCGGCGTGGAATTCCCGACCTACAAGGCCTCGTTCAAGCAGTGGTTCGGCGTGGATTTGCCAGAGCCAGCGATCGGTTTCCCGGTTGAGTTCAAGTAAATCGTAAACCCTGGGGCGTCGCTGACGGCGCCCCAATCAGGTACTGCCGACCATGAACTATCAGTTGAACTTTGCCGCCGTGTGGCGTGATTTCCCCAGCTTGCTGGCGGGGCTCGGCCTGGGCCTTGAGCTGGCGCTGCTGTCGATCGCGATTGGCTGCGTGATCGGCCTGATGATGGCGTTCGCCATGCTGTCCAGACACCGCGCGTTGCGCATCATCGCCTCGGTGTACGTGACGGTGATCCGCAATACGCCGATTCTGGTGCTGATCCTGTTGATCTACTTTGCACTGCCGTCACTGGGGATTCGTCTCGACAAAATCCCGTCCTTCATCATCACGCTGTCGTTGTACGCCGGTGCCTACCTCACCGAAGTGTTTCGCGCCGGGCTGCTGAATATTCCCAAGGGTTTGCGGGAAGCCGGCTTGGCCATCGGCCTGGGTGAGTGGCGTATCCGCGCCTACATCACCGTGCCGGTGATGCTGCGCAACGTCTTGCCGGCGTTGTCGAACAACTTCATTTCGCTGTTCAAGGACACCTCGCTGGCCGCGGCGATAGCCGTGCCGGAGCTGACCTATTACGCCCGCAAGATCAACGTCGAAAGCTACCGGGTGATTGAAACCTGGATGGTCACGACCGCGCTCTACGTGGCTGCCTGTTACCTCATTGCCATGCTGCTCCGTTACCTGGAACAGCGTCTGGCGATCCGTCGTTAAAGGAGGGTTTCCATGTACGAGTCCCCCAGCTGGCTGCATGAGTTGTGGATCGCCCGGGACACCCTGTGGGCGGGCTTTCAGGCCAGCGTGTATGTGTCTGCGCTTGCGATTATTTTCGGTACGCTGATCGGCATCGTCGCCGGGTTGATCCTGACCTACGGCAAATTCTGGATGCGCGCGCCGTTTCGTCTGTATGTCGACCTGATCCGTGGCACGCCGGTGTTTGTGCTGGTGCTGGCGTGTTTCTACATGCTGCCGGCGCTCGGTTGGCAGATCACCGCATTCCAGGCCGGCGCCGTCGGGCTGACGCTGTTCTGCGGCTCTCACGTGTCGGAAATCGTGCGCGGTGCGCTGCAAGCCATTCCCCGTGGGCAACTGGAAGCGGGCAAGGCGATTGGCCTGACGTTCTACCAGTCGCTGGGTTACGTGCTGTTGCCTCAGGCGTTGCGCCAGATCCTGCCGACCTGGGTCAATTCCTCCACGGAAATCGTCAAGGCCTCGACCTTGCTCTCGGTGATCGGCGTGGCCGAGCTGCTGCTGAGCACCCAGCAAGTGATCGCGCGCACCTTCATGACCCTGGAGTTCTACCTGTTCGCCGGGTTTCTGTTCTTTGTCATCAACTACGCCATCGAGTTATTCGGGCGCTACATTGAAAAGCGGGTGGCCTTGCCATGAACCAACCTCAAACCAACCAACCGCTTTTGAACATTCGCGGCCTGCGTAAACAGTACGGCCAGGTCGAAGTGCTCAAGGGTGTCGACCTGTCCATGCAGCGCGGCAACGTGGTGACGTTGATCGGCTCCAGCGGCTCGGGCAAAACCACGCTGCTGCGCTGCGTCAACCTGCTGGAAGAATTCCAGGGCGGGCAGATCACCCTGGACGGCGAGTCCATCGGCTACAGCGAAATCGCCGGCAAGCGTGTGCGCCACCCCGAGCGGGTGATTGCCCAGCACCGCGCGATGACCGGCATGGCGTTCCAGCAGTTCAACCTGTTTCCGCACCTCACCGCGTTGCAAAACGTCACCCTTGGCCTGCTCAAGGTCAAGAAGATGGGCAAGGACGAAGCCGTGGCCCTGGCCGAAAAATGGCTGGACCGCGTCGGCCTGCTGGAACGGCGCAATCACTTCCCCGGCCAGTTGTCCGGCGGTCAGCAACAGCGCGTGGCGATTGCCCGGGCGATTGCGATGAACCCCAGCTTGATGCTCTTCGACGAAGTCACCTCGGCCCTTGACCCGGAGTTGGTGGGCGAGGTGCTCAGCGTGATCAAGGGTCTGGCGGAAGAGGGCATGACCATGTTGCTGGTCACCCACGAAATGCGCTTTGCCTATGAAGTGTCGGACAAAATCGTATTCATGAACCAGGGCCGCATTGAAGAGCAGGGCAGCGCGAAGGACATCTTCGAACGCCCACAATCGCCGCGCCTGGCGGAATTTTTGAAGAACATTCGTTTTTAAATCAGGAGCAACTTTATGAGCATTACTCGTTACGGCACCGGCAGCACCGCCGGCGGTGGCCAACCGCGTCCTTTCGCACGTGCAGTGGAAGCGGACGGCTGGCTTTACGTCTCGGGCCAGGTGCCAGCGGTGGACGGTGAAATCATCAACGGCGGCATCATCGAACAAACCCGCCAGACCCTGCGCAACGTGGTGGCCATTCTGGAAGAGGCCGGTTACGAGTTGAAGGACGTGGTGCGCGTTGGTGTATGGCTGGAAGACCCGCGCGACTTCTGGAGTTTCAACAAGGTGTTCGGCGAGTATTTCACCCCCGAACACGCCCCGGCACGCGCCTGTGTGCAGGCCAACATGATGGTCGACTGCAAGGTTGAGATTGATTGCGTGGCCTACAAGAAAAAAGGCTAAATGCCCCTCTCTTGAAATCCACTGAAGATCAAATGTGGGAGGGGGCTTGCCCCCGATAGCGGTGTATCAGCAACACCTGTATTGACTGACACACTGCAATCGGGGGCAAGCCTTCTCCCACAGGGGATCTCTGCCAGACCCTAGAATTTCGACCGGACCGAACTGCCATGACCGAAGACACCATCAAACGCCGCGCCAAAGGACTGGACCGTGCATTCGATATCCTCGATTTTCTCAAGGAAATCGGCCAGCCCCTGCGCCCGAATGATATTGCCAGCGGCATCGGCAGCCCAAAATCCACGGTCTACGAATTGGTCGCCTCGTTGCTTGAGCGGCGCATCCTCGAAACCGTGGGCAAGGACGGCCACGTCTACCTCGGCCGCCAACTGTATTTCCTCGGCCAGGCGCATCTGCGCCACTTCGACCTGACCCGCGAGGCCGATCACGCCCTGCAGGAAATCGTCAGCCAGACCCACGAAACCGCGCAGATGTGCCTGCTCAACGGGCGCAAATACACGGTGGCGCTGATGCGCGAGGGCGAGCGGCATTTCCGCATCTCGTCGGACATCGGCGAAAACGCACCGATCCCGTGGACGGCTTCCGGGCGCCTGTTGCTGGGGCACCTGAGCGACCAGCAGATTATCGACCTGATCGACTACGACGATTTCATCCTGCCAGACGGCCAACGCCTGCCGCTGGAGACGTTTCTGGCGCAGATCCGCCAGGCTACGCTCGATGGGTTCTTCTCCTTCGACAGCGTGGCCGACACCTTCACCCATTGCTTCGCCGCCCCGGTGCGGGACGCGCAGGGCATCAGCATTGCGACCTTGTGCATCGTTGCCCCACGGGCCGACGCGATCAAAAACTACAACGACTATCGCCGGGTGTTGATCGACAGCGCCAACAACCTGGCCCGACGCATCAACGAATAGGAGTTTTTATGACTGCCCTCAACGCCGTTGAAAAAGGCGCCGCCGCCGTTGGCGCCCACCTGGTCCGCGACGTCAGCCTGCCGGCCCTGGTGCTGCACCGCGAAGCCCTGGAACACAACATTCGCTGGATGCAGGACTTCGTCAGCAACAGCGGCGCAGAACTGGCGCCCCATGGCAAAACCAGCATGATGCCGGCGTTGTTTCAGCGCCAGATCGAGGCGGGCGCCTGGGGCATCACCCTGGCCAATGCGGTGCAGACCCGCGCCGCCTATGCCGGGGGCGTGCGTCGCGTATTGATGGCCAACCAATTGGTCGGCGCGCCGAACATGGCGTTGATTGCTGATCTGCTGGCCGACAAAGACTTCGACTTCCATTGCATGGTCGATCACCCGGACAACGTCGCCGACCTGGGGCTGTTTTTCGCCGCCCGTGGCCTGCGCTTGAACGTGATGATCGAGTACGGCGTGGTCGGCGGCCGTTGCGGCTGCCGCAGCGAGCAGGAAGTGCGCGAGTTGGCCAAGGCGATCAAGGCCCAACCGGCGCTGGCCCTCACCGGCATTGAAGGCTACGAAGGCGTGATCCATGGCGAGCACGCCATCAGCGGCATCCGCGACTTTGCCGCCAGCCTGGTGCGCCTGGCGGTCGACCTGCAAAACAACGGCTCTTTCGACCTGCCCAAACCGATCATTACCGCCTCGGGTTCGGCCTGGTACGACCTGATCGCCGAGTCCTTTGAAGAACAAAACGCCGCCGGCCGCTTCCTCAGCGTGCTGCGACCTGGCAGCTATGTGGCCCACGACCACGGCATCTACAAAGAAGCGCAATGCTGCGTGCTTGACCGTCGCAGCGACCTCAACGAAGGCCTGCGCCCGGCGCTGGAAGTCTGGGCGCACGTGCAGTCGATGCCCGAGCCAGGCTTTGCGGTGATCGCCCTGGGCAAGCGCGACGTGGCCTACGACGCCGGTTTGCCAGTGCCGCTCAAGCGCTACCGGGCTGGAATTGTGCCGGCCGAAGGCGATGACGTCACCGCCTGCATCGTGACGGCGGTGATGGACCAGCATGCGTTCATGACGGTGGCACCGGGGGTTGAGTTGCGCATCGGCGACATCATCTCGTTCGGCACCTCGCACCCTTGCCTGACCTTCGACAAGTGGCAAGTGGGCTGCCTGGTGGATGAGCAGTTGCAGGTGATCGAGTCGCTGCATACCTGCTTCTAGACCACGTCGCGCCTATCGCGGGCAAGCCCGCTCCCACATTGGATTGTGAACACGTCCAAATGTGGGAGCGGGCTTGCCCGCGAAGAGGCCCTCCAGAACAGCGAGAGACCAAGGCATGAACCCACAACCGCGCATCGCCCTGATCGGCGAATGCATGATCGAACTCCAACACCGCGCCGACGGCAGCCTCCAACAAAGCTTTGGCGGCGACACCCTGAACGCAGCGGTGTACCTGCGCCGCGAGCTGGGCGACATTGGCACGGTCGATTACGTCACCGCCCTGGGCGATGACAGTTTCAGCGACGCCATGTGCAAGCACTGGACCGAAGAGGGCCTGGGCCTGGGCAGGGTCCAACGCCTGCCCGGGCGGTTACCGGGGTTGTACTGCATCCAGACGGACGCCAACGGTGAACGCAAATTCCTCTACTGGCGCAACGAAGCCGCCGTGCGCGACTGCTTCACCACCCCGGCCGCCGAGCCGATCCTGGCGGCTTTGCCGGGTTATGACGTGGTGTATTTCAGCGGTATTACCCTGGCAGTGCTGGGAGAAATCGGGCGTACGCGGTTACTGCAAACCTTGATCGAAACGCGCAAGCGCGGTGGCAAGGTAGTCTTCGACAACAACTACCGGCCGCGTTTATGGGCCAGCGTCGAGGCGGCGCGCGCGGCGTACCACGCCGTGTTGGCCGAGGTGGATATTGCCTTGCTGACCGAGGACGACGAGCGTGCGTTGTTTGGGTATGCCGACAGCGAGCAGGTGTTTGCGGCGTATCCGGCGATTGCAGAGGTGGTGCTCAAGCGCGGTGCGGATGAATGTTTGATCCGTTGTGCTGGCGAGCGCTTTGCCGTGCCGGCGTTGAAGGTCGAGAAGGTGGTGGACACGACGGCGGCGGGGGATTCGTTCAGTGCAGCGTATCTGGCCAGTCGGCTGAAGGGTGAGCCGCCGCAAGAGGCAGCGTTGGCTGGTCATCGGTTGGCGAGCCGGGTCATCCAGGTGCCGGGGGCACTGATTCCGAGGTAGCGGGTACATGGCCGCCTGCGGCGGTTCGCGGGCAAGCCCGGCTCCCACCGTTGACTGCATTCCTTCAGCAGGCTGCATTCCTTCAGTGGAAATGCAGCCAAGTGTGGGAGCCGGCTTGCCTGCGATTGGCCAGTCGGCTGAAGGGTGAGTCGCCGCTAGAGGCAGCGTTGGCTGGTCATCGGTTGGCGAGCCGGGTCATCCAGGTGCCGGGGGCACTGATTCCGAAGTAGCGGGTACATGGCCGCCTGCGGCGGTTCGCGGGCAAGCCCGGCTCCCACCGTTGACTGCACTCCTTCAGCAGGCTGCACTCCTTCAGTGGAAATGCAGCCAAGTGTGGGAGCTGGCTTGCCTGCGATTGGCCAGTCGGCTAAAGGGTGGGCCGCCGCAAGAGGCAGCGTTGGCTGGGCATCGGTTGGCGAGCCGGGTTATCCAGGTGCCGGGGGCACTGATTCCGAAGTAGCGGGTACATGGCCGCCTGCGGCGGTTCGCGGGCAAGCCCGGCTCCCACCGTTGACTGCATTCCTTCAGCAGGCTGCATTCCTTCAGTGGAAATGCAGCCAAGTGTGGGAGCTGGCTTGCCTGCGATTGGCCAGTCGGCTGAAGGGTGAGCCGCCGCAAGAGGCAGCGTTGGCTGGGCATCGGTTGGCGAGCCGGGTTATCCAGGTGCCGGGGGCACTGATTCCGAAGTAGCGGGTACATGGCCGCCTGCGGCGGTTCGCGGGCAAGCCCGGCTCCCACCGTTGACTGCATTCCTTCAGCAGGCTGCATTCCTTCAGTGGAAATGCAGCCAAGTGTGGGAGCTGGCTTGCCTGCGATTGGCCAGTCGGCTGAAGGGTGAGTCGCCGCAAGAGGCAGCGTTGGCTGGGCATCGGTTGGCGAGCCGGGTCATCCAGGTGCCGGGGGCACTGATTCCGAAGTAGCGGGTACATGGCCGCCTGCGGCGGTTCGCGGGCAAGCCCGGCTCCCACAGTTGACTGCACTCCTTCAGCAGGCTGCATTCCTTCAGCAGGCTGCATTCTTGAGTTGAAATGCGGTCAAGTGTGGGAGCTGGCTTGCCTGCGATAGCGGTCTCAAGCCAAACACTTAATCCCGGTAAAACACCTGCACCAGGTGATAGCCAAACTTGCTCTTGATCGGCCCATGCACCACCTTCACCGGCTTCTTGAAGATCACCGCGTCAATTGCCCCGACCATCTGCCCTGGCCGCACTTCACCCAAATCACCGCCGCGCTTGCCGGACGGGCAAGTCGAGTATTTCTTGGCCAGCACATCAAACGCTTCGCCCTTGGCGATACGCTGCTTGAGCTGTTCGGCTTCTTCACTGGTTTTCACCAGGATGTGACGGGCTTGGGCTTTCATGTTGTTACCTGGCAACGGTCAAACGTAAGGGCGCGCGATTATGCCTGAACTCATTCATCGACGCTGATCATGCTGCGGATTTTGGTCGCCAGCAGCTCAACCGAGAATGGCTTGGCCACCATGTCCATGCCGTCCTCCAGGAAGCCCTGGCGCTCGGCGGCTTTTTCGGCGTAACCGGTCATGAACAACACGCGCAGGCCGGGCCGGTGCTGGCGGGCGATTTCTGCCAATTGGCGGCCGTTCATGCCCGGCAGGCCGACGTCGGTCACCAGCAGGTCCACGCGCAAATCCGACTCCAGCAGCGGCAGTGCCGTGCGTGAATCCGCCGCCTGGTGGGCGGTGTAGCCCAGTTCAGCCAGCACATTGACCACCAGCATGCGCACCGCGGGGTCATCCTCGACGACGACCACCGCTTCACCGGCCAGTGCCAGCGGCGCTTCACTCAGGTGCTGCGGGAGGTTGCTTTCCAGCGCGGTGCCATGCAGGCGCGGCAGGTACAGGCGCACGCAGGTGCCCTGGCCGGGTTCACTTTGAATGGTTACGTGGCCACCCGATTGCTGGGCAAACCCGTAGATCATCGACAGCCCCAGGCCGGTGCCCTGGCCGATAGGCTTGGTGGTGAAGAACGGGTCGAAGGCCTTGGCCAGAATCTTCGGCGCCATGCCGCTGCCGTTGTCACTCACGCCGAGCATCACGTAGTCGCCGGCCTTGACCGGCTCGAGGGTGGTGATGTCGGTGCCGTCCAGGTAGCTGTTGGCGGTTTCAATCACCAATTCGCCGCCGTCGGGCATTGCGTCGCGCGCGTTGATCACCAGGTTCAGCAGGGCGTTTTCCAACTGGCTGGCATCGGTATTCACCGGCCAGATGTCCTTGCCCAACTGCACCTTGAGTGAGATATGCGCGCCTTTGGTGCGGCGGAACAAGTCTTCCAGCGACGCCACCAGCGTGTTCGGGTCCAGCGGGCGGCGGTCGAGCGACTGGCGCCGGGAGAACGCCAGCAGCCGGTGGGTGAGGGCGGCCGCACGGTGAGCGGAGGAGACCGCCGCGTCGGTAAACCGGCCGATCTCGTCGCTGCGCCCTGCGGCGATGTAGCGCTGCATCAGGTCCAGGCTGCCGATAATCCCGGTGAGCATGTTGTTGAAATCATGGGCGATGCCGCCAGTGAGCTGACCCACCGCTTCCATCTTCTGCGCATGGCGCAACGCATCCTCGGCGCGCTCGCGTTCGAACATCTCGTTTTGCAGGCGCTGGTTGGCCTCGGCCAGCGCCTGGGTGCGCTGGGCCACGCGTTCTTCGAGGTTCTCGTTGAGGTGGCGCAGGGCTTCTTCGGTGAGTTTGCGTTCGGTCTCGTCGATCACGAAGATGTAAAAGCCATTCACCGAGCCGTCATTGCTAAAGCGCGGCAAGTACTTCATCAGTGCATGGCGCGGTCGGCCGTCGTGGTGGGGCGTCACGGTCATGAAGCTGCACGCCTTGCCCTTGAGCGCGGCCGCGATCTTGTCTTCGCGCCCGGCATACACCTCATCGCCGAGCACTTCGCGGATGCTCTTGCCGTACAACTCCTGGGGCGTCATGCCGTACCAGTCGAGGTAAGCGCTGTTGTTCAGGCGAAAACGTTGTTCGTGGTCGACGTAACCGATCAGCACCGGCATGGCGTTGATGATCAACTGCAGTTCGGTCTGGCTTTGGCGCAGGGCCTGCTCGGTGTGTTTGCGTTCGGTCAGGTCCAGCGCTGCGCCTAAAAAGCGTGCCGGGCGGCCTTGATGATCCTTGTAACAGCGCCCGCGCGCGAACACCCAGCGCACCTGGCCGTCGGCTTGCAGCAGGCGGTATTCCTCGGCGTACTCGGTGCCGAAGGTGATGCAATGCTTGATGCTGCGCGCCACCATGCCACGGTCTTCGGGGTGTACGCCTTGCAGGTAGTCGCTGATGGGCAGCAGGCCGGCGTCACTCGGGTCGACGCCGTGCAGGTGGGCGAAGTGGGCGTCGGCAATAAAGCGGTCTTCGCCGATGTCCCAGTCCCAGGTGCCGACCGCATCCGTTGCCGCCAGCGCCAGTTGCAGGCGTTGCTCGGTGCTGTGCTGGGCCTTGAGGCTGTCTTCGGAGCGCTGCTGCAGCTCGAGGGCTTTGCTGCGCCGTTCGTTGGTTTCGATGGCGGTGACCAGGATACCGGCCACCGTCCCGCTTTCATCGCGGACCGGGCTGTAGGTCAGGTCGAGCCAGATCTCGGTATCGCGGTGGTTGCGTTGCAGCACAAAGCGTTGCTCGCTGAACGTGCGCACCTGGCCGCTCAGCACGGCGTCGTAGACAGGCGCGGTGAAGCTGGCCAATTCCGGCCAGGTCTCATGCGCCGGCTGGCCCAACGCGCCAGGGTGCTTGTTGCCCGCAAGCCGCGCAAAGCCGTCGTTGTAAAGCTGCGTGAGCAGGGGGCCCCACAGCAGCAGCATTGGCATCGGTGAGTGGACCACGATGTCGACCGCTGTGCGTAGACTTTGCGGCCAGTCGTTGGCCTCACCGAGGGGGCTTTGCGCCCAGTCCAGCCGCGCAATCAATGCAGCGGCTTCACTACCGGTGGATGTTCCATTCATGAAAAAGCCCTACACCTGACACTTTGAAGTACAACAAAAGCCGATTATCCCGCGAGACGGGAGCGGCTGACTACCCCTCGAAAAATAGCATGCATTGGGACTTTGTCTTCAATTGAGTGCTTTTGCGCTGAAACCTTTCATCATTCGGCCAGCTCAGGGCGCTGGCGAAACTGCTCCAGCGCTTGCGGATTCGCCAGGGCGTCGGTGTTCTTCACCGGCTCACCGTGCACCACATTGCGCACCGCCAACTCGACAATCTTGCCGCTGATGGTGCGCGGAATATCGGTGACGGCGAGGATCTTCGCCGGCACGTGGCGCGGCGTGGTGTTGGCGCGAATCACCTGGCGAATCTGCTGCTCCAGGGCCTGATCCAGCTCGATACCGTCTGTAAGGCGCACGAACAGCACCACGCGCACGTCATCCTGCCAGCGTTGGCCGATGGCCAGGCTTTCCAGCACCTGCGGGACTTTTTCCACCTGGCGATAAATCTCCGCCGTGCCGATGCGCACGCCACCGGGGTTGAGCACCGCGTCGGAGCGGCCGTGAATCAGCCAGCTACCAGTCGGGCATTGCTCGGCGTAGTCGCCCTGGGCCCACACGCCGGGAAACTGGCTGAAGTACGAGGCGCGCAGTTTGACCAGCTGCGGGTCGTTCCACAGGCCAATCGGCATGGCCGGAAAGTGCCGGGTGCACACCAGTTCGCCTTTTTCGCCGATCACCGCTTTGCCCTGCTCGTTCCATACTTCGATGGCCATCGCCAGGCTCTTGCACTGCATCTGCCCGCGACGTACCGGCAGCACCGGGTTGCCGATCACAAAGCAGGAGACGATATCGGTGCCGCCGGACATCGACGACAGGCACAGCTCCCGCTTGATCTGGCGGTACACGTAGTCGTAGCTATGCGGCGAGAGCGGCGAGCCCGTCGAGATCAGGCCTTTGAGGCTGTTCAGCGAGTGACTCAGGCGCGGCTGCGCGCCGGCTTTTTCCAGGGTGGCGAGGAATTTGGGGCTGGTGCCGAACACGCTGATTTTCTCGGCGTCGATCAGGTCGATCAAGCGTTCCGGCCCGGGGTGAAACGGTGAGCCGTCGTACAGCACCGCCGTGGCACCGAGGGCCAGCACCGACACCAGCCAATTCCACATCATCCAGCCGCAGGTGGTGTAGTAGAACAGGCAATCTTCGCGCGACAGGTCGGCGTGCAGGCCGTGTTCCTTGAGGTGGGTGAGCAGCACGCCGCCGGTGCCGTGGATGATGCATTTGGGCACGCCGGTGGTGCCGCTGGAATAAAGGATGTACAGCGGGTGATCGAATGGCACCGCGACAAATTCAGGCTCGCCGCCGGGGGTGTAGAAGTCATCCCACAGCGCCACCCTGGCCTGGGTCTGATAGTCCGCGACGCGCGCTTGAGGCCGCGCGTAAGGCACGATAATCAATTGTTCGAGGGACGGCAGGCGCGCGAGGATTTCATTCAGTTTGGCCGTTTGGTCGATGCCCTTGCCGGCGTAGCGATACCCCGCGCAGGTGATCAACACCTTGGGTTCGATCTGACCAAAACGGTCGATCACGCCCTGGGTGCCGAAGTCCGGCGATGAGCATGACCAGATCGCGCCGAGGCTGGTGGTGGCGAGCATGCCCACCAGGGTTTGCCAGGTGTTGGGAATGCACGCGGCCACGCGGTCGCCCACGCCGACACCGGCCGCGCGCAGGCTGTGTTGCAGGCCGGCGACGTGTTCGGCCACTTCGGCGTAGGTCAGTTGTTCGCGCTGGCCATCCTCGCTGATCGCGACCACCGCCGGGTGACCGTCGCGACGGCGCAGCAGGTGTTCGGCAAAGTTCAGGGTGGCGCCGGGAAACCACTGAGCGCTGGGCATCTGAGTGCCTTCGATCAGCGTCGCGGTGGGCGGGCTGCGAAACTGCACGTCGAAGAACGCGACGATGGCCTGCCAGAAGTCGGGACGCTGGTCGATGCTCCACTGGTGCAGGGCGGGGTAGTCGGCCAGCTGCAGGCTGTGGCGTTGATTGATGAAGCGCCGGAACTGGTCCATCCGCGTGTTGCGGATGCGCTCGGGGGAGGGTTGCCAGAGGATGTCGGACATGAGGAAGTCTCTTGTTCTTGTACAAATCTTGCAGCCAACACAGGTCGAAACTGTGGGGGCTGGCTTGCCTGCGATAGCAGTGTATCTGTGACAAATGAGCCAGCTGGCCCACCGCTATTGCAGGCAAGCCAGCGCCCACATTCGATCTTCAGTGTCTGTTTTTATTGGGCCAGCCAGCCGCCGTCGATGTTCCACGCGGCACCGCGCACCTGGGCACCCGCCTCACTGCACAAAAACAGCACCAACTCACCCAGCTGCGGCGGCGTCACAAACGCCAGCGATGGCTGTTTTTCCGCGAGCAAGTCGTGCTGCGCCTGCTGCGGGTCCACGCCTTTGGCTGCGCGGTCATCAATCTGCTGTTGCACCAACGGCGTCAGCACCCAGCCTGGGCAGATGGCGTTGCAGGTGACGTTGCTGGTGGCGGTCTCCAGGCCCACCACCTTGGTCAGGCCGATCACGCCGTGCTTGGCCGCCACATAGGCCGCCTTGCCCACCGAGCCGACCAGGCCATGCACCGAGGCAATGTTGACGATGCGCCCCCAACCCTTGGCTTTCATGCCCGGCAAGCTCAAGCGGGTGCTGTGGAACACCGACGACAGGTTGATCGCGATAATCGCGTCCCAACGCTCGGCCGGGAAGTCCTCCACCGCCGACACATGCTGAATGCCGGCGTTGTTGACCAGAATGTCGACGCCGCCGAACTCGCGCTCGGCGTAGGCGATCATGTCGGCGATCTGCGCCGGGTCGCTGACGTCCGCCGGGTGATGGCCGACCTTGCCGCCCAATGCCTGTACCTGGGCGATCACCGCGCTGGCGTCGCCGAAGCCGTTGAGGATCAGGTTGGCGCCGGCCTCTGCCAGGCTCAGCGCGATGCCCAAACCGATGCCGCTGGTGGAGCCGGTAACCAGGGCGGTCTTGCCGTTCAATGTCGTCATGAAAACCTCACACAATGCCGGTGGCGTAGAAAGTACCGATCACCACGAACACCGCAAGGGTCTTGATAATCGTGATGCCGAAAATGTCTTTGTAGGCTTCGCGGTGCGTCAGCCCGGTCACCGCCAGCAGCGTGATCACCGCGCCGTTGTGGGGCAGAGTGTCCATGCCGCCGCTGGCCATGGCCGCGACCCGGTGCAGCACTTCAAGGGGGATATTGGCCGCATGGGCCGCCGAAATAAAGCTCTCGGACATCGCTGCCAGGGCGATGCTCATGCCGCCCGACGCAGAACCGGTGATGCCGGCCAGCAGGGTTACGGTGATCGCCTCGTTGACCAGCGGGTTGGGGATGCCCTTGAGCCAGTCCGCCAGCACCAGAAAGCCCGGCAGCGAGGCGATCACCGCGCCAAAACCGTATTCCGACGCGGTGTTCATCGCCGCCAGCAGCGCGCCGCTGACCGCGCTTTTGCTGCCTTCGGCAAGCTTGCTTTTGATCGCCGACCAGCCGAACACCAGCACCATGACGATGCCCACCAGCAACGCCGCCTGCACGGCCCAGATCGCGGTGAGCTTGGCGATCTCGGTGGTCACCGGCGCGCTCATGCCCGGCAGGCTGAGGCTGTGAGTCTTGCCGTACCACTGCGGAATCCAGTGGGTGAACAGCAAGTTCATCACGCCCACCAGCAGCAGCGGCGACAGCGCGATCCATGGGTTGGGCAGCGCCAGGTTGTCCGCGGTTTCCGGCTCGTTGCGCAGCTCGGTGCCATAGCCTTCGCCGGCACGCTGGGCCTTGTTGCGCTGGCGCGCCAGGTAGAGCATGCCGGTGCAGAACACGAACACCGTGCCGATCAGGCCCAGCCACGGCGCGGCCCAGGCGGTGGTGTTGAAGAAGGTGCTGGGGATGATGTTCTGGATTTGCGGCGTACCCGGCAGGGCGTCCATGGTGAACGAAAACGCGCCGAGGGCGATGGTCGCCGGAATCAGGCGCTTGGGAATATTGCTCTGGCGAAACATCTCTGCCGCAAACGGGTACACCGCAAACACCACCACAAACAGCGACACGCCACCGTAGGTGAGCAGGGCGCAGACCAGCACAATCACCAGCATCGCCTGGCGCGTGCCGAGCAAACCGATGGCGGCGGCCACAATCGAACGCGAAAAGCCCGACAGCTCGATCAGCTTGCCGAACACCGCGCCGAGCAGGAACACCGGGAAATACAGTTTGATGAAACCGACCATTTTCTCCATGAACACCCCGGTAAACGCAGGGGCGACGGCGGACGGGTCGGTGAGCAGTACGGCGCCGAGGGCGGCGATGGGGGCAAACAGGATCACGCTGTAGCCACGGTAGGCAGCCAGCATCAGCAGCGCGAGGGCTGCCAGGGCAATGATCACACTCATGGTGTGTCTCCAGATCGAATTGTTATTTTTGTGGGGTGATGCGTTGGAGAGGGGCTATAGCTAGATGTGTGCCAGTTTATTAACTCGTTGAAATATAAGTATATTTTTTGATTTGTGATCGGTAATTCTGAAATTAATCTCTATTTAGAGACAGGTAAATACCCAATGTGGTAGCGGGCTTGCTCGCGAAAGCGGCGTATCAGTCGGCTCATGAGTTGCTGAACCACCGCTTTGGCGAGCAAGCCCGCTCCCACATCAGAGTGTCTTTATAGTGAGAATCGTGTCTCTTTATTGAGACTGGGCAATGCCGAGCGCCACCATCTTTTTGTACAGCGTCGACCTGCCCAGGCCCAACCGCTTGGCTGCCTCCACGACGTTGCCTTCACACGCCGCCAATGCTGCCTCAATCACCTGCCGATCAAACCGCTCGCGCGCCGCCGCAAACGTCTCGCCCTCGACGGTTGCTACGGCGCCACGCGCCACCGGGCTGAACGTGCCAATCGCGGCGCGAATCTCGTTGGCATCCAACACCAGGTCATCACTCAACAACGCCGCGCGCTCCAGCACATTGCGCAGCTCGCGGATATTCCCCGGCCACGCATGCTGCGCCAGCAACGCCAGGGCCTCGCGGTTCAGTTCATGCTGGCTGCGCAGCTCCTCCAGAATCGCCTCGCTCAACGCCGGGATGTCATCCAGGCGTTCGCGCAACGGCGGCACCTGGATCGGCAGCACATTCAGCCGGTAATACAAATCCGCGCGAAACTCGCCACGCTTGATTGCCGCTTCCAGGTCCATGGACGTGGCCGCAATCACCCGCACATCGCTGTGCAGCATTTCGTTGGAACCTACCGGCTCGTATTCCTTTTCCTGCAACACCCGCAGCAGTTTGCTTTGCAGCGGCAGGGGCATGTCGCCGATCTCGTCGAGAAACAGCGTGCCGCCCTGGGCAATCTGCAGTTTGCCGGGACGGCCTTTGCGGTCGGCGCCGGTAAAGGCCCCCGGCGCAGTGCCGAAGAATTCGGCTTCAAGCAGATCCGCGGGAATCGCCGCGCTGTTGATGCTGACAAAAGCTTTGTGTGCACGCGGCGAGGCGCCGTGAATCGCCTGGGCCAGCAATTCCTTGCCGGTACCGGTTTCACCCAGCAGCAACACTGGCGACTGGGCATTCGCACTGCGCCGCGCCCGGCGTTTAACGTCCAGGCTGGCCGCGCTGGTGCCGATAAAATGCGCAAAGTTGTATTTGCTCTGCCGCGAGCGCAGCAGCGAGCGGGTGGACGCCAGCTCCTGCTGCATGCTCAGGTAGCGCTC
Source organism: Pseudomonas sp. LBUM920 (assembly GCF_003852315.1). Classification (NCBI taxonomy): domain Bacteria; kingdom Pseudomonadati; phylum Pseudomonadota; class Gammaproteobacteria; order Pseudomonadales; family Pseudomonadaceae; genus Pseudomonas; species Pseudomonas edsoni (SeqCode). The sequence continues at coordinate 2,582,370 of NZ_CP027762.1, forward strand.
GATCAGTGGCGAGAGGTTGCGCAACTCGTCGAACAGCGCAAAGCCAATCGCGCCGATCACCGCGCCGGCGTCATCGTGAATGGGCAGGCGCATCACCACCAGCGGGCCTTTGGGCGTGTCCTGGATGTCCAGCAAAATCGGCTGGTCGTTGCGCACCACCTGGCGGAGCAGGCTATTGGAGATCACCTGCTCGCACGGTTGGCCGATGGCTTCGTCGGCGCGTTTGAGGCCGAAGCGCTTGGCGTAACGCTCGTTCATCCACACGATATTGGCGTCGCGATCGACAATCACCGTGCCTTCGCTGGACTGCTCGATGATTTCGAACAGCGACTGGATGGCCAGGCCGCGAACCTGTTGGTAGTCCTTGAGGCTGTCGCTGATGTTCATATTTATGCCGTCAACACAAATGGAGGGTGGAGTCGCAACCCTGTGGGAGCGGGCTTGCTCGCGAAAAAGCGCTGTAGCAGTGCCGCAGGTATTGCCTGACACGCCGCCTTCGCGAGCAAGCCCGCTCCCACAGGGGAGAGCGTGCTCCTACAAGGGGATGTGCGCCGCCGCCAGCAGTTCTTTGGTGTACGGATGCTGTGGCGATTCGAACACGCTATGGCTCGCGCCACGTTCCACCACCTTGCCGTCCTTGACCACAATCATGTCATGGGCCATGGCGCGCACCACGGCCAGGTCATGGCTGATAAACAGGTAGGTCAGGCCGTATTTCTCCTGCAACTCACGCAGCAACGCCACCACCTGCTTTTGCACCGTGCGGTCCAGCGCCGAGGTCGGTTCGTCCAGCAGCATCAGTGCCGGCTTGAGCACCAGCGCGCGGGCGATGGCGATGCGTTGGCGCTGGCCGCCGGAAAATTCGTGGGGGTAGCGGTGGCGGCTGGCGGGGTCGAGGCCCACGTCCTTGAGCACTTGCACCACTTGCGCATCGCGCTCGGCCAAGCTGCACGGCGCGTGCACTTCCAGGCCTTCGCTGATGATCTGCTCAACCGACATACGTGGGCTGAGGCTGCCGTAAGGGTCCTGGAACACCACCTGCATCTGCTTGCGCCACGGGCGCATTTGCTGATTGTTCAGCGGGTCGAGCGCTTCACCCTGGAAGCGGATGCTGCCGGTGGAGTCGAGCAGACGCAGGATCGCCTGGCCCAGGGTCGATTTGCCCGAACCCGACTCGCCGACAATCCCCAGGGTCTTGCCGCGCTGCACGCTGAGGCTGATGCCGTCCACCGCGCGCAGGTAGGTCTTGCGCCGAAACAGCCCGCCGCTGAGGGGGAACTGCACCGTCAGGTCATCGACCTGCAGCACCGTTTCGCGTTCATCACTGCACAGCGCATCGCCGGCAGGTTCGGCATCCAGCAACAGGCGGCTGTAAGGGTGTTGCGGTGCGTTGAACAGCGTCTGGCAGTCGGCCTGCTCGACAATCTCCCCGGCGCGCATCACGCACACGCGCTGGGCAATGCTGCGCACCAGGTTAAGGTCATGGCTGATCAGCAGCAGCGACATGCCCAGGCGTTGTTGCAAGGATTTGAGCAGCAGCAGGATCTTGCGCTGCACGGTCACGTCCAGCGCGGTGGTCGGTTCATCGGCGATCAACAGTTCAGGCTCACACGCCAGGGCCATGGCGATCATGACGCGCTGGCGCTGGCCGCCGGAGAGCTGATGCGGATAGGCCTTGAGGCGCTCCCTGGGCTTCTGGATACCCACCAGCTCAAGCAATTCAAGGATGCGCGCCTGCGCCGCCTTGCCCCCCAGGCCCTTGTGCAGCAGCAGGGTTTCGCCGATCTGTTTTTCAATGCTGTGCAGCGGGTTGAGCGAGGTCATCGGCTCCTGGAAGATCATCGCAATGCGGTTGCCGCGCAGCTTTTGCAGGGTCGCCGCCGACGCGCCGATCAGCTCCTGGCCGCGATACTTCACCGAGCCCGTGGTGTGCGTACCGGCTTCGGGCAGCAGTTGCAGGATCGAATGGGCCGTCACCGACTTGCCCGAGCCCGACTCGCCGACCAGCGCCAGGCATTCGCCCTGGCGCACGTCCAGGCACAGGTTGCGCACCACGGTCTGGCCGCTGAAGGCGACACTGAGGTCGCGGATTTCAATGAGGTTCATAGGCAGTCACTCATGAGCGGGGGTCGAAGGCATCACGCAATGCCTCGCCGATAAAGACCAGCAACGACAGGATCAGCGCCAAGGTGAAGAACGCCGTCAGGCCCAGCCAGGGCGCCTGCAGGTTCTGCTTGCCCTGGGCGATCAGTTCGCCCAGCGACGCGCTGCCTGCCGGCATGCCGAACCCGAGAAAATCCAGGGCGCTCAAGGTGGAAATCGCCCCGGTCAAAATAAACGGCAGGTAGCTCAAGGTGGCGGTCATGGCATTGGGCAGGATATGCCGGCGAATGATTTTGCCATCGCCCAGGCCCAGGGCACGTGCGGCCTTGACGTATTCCAGGTTGCGCCCGCGCAGGAACTCGGCGCGCACCACGTCCACCAGTGCCAGCCAGGAAAACAGCGCCATGATCCCCAGCAGCCACCAGAAATTCGGCTCGACGAACCCTGACAGGATGATCAGCAGGTACAGCACCGGCAGCCCGGACCAGACTTCCAGGACGCGCTGGCCCAGCAAGTCCACCCAGCCGCCGTAATAACCCTGCAAAGCGCCGGCGGCAATGCCGATGGCTGCGCTGATGGCGGTGAGCGCCAACGCGAACAGGATCGACACGCGCGCGCCAAAGATCACCCGCGCCAGCACATCGCGCGACTGATCATCGGTGCCCAGCCAGTTCACCGCCGAGGGCGGGCTGGGGGCAGGGCGGCTCAGTTCGTAATTGGGCGTGTCATCGCTGAACGGGATCGGCGGGAACAGCATCCAGCCGCCGTCCTGCTTGATCAGCTTTTGCACGTAGTCACTGCGGTAGTCGGCCTGGAACGGCAATTGCCCGCCGAACTGCTGCTCGGTGTAACGCTTGAACACCGGGAAATACAGCTCGTTTTTGAAACTGAGCACCAAGGGCTTGTCGTTGGCGATCAGCTCGCCGCCCAGGGTCAGGATAAACAGGCCGATAAACAGCCACAGCGACCACCAGCCACGACGGTTTTTCTTGAAGCGCTCGAAACGCCGACGCGCCACCGGAGACAAATCAAGCATCAGGCGTTCCTCGCGGCGAAGTCGATACGCGGGTCCACCAGGGTGTAGCAGAGGTCACCGATGAGTTTTATCAAGAGGCCAAACAGGGTGAAGATAAACAGCGAGCCGAACACCACCGGGTAGTCACGGGACACGGCGGCTTCATAGCTCATGCGGCCCAGGCCGTCGAGGGAGAAAATCACCTCGATGAGCAGGGAGCCGGCGAAAAACACGCTGATGAACGCCTGGGGAATCCCCGAGATCACCAGCAGCATGGCATTGCGAAATACGTGGCCATACAGCACGCGCCGTTCGCTTAAACCCTTGGCGCGCGCAGTGACCACGTATTGGCGGGTAATTTCATTCAGGAAAGAGTTTTTGGTCAGGATGGTCAGCGTGGCGAACCCGCCGATCACCAGCGCGGTGACCGGCAGCACCAGGTGCCAGAAGTAGTCGGCAATCTTGCCCACGGTGCTCAGCTCTTCGAAATTCTCCGAGACCAGCCCGCGCACCGGGAACCAGTTCAGCGACGTACCGCCGGCGAACACCACAATCAGGAACATCGCAAACAGGAACGCCGGCATTGCGTAACCGATGACGATGGCGGTGCTGCTCCACACGTCAAAACTGCTGCCGTGGCGCACCGCCTTGCGAATTCCCAAGGGGATCGACACCAGGTAGGTGATCAACGTGGCCCACAGGCCGAGGGAAATCGTCACCGGCATCTTTTCCAGGATCAGGTCGATTACCGTCGAGCCGCGAAAGAAGCTGTTGCCGAAGTCCAGCTGCGCATAATTCTTGAGCATCAGCCACAGGCGTTCCGGGGCGGGCTTGTCGAAGCCGTATTGTTTTTCGATGTCCTTGATCAGTTTCGGGTCCAGGCCGCGGCTGGCGCGGGAGCCGCTGATACTTTCGCCGGAGCCGCCGCCGATGCCGCCGCCGCCAATCCCTTGCAAGTGCGCGATGGCCTGTTCAACCGGGCCGCCGGGTGCGGCCTGCACGATGACGAAGTTGACCAGCAGGATGATCACCAGCGTCGGAATGATCAGCAGCAGGCGCCGCACGATATAGGCAAACATCAGCGGGCCCCTCCACGTTTTTTCAACTCGGCGTTCATTTGTTCATTGGTCAGTGGTGTGGGGCTGATTTCCCACCAGGTTTCCAGGGCTTCGTCGTTCTTGGCCTCGATCGCCGGCCGGCCGAAGCGGTTCCACCACGCGGCCGAGGTGCCGGGCGGGTAATAGTTTGGGATCCACAGGTAATTCCATTGCAGCACACGGTCCAGGGCATGGGCGTAGGTGAGCATCTGCGCCTGGGTGGTGGCCTTGACCAGGCCGCTGATCAGCGTGTCGACGGCCGGGTCTTTGAGCACCATGTAGTTATTGGCGCCGGGGTCGTAGGCCGCCTGCGAGCCGAAGTAGTTGTACAGCTCCAGGCCCGGCGAGGTGGTGACCGGGAAGCCCACGACGATCATGTCGTAATCACGGGCCATCATGCGGTTCACATACTGCGAGGAGTCAATGCGGCGGATATTCAGGGTGATGCCGATCTGTGCCAGGTTGCGCTTGTACGGCAACAGCAGGCGTTCCAGGCCGGGCTGGGCATTGAGGAAAGTGAATTCCAGCGGCTCGCCGTCGGCGTTGACCAGCTTGTCACCCTTGGGTTTCCAGCCTGCCGCTTCCAGCAGTGCCAGGGCTTGCAACTGTTTGTCGCGAATCATGCCGCTGCCGTCGGTGACCGGCGCCTTGAACACCTGGGTGAACACCTCAGCGGGCACTTGGTCGCGCAACGGTTCAAGAATGGCCAGTTCTTCCTGGGTTGGCAGCTGGCTGGCGGCCAGCGGGCTGTTGGAAAAATAGCTCTGCTGGCGAATGTACAGGTTGCGCATCATCTGCCGGTTGGCCCATTCAAAATCCCACAGCATCGCCAGGGCCTGGCGCACGCGGCGGTCCTTGAACATCGGCTTCTGCACGTTGAACACATAGCCCTGGGCCGGTTGCGGCATCTCTTTGGCCAGGTGCGCACGTTGCAGGCGGCCGTCGTCCAGCGCCGGGCCGTTGTAGCCGATGGAATAGCCGGTGGCGGAGAACTCACGGTTGAAATCGTAGGCACCGCCGCGCAGCACCTGACGGGCCACTTCGGTATCGCCGAAGTACTCCAGGCTCAGGTGATCGAAGTTGTACAGGCCACGGCTGACGGGCAAGTCCTTGCCCCACCAGTCCGGGTCGCGGGTGAAGGTGATGGTGCTGCCGGAGTCGATCTTGCTGACTTTATACGGGCCGCTGCCGAGCGGGGCTTCGTAGCCGCCGCCGTTGGCGAAGTCGCGGGTTTTCCACCAGTGCTCGGGAAACACCGGCAAGGTGGCGATATCCAGCGGCAGGGTGCGGTTTTCATTGCTGGAAAAATCGAAGCGCACCTGGCGCTCGTTTTCGACTTCGACGTGCTTGACGTCGGCGAACAGGGTGCGAAAGCGCAGGCTGCCCTGGGTCATCAGCAGGTCGAAGCTGTAGCGCACGTCTTCGGCGGTGATCGGCTTGCCGTCGGCGAAGCGCGCCTTGGGGTTCAGGTAGAAGCGCAGGGACAGGCCGTCGTCGGCGCGCTCCATCTTCTCGGCGACCAGGCCGTAGACGGTGTAGGGCTCATCCAGGGAACGCTGGGCCAGCGGGGCGTAGAGCCAGCCGTCGACCTGAGAGACGCCAATGCCTTTGTCGATGTACGGCAGCACATGGTCAAAACGCCCGATCTCGATGGCCGAGCGCCGCAGGCTGCCGCCTTTGGGGGCGTTGGGGTTGGCGTAGTCGAAATGGGTGAAGCCGGCGGGGTACTTGGCCGGTTCGCCGTAGACCGTGAGGTAGGTCTGCGGGGCCGCGATCACAGCGGTGCTGGCCAGCAGCAGGGCCAGGGCGGAGCTGCAGAATTTTATGGAAAAAGCCAATCGCATTGTCAGCCTTGAGCGCCGGGTGAAGAAGAATAGAGATGTGTACGTTATCGGCTTAAGCCTTGCCAGTCATCACATGCACAACGGCCCACCAAAAGGCGGGCCGTTGTTTATAGCATCAGCACAGACTGGATCAGTCCTGGCGGCTGGTGACTTCCAGCAGGTGGTAGCCGAACTGGGTCTTGACCGGGCCTTGCACGGTGTTGACCGGGGCGCTGAAGACGACGGTGTCGAATTCTTTGACCATCTGGCCTGGGCCGAACGAACCGAGGTTGCCGCCGTCGCGGCTGGACGGGCAGCTGGAGTTGGCTTTGGCGATTTCTGCGAAATCGGCGCCGCCTTCGATCTGGGCTTTGAGTTCGTTGCACTTGTCTTCAGTGGACACGAGGATGTGACGGGCGGTGGCTTTGGCCATGGGGAATAACTCCTTGAATAAAAAGGGTGAGCGTACCGGATTCAGGCGGTTATTTGTTGGCAAAGTTCCGTTGGGTTTGGGTGGGGGGTATATCCGTTGCTGCGGTCAGGGCCGCTTAGGGTTCCGCTCTTACAGCGGGTCACTTTTGGCAAACGCCCCCAAAAGTAACCAAAAGGTCTTTGCCCCACCACTCGGCACCTCGCCTGGGCTCGGTGTGCCCTCACTCCGGCTTGAATCCGTGGGCCGCCGCGACGGGCCATCCATGGCCCAACGCGGCTAACCCGGCGTCCTGCCGGGTTACCCACGGATTCAAGCCTGCGTTCGGCCAGCGTGGTTGACGGGGCCTCTCAGATCAAGATCAAAAGCAGATCAAAAGCAGAGCACGGCGGCCTAGTAGCCGACCTGAGTGGTTGAAGCAAAAGCATGGCAACAGCACAGCAGCACATCTCTATCTGATGCACTGCGATCCAAATGTGGGAGCGGGCTTGCTCGCGAAGGCGGTGTGTCAGCTACACATGAGTTGACTGACCCACCCCCTTCGCGAGCAAGCCCGCTCCCACAGTTTGACCGAGTACAGACCGCCAGCACCGCACTGCTTGGCTTTTCTGTGGGAGCTGGCTTGCCTGCGATGCAGACAACTCGGTGTATCAGTAACACCCAGTCGATGGCATCGCAGGCAAGCCAGCTCCCACCTTTGATTGAGTTCATCTTCAAGAACCAGGTCGGCTGTCAGGCCGCCTCGCTTGCGCTTTTGATCTAACCACTCAGGTCGGCTACCAGGCCGCCGTGCTCTGCTTTTGATCTTGATCTGCTTTTGACTTTGATCTTAGGCGCCCCGTTAAACCACGCTGGCCGAACGCAGGCTTGAATTCGTGGGTAACCCGGCAGGACGCCGGGTTAGCCGTGTTGGGCCATGGATGGCCCGTCACGGCGGCCCACGGATTCAAGCCGGAGTGAGGGCACACCGAGCCCAGGCGAGGTGCCGAGTGGTGGGGCAAGAGCCCTTTGGTTACTTTGGGGCTTTTCCAAAGTGACCCGCCGTAAGGGCGGAACCCATCTCAGCCATCACGCAATAACGGATATACACCCCGTCACGCCCGTACCCCAGCGGGCACCAAAAACGCCGCCTCCAACAACTGCCGCGTATAAACATGCTGCGGCTCAGCAAAAATCGCCGAAGCCTCCCCCTGTTCCACCACCTGCCCATGCTTGACCACCATCAACTGGTGACTCAACGCCTTCACCACCGCCAAATCATGGCTGATAAACAGGTAAGTGAGGTTGTACTTGGCCTGCAAACTGCGCAACAACTCCACCACCTGCCGCTGCACCGTACGGTCCAGCGCCGACGTCGGCTCATCCAGCAAAATCAGGCGTGGCTTGAGCACCAACGCCCGGGCGATAGCAATCCGCTGCCGCTGCCCCCCGGAAAACTCATGCGGATAACGATGCCGCGACTCCGGATCCAGCCCAACCTCACGCAGCGCCGCAATAATCGCGGCCTCCTGCTCAACAGCCGTGCCCATCTTGTGAATCCGCAACCCCTCGCCAACAATCTCGCTGACACTCATCCGCGGGCTCAAGCTGCCAAACGGGTCCTGAAACACCACCTGCATTTCCCGCCGCAACGGGCGCACCTGCTGCTGAGTCAGCCGGTCCAGCTGCTGGCCCTCAAAACGAATCCCACCTTTGCTGGCAATCAAACGCAGAATTGCCAGGCCCAAGGTGGATTTGCCCGAACCGCTCTCGCCGACAATGCCCAGGGTTTGCCCTTGGGGCAGGCTGAAATTGATACCGTCCACCGCCTTGACGTAATCCACGGTGTTACGCAAAAAGCCCTTCTTGATCGGAAACCACACCCTCAGGTCATCAACCTCCAGCAAGGGCGGCCCGACGTCATTGGTCGCCGGCCCGCCACTGGGTTCCGCCGCCAGCAACTCCTGGGTGTAAGGGTGCTGAGGCGCCTGGAACAGCGTCTCGCAGTCAGCCTGCTCGACGATGCAACCCTTCTGCATCACGCACACGCGGTGGGCGATGCGCCGCACCAGGTTCAAGTCATGGCTGATCAGCAACAACGCCATGCCAAGGCGCGCCTGCAATTCCTTGAGCAGCTCAAGAATCTTCAACTGCACCGTCACGTCGAGGGCTGTGGTCGGTTCATCCGCGATCAATAACTCTGGTTCGTTGGCCAGGGCCATCGCGATCATCACCCGCTGCCGCTGGCCGCCGGACAGCTCGTGGGGCAAGGCCTTGAGGCGCTTGTGCGGCTCGGGAATGCCCACCAGCTCAAGCAATTCCAGGGTGCGCCGGGTGGCGACCTTGCCAGTGAGCCCCTTGTGCAGGCCGAGCACTTCGTTGATCTGCTTTTCAATCGAATGCAGCGGGTTCAACGAGGTCATCGGCTCCTGGAAGATCATCGCAATACGGTTGCCGCGAATATGCCGGATGGTTTTTTCTTTGAGCGTCAGCAGGTCCTGCCCGGAATAGGTGATGGTGCCGGCCGGGTGGCGGGCCAGCGGGTAGGGCAGCAGGCGCAGGATCGAGTGGGCAGTGACCGATTTGCCCGAGCCGCTTTCGCCGACCAGGGCGAGGGTTTCGCCGCGTTTGATATCGAAATTGACGTTATTGACCACCCGGTGGTGATGGTCGCCGGTGACGAACTCGACACACAGGTCGCGGACTTCGATCAGATTGTCCTGATTCATCTCATTTCCTCGGGTCGAAGGCATCGCGAGCGGACTCGCCGATAAACACCAGCAAACTCAACATGATCGCCAGCACGGCAAAGGCACTGATGCCCAGCCACGGCGCTTGCAGGTTGGATTTGCCCTGGGCCACCAGTTCGCCCAGCGACGGCGAGCCGGCTGGCAGGCCGAAGCCGAGAAAATCCAGTGCGGTGAGGGTGCCGATGGCGCCGGTGAGGATGAACGGCATGAAGGTCATGGTCGACACCATGGCATTGGGCAGGATGTGCCGGAACATGATCGCGCCGTTCTGCATCCCCAGCGCGCGGGCCGCGCGCACGTATTCGAGGTTGCGCCCGCGCAGGAATTCGGCACGCACCACATCGACCAGGCTCATCCACGAAAACAGCAGCATGATCCCCAGCAGCCACCAGAAGTTGGGCTGCACAAAGCTGGCGAGGATGATCAACAAGTACAGCACCGGCAAGCCGGACCAGATCTCCAGAAAGCGCTGCCCGGCGAGGTCGACCCAGCCACCGTAGAACCCCTGCAAGGCGCCGGCGATCACGCCGATGATCGAGCTGAGCACGGTGAGGGTCAGGGCGAACAGCACCGACACGCGGAACCCGTAGATCACTCGCGCCAAAACATCGCGGCCCTGGTCATCGGTGCCCAGCAGGTTGACCGAAGAGGGCGGGGCGGGGGCCGGCACTTTCAGGTCGTAGTTGATGCTCTGGTAGCTGAACGGGATCGGCGCCCACAGCGTCCAGGCGTCCTTGGCCTTGAGCAGTTCCTGGATGTACGGGCTCTTGTAGTTGGCCTCCAGCGGGAATTCGCCGCCAAAGGCGGTTTCCGGGTAGCGCTTGAGTGCCGGGAAGTACCAGTCACCGTCGAAGTGCACGGCCAATGGCTTGTCGTTGGCGATCAACTCCGCGCCCAGGCTCAGTACGAAGAGGATCAGGAACAGCCACAGCGACCACCAGCCACGCTTGTTGGCCTTGAAACGCTCGAACCGACGGCGATTGAGGGGGGACAGGTTCATCTCAATGCTCCCGGCTGGCAAAGTCGATACGCGGATCGACCAGGGTGTAAGTGAGGTCGCCGATCAGTTTCACCACCAGCCCCAGCAAGGTGAAGATAAACAGCGTGCCGAACACCACCGGGTAGTCGCGGTTGATCGCTGCTTCAAAGCTCATCAGGCCCAGGCCGTCGAGGGAGAAGATCACTTCCACCAGCAACGAGCCGGTGAAGAAGATGCCGATAAAGGCGGACGGGAAACCGGCAATCACCAACAGCATCGCGTTGCGAAACACGTGGCCGTAGAGCACGCGGTGGTGAGTCAGGCCTTTGGCCTTGGCGGTCACCACGTACTGTTTGTTGATCTCGTCAAGGAAGCTGTTTTTGGTCAGTAGCGTCATGGTCGCAAAGTTGCCGATCACCAGCGCTGTGACGGGCAGGGCCAAATGCCAGAAGTAATCGAGGATCTTGCCGCTCCAGCTCAGTTCGTCGAAATTGTTCGAGGTGAGCCCGCGCAAGGGGAACCAGTCCAGGTAACTGCCGCCGGCAAACACCACGATCAGCAGGATCGCAAACAGGAACGCCGGGATCGCATAACCGACGATGATCGCCGAACTGGTCCACACGTCGAAGTGACTGCCGTGGCGCGTGGCCTTGGCGATCCCCAGCGGAATCGACACCAGGTACATGATCAGCGTGCTCCATAACCCGAGGGAAATGGACACCGGCATCTTTTCCTTGATCAGGTCGATGACTTTGGCGTCACGAAAAAAGCTGTCGCCGAAATCCAGTCGGGCGTAGTTTTTGACCATGATCCACAACCGTTCCGGCGCCGATTTGTCGAAGCCGTACATCTTCTCGATTTCCTTGATCAGCGCCGGGTCCAGGCCCTGGGCGCCGCGGTAGCTGGAACCGGCCACCGACACTTCGGCACCGCCGCCGGCGATGCGGCTGGTGGCGCCTTCAAACCCTTCGAGTTTGGCGATCATCTGTTCCACCGGCCCCCCGGGAGCGGCCTGGATGATGATGAAGTTGATCAGCAAAATCCCGAACAGCGTGGGGATGATCAGCAACAGACGGCGAACAATATAAGCCAGCATTTAATCGCCTCCGCTCGCCGGATCGGCGCTTGTGTCCAGGGTTACGGCTGGTTTTACGTCAGGTTTGGCCCACCAGGTCGCGGTGCCGACGTCGTAGCGTGGCGAGACTTTGGGGTGGCCCAGGTGATCCCAATAGGCCACACGGAAGGTTTTGATGTGCCAGTCGGGGATCACGTAGTAGCCGAACTGCAATACCCGGTCGAGGGCTTTGGCGTGGGCCACCAGACTTTTACGCGAGTCTGCATCGATCAGCTCTTCGACCAGTTGGTCGATGACCGGGTCCTTGAGGCCCATGTAATTGCGGCTTCCGGGTTTGTCGGCACTGGAAGACGCCCAGAATTCGCGTTGTTCGTTACCCGGTGAGGTCGACTGCGGGAAGCTGCCCACCAGCATGTCGAAGTCGCGTGAGCGCAAGCGGTTGATGTACTGCGAGACGTCAACGCGGCGGATCACCAGATTGATGCCCAGGTCCGCCAGGTTGCGTTTGAACGGCAGCAATACGCGTTCGAAGTCGGTCTGGGTCAGCAGAAACTCGATGGTCACCGGTGTGCCGGTGGTGTCGACCATCTTGTCGTCGACGATCTTCCAGCCGGCTTCTTGCAGCAACTGGTAAGCCTCGCGCTGCTGGGTTCGGATCATGCCGCTGCCGTCGGTTTTGGCAGGCGCGAACGCCTGGGTGAAGACTTCGGCGGGGAGCTTGTCGCGAAACGGTTCCAGGATTGCCGTTTCATCCGGCCCGGGCAGGCCGGTGGCGGCCATTTCCGAGTTTTCAAAGTAACTGCGGGTACGCGTGTAGGCGCCGTTGAACAGCTGTTTGTTGCTCCACTCGAAATCCAGCAGCAGGCTGATCGCCTTGCGCACCCGCACATCCTGAAACATCGGCTTGCGTGTGTTGAACACAAAACCCTGCATGCCGGTGGGGTTGCCGTTGGGGATTTCTTCCTTGATCAGCCTTCCTTCGGTGACGGCCGGGATGTTGTAGGCGTTGGCCCAGTTCTTCGCGCTGAATTCCAGCCAGTAGTCGAATTGCCCGGCTTTCAAGGCTTCGAGCGCCACGGTGCTGTCGCGGTAATAGTCAGTGATGCGGTTATCGAAATTGTAGAAACCCTGGGTGACCGGCAGGTCCTTGGCCCAGTAATCCTTGACGCGTTCATAGCGAACCATGCGCCCGGCCTTGACCTGCGCCACCTTGTACGGCCCGCTGCCCAGCGGTATTTCCAGGTTGCCCTTGGCAAAGTCACGGGTGGCCCAAAAATGCTTGGGCAATACCGGCAACTGGCCGAGGATCAGTGGCAACTCACGGTTGTTGGTGCGCTTGAACTTAAACAGCACGCGCAGCGGGTCTTCGGCCACCACTTCATCAACGTCGGCGTAGTAGGTGCGGTAGAGCGGCGAGCCGTCCTTTAGCAAGGTCTGGAAAGTGAAGACGACGTCTTCGGCGCGGATCGGGTGCCCATCGTGAAAGCGCGCTTCGGGGCGCAGGTAGAACCGTACCCAGCTGTTGTCCGGGGCCTTTTCGATCTTGCCGGCCACCAGCCCGTATTCAGTCACAGGCTCGTCCAGGCTTTGCATGGCCAGGGTGTCGTAGATCAACGGCAGGTTGTCTGCGGGCACGCCCTTGCTGATGTAGGGGTTGAGGCTGTCGAAGCCGCCCATGCTCGATTCGCGAAAGGTGCCGCCCTTGGGCGCCTCGGGGTTTACGTAGTCGAAGTGCTTGAAGTCGGCGGGGTACTTGGGAGGCTCGTTGTAGAGGGTCAACGCGTGTTGCGGCGCGGCGTTGACCGCGCTGCACAGCAACAGGCTGCTCAGGAATGCGGTGCGCAATTTCATCATTGGGCTTTCTCCGAAGCTTTCAGCCACCACGCGCTCAGGCCCAGGCTGTAAGGCGGCGTGGTGACAAAGGCGAACCGGTTGCGGTACGCCAAGCGATGATAGTTGAGGTACCAATTGGGAATGCTGTAGTGCTGCCACAGCAGCACCCGGTCAAGGGCGCGGCCGGCGGCCAGTTGTTCTTCGCGGGTCTGCGCCGCCAGCAGTTGTTCCAGCAGGCGGTCGACCACCGGGTTGGCGATGCCGGCGTAGTTCTTGCTGCCCTTGATACTGGCCTGGCTGGAGTGGAAGTACTGCCACTGCTCAAGGCCTGGGCTCAAGGTCTGGTTGAGGGTGATCAGGATCATGTCGAAGTCGAACTGATCCAGGCGCTGTTTGTATTGCGCCCGGTCAACGGTACGCAGGCGTGCGTCGATGCCGATGCTGATGAGGTTCTCGACATACGGCTGCAGGATGCGCTCCAGGTTCGGGTTGACCAACAGAATCTCGAAGCGCAGCGGCTGCCCGTCACTGTTGAGCAGGCGCTGTCCCGACAGCTTCCAGCCGGCTTCACCCAGCAAGGCCAGGGCGCGGCGCATGGTTTGGCGCGGAATGCCGCGGCCGTCGGTCTGCGGCAGGCTGAAGGCTTGCGTAAACAGGTTGGGCGGCAACTGGTCGCGGTACGGCGAGAGCATCAGCCACTCATGGCCCACCGGTACGCCAGTCGCGGAAAACTCGCTGTTGGGGTAGTAACTCAGGGTGCGTTTATAGGCGCTGCTGAACAGGGTGCGGTTGGTCCATTCAAAGTCGAACATCAACCCCAGGGCCTCGCGCACCTTGGTCTGGGCGAAGGTCGGCCGCCGTGTGTTCATGAACAGACCCTGGCTCTGGGTCGGGATCTGGTGGGCGATCTGCGCCTTGATCACGTCGCCGCGGTTGACCGCCGGGAAGTTATAGCCGGTGGCCCAGTTCTTGGCCTGGTGCTCGATATAGATATCGAATTCGCCGGCCTTGAAGGCTTCAAAGGCCACGTCGCTGTCGCGGTAGAACTCCACCTCGACGTTATCGTAGTTGTAGAAACCCTGGTTCACCGGCAGGTCTTTGCCCCAGTAATCCTTGACCCGTTCGAACACCAGCTGCCGGCCAGGTGTGACCTTGGTGATGCGGTAGGGCCCGCTGCCCAACGGTGGCTCGAAGGTCGTGGCCTTGAAGTCGTGGTTTTTCCAGTAGTGCTGGGGCAATACCGGCAGTTCGCCCAGGCGCAGGATCAGCAGCGGGTTGCCGGCGCGCTTGAACACAAAACGAATGCGATGACGGTTGAGGATATCGACCCGCGCCACTTCCTGCAGGTTGGTACGGTATTGCGGGTGGCCTTCGGTCAGCAGGGTGCGATAGGAAAACGCCACGTCATAGGCGGTGATCGGCTTGCCATCGTGGAAACGTGCTTCGGGACGCAGGTTGAACACCACCCAACTGCGGTCCTCGCTGTACTCCACCGACTGGGCGATCAGCCCGTAGCTGGAGGTGGGCTCATCGCCGGACGGCGCGTACTGGCCGGTGCCAACCATCAACGGCTCGTTCAGCTCATTGACGCCGTATTGCAGGAAATTGGGCGTGGAAACCGGGCTGGAGCCCTTGAAGGTGTAGGGGTTGAGCGTATCGAAGGTGCCAAATGCCATGACCCGCAGTGTCCCGCCTTTTGGCGCTGCAGGGTTTACCCAATCGAAGTGGGTGAATTTGGCCGGGTACTTGAGCGTGCCGAACTGCGTATAACCGTGGCTCTCGGTAATTGTCGCGTTCGCCGCAAAGCTCAAGGCCAGACTTATTAGTAGAAGGAGGGGACGCTTCAAGTCAGAGATCCGATCCAGGCGGCTTGGGCTTTATGATCGGTACAGTAACAGCTTGTTCCGGCTGGAAAAAGGCTGTTGGAAAGCCCCCGGTCAGGGGCCGATAAGGGTTTGAACGGTGTGCAGAGCAAATGTGGGAGCGGGCTTGCCCGCGATGCCATCAACGCGGTGCAACGGATGCACCGAGGTGTTTGCATCGCAGGCAAGCCAGCTCCCACACAGGCCAGCGCTTACGCAGGTTTACCTTGGCCCGGAAACCACCAGCATCTGGCCTGGCTTGAGTGCCTGGCCCGTGCGCGGGTTCCAACGCTTGAGATGTTGCATCTCAACGTTGAAGCGCTTGGCGACGATGTACAGCGAGTCGCCTTTTTTGACCTTGTACTGCACCGGCTTCTTGCTGTCAGCCTTGGCCACCAGCTTGCGCGTGTCCTGCATCACCAGGGTCTGGCCGACCTTGAGGGCCTGGCCGTTGAGCTTGTTCCAGCGCTGCAGGTCATGCACATCGACCCTGTTCGCCTTGGCGATCAGCGTGAGGTTGTCGCCATTGCGCACTTTGTAGCTGCGGCTGCGCCCGGCTACGCGCGCGGTCTCGACTTCGTCGAACACCTGCTTTTTCGGGCGCATGGCCAGCAGTTCTTCGGGCTTCATCGTCGAAAGCGTGCTGGTGAGCAGATGCGCCTTGGAGCTCGGCACCAGCAAGTGCTGGGGGCCGTCGAGGGTGGTGCGTTGTTTCAGGGCAGGGTTGAGCTGAAACAGTTCGTCTTCATCGATTTCAGCCAGCGCGGCAACCCGTGACAGGTCCATGCTTTGCTTGACTTCAACCACTTCGAAGTACGGGGTGTTGGCGATCGGGTTCAGGTTGACGCCATAGGCCTCGGGGGCCAGCACCACCTGGGACAATGCCAGGAACTTGGGCACGTAGTCCTTGGTTTCCTGGGGCAGGGGCAGGTTCCAGTAGTCGGTCGGCAGGCCGAGCTTTTCGTTACGCTCGATGGCCCGGCTGACCGTGCCTTCACCGGCGTTGTACGCCGCCAGGGCCAGCAACCAGTCGCCGTTGAACATGTCATGCAGGCGTGTCAGGTAGTCCAGGGCGGCGGTGGTGGAGGCGGTGATGTCGCGGCGCCCGTCGTAGGCGCGGGTCTGGCGCAGGTTGAAGTAGCGCCCGGTGGAGGGAATGAACTGCCACAAGCCGACTGCATCGCTGCGCGAGTAGGCCATTGGGTTGTAGGCACTTTCAATCACTGGCAGCAGCGCCAGCTCCAGGGGCATGTTGCGTTCTTCAAGGCGTTCGACGATGTAATGAATGTAGAGGCTGCCGCGTTCTCCGGCGTTCTCCAAAAAGGACGGGTTGCTGGCGAACCACAAACGCTGTTGCTCAATGCGCGGGTTGACGCCCAGGCCGTCCTGCAATTGAAAGCCCCGTCGCATGCGTTCCCAGACATCCTGGGGGACTTCGGGGCTGGGCTTCTCTGAGAGCCAAATAGGTTTTTGCTTGATCTTGGCGGCAAGATTGGGTTTGGGTTGCACGGTGGATTGTGCAGCGAAATGAGTCGATTGGCAGCCCGCCAGAGTAGCGGACACAGCCACCGCCACGGCTTGAGCCAGGCGGGTCAATGCGTCTGAAGAAATGGATTTACGAATAGATGACGACATTGGCTGGAAGTAAGTTCCGGGCAAAAATGTCGGGCGATTCTAGAAAGCGCTTTGGTTCCGGTCAACCATTCAGAAAATCCGTATCAGATTGCATCCGCTTAGAACTTATCTTTCCACGCCCTCAAGCTAGCAAACACCTCGGCCCCAGCGCGGTTATCGCGCCTATTCCGTTCGTCCGCTTTTTGTTTAACGGATGTTTCGGCGGTACGAAGAAAAGGGTTAGTACGTTTTTCCAGGGCGAGATTGGACGGCAGCGTCATCTCGCCGCGGGCCCGCAAATGCTTGACCTGTTCGACCCGTTCGGCGATATCGCCGTTGTCAGGCTCCACCGCCTGGGCAAATTTGAGGTTACTTTGTGTGTATTCGTGGGTGCAGTACACCAGGGTCTCGGCTGGCAGGGCGGCGAGGCGTTCCAGCGAGGTGTACATCTGTTGCGGCGTGCCTTCGAACAGACGGCCGCAACCGGCGGCAAACAGCGTGTCGCCACAAAACAGCAGGCCTTGATGGTAAAAGGCGATATGGCCGAGGGTATGGCCCGGCACGCTATAAACGTCGAAGTCCAGGCCCAGTACGCTGATGCGGTCGTTGTCCTGCAATGCGACGTCCCGCGCCGGGATGTTCTCGTTTGCCGGGCCGTAGACCTTGGCGTTTGTCACACGTTTGAGTTGCTCGACGCCGCCGACATGATCATGGTGATGGTGGGTGATCAGGATGTCGCTGAGGGCCCACTGCGGATTTTGCTTGAGCCAGGCCAGTACCGGCGTGGCATCGCCGGGGTCGACCACGGCGCAGCGCTGGGTGTGCGGGTCTTGTAACAACCAGATGTAGTTGTCGGTGAAGGCGGGTAGGGCACTGATCTGTATCATTCTTCGATTCGCCAAGCTGAACACATTGGTGCATCTTAGAACGTCTAGGCGAGTTGGAGAATGCAATGACTGATAAAGCGTTCGCCCAGGCCGATCCTGAGTGGCTGGCCCTGATCGGCGCAGCTCGTGAATGGCTGTCCGGGCCGATCGGGCAATTTTTGCTGGATGAAGAACGGCGCATGCTCGAAGACGAGCTGGGCCGCTTCTTTGGTGGCTATCTGGTGCATTACGGCCCGTCTGCGCAGACGCCGCCTTCTGCGCCGCAGGTGCAGCGCAATGTGCGCCTCGGTGCGCCGTTGCCGGGTGTGGAGATCGTCTGCGAGGAGCAGGCCTGGCCTTTGAGCGAGCATGCCGCCGACGTCGTGGTGTTGCAGCATGGCCTGGATTTTTGCCTGTCGCCCCATGGTTTGTTGCGCGAAGCCGCGAGCAGTGTGCGCCCTGGGGGCCATTTGCTGATTGTCGGCATCAACCCCTGGAGCAGCTGGGGCCTTCGCCATGTGTTTGCCCATGATGGCCTGCGCCAGGCACGCTGCATCTCGCCGTCGCGGGTGGGCGATTGGCTGAACCTGCTGGGCTTTGCGCTGGAGAAACGCCGCTTCGGGTGCTATCGTCCGCCGCTTGCGTCGGCCAAGTGGCAAGGCCGTCTGGCGGGCTGGGAGCGCCGGGCGGGCGCCTGGCAATTGTCGGGTGGCGGCTTCTATTTATTGGTCGCGCGCAAGATCGTGGTCGGGCTGCGGCCGGTGCGTCAGGTGCTGCGCCAGCCCATGGGCAAGCTGGTGCCGATGCCGATGGCCAAGGTCAATCGCAAGCAAAGCGAACCGTAAACCTCTTTTTGATGACCTGCCGAATTTTTCGGCCTCGGGATACTGTCGGTCGATGATCGCCAGCCCGTTTTGATGGATGCAACCGATGACCGATAGCGTAGAACTCTTCACCGATGGCGCCTGCAAAGGCAACCCCGGCCCCGGCGGCTGGGGCGCCTTGCTGGTGTGCAAGGGCGTGGAGAAGGAATTGTGGGGCGGCGAAGCCAACACCACCAACAACCGCATGGAGCTGATGGGTGCCATTCGTGGCCTGGAAGAGCTCAAGCGCCGTTGCGACGTGCTGTTGGTGACCGACTCCCAGTACGTGATGAAGGGCATCAACGAGTGGATGGTCAACTGGAAAAAGCGCGGCTGGAAAACCGCGGCCAAGGAACCGGTGAAGAATGCCGACCTCTGGCAGTTGCTCGATGAGCAATGCAATCGCCATAACATCACCTGGAAATGGGTGCGTGGGCACATCGGTCACCCCGGCAACGAGCGCGCCGACCAGCTGGCCAATCGGGGTGTGGATGAAGTGCGCGGCTACAAACAGAGCTGAGCCGACTGACGTGTTAACATCGCGCCCTTTGACGCACACCACACTGCATACCACCGTTGAGAGCTGAACCCTGATGGCCATCCGATCTGTTGTACTCGATACCGAAACCACCGGCATGCCGGTGACCGATGGTCACCGGATCATCGAAATCGGCTGTGTCGAATTGATAGGTCGCCGTCTTACCGGGCGTCACTTCCACGTCTACCTGCAACCGGACCGTGACAGTGACGAGGGCGCGATCGGCGTCCACGGCATCACCGATGAGTTCCTCAAGGGCAAGCCGCGCTTCGCCGAAGTGGCCGACGAGTTTTTCGAATTCATCAACGGCGCCCAACTGATCATCCACAACGCGGCGTTCGACGTCGGCTTCATCAATAACGAATTTGCCCTGATGGGGCAGACCGAGCGTGCGGATATTTCCCAGCATTGCTCGATCCTCGACACCTTGATGATGGCGCGCGAGCGTCACCCAGGCCAGCGCAACAGCCTGGATGCCTTGTGCAAACGCTACGGCGTCGACAACTCCGGCCGTGAACTCCACGGCGCCTTGCTCGACTCCGAGATTCTGGCCGACGTTTACCTGACCATGACCGGCGGGCAAACCAGCCTGTCCCTGGCCGGTAATGCCTCCGACGGCACAGGCTCGGCAGAAGGTTCGGGTAATCGCCCTTCAGAAATCCGCCGCCTGCCGGCTGATCGCAAGCCGACCACCATCATCCGTGCCAGTGAGCAGGATCTGGCTGAGCACGCGGCGCGTCTGGAAGCGATTGCCAAGTCGGCGGGTGCGCCGGCGTTGTGGTCGCAGCTGACCCAGCAATAGCCTCGGTCGAACACGGTTAAAAAATGTGGGAGCTGGCTTGCCTGCGATATCGGCAGGCCAGCCAACCTATCTGTGACTGAGCCATCGCCATCGCAGGCAAGCCAGTTCCCACGGTTGATTTGCAGCGCCTTGGAAATCTTCAT